>DATFZN010000021.1:0-5894 GCA_035314425.1 Candidatus Acidiferrum sp. | reverse complement strand
GGAATTTCCTCGGGCTTAATCATTTGCGCGATGCGAAATATGGACGTTTCACTGGAAATGGCAGAACTTGCCGTTGATTTCCGAGAACGGGGAGTTGTGGGTTTTGATTTGGCAGGTGAGGAAGGCGGGTATCCTCCGAAGAAGCACGTCGATGCGTTTCATTATATCCAACGACAGAATTTTAATATCACGATTCATGCTGGGGAGGGATTTGGAAAAGAATCGATCTGGCAGGCCATCCAATACTGCGGAGCGCACCGTATCGGGCACGGAACACGATTGGTCGATGACATAACCGTAACGGATGGAAAGGTTGTGCAAATGGGCGACCTCGCGCAATACGTTCTCGACAAGAGGATACCGCTAGAGATTTGCCTGCTGAGTAACGTGCATGTCGGTGCGGCACGCAGCTTGGCCGAGCACCCCTTCAAGCTGTTCTATCAGGAGAAATTTCGGGTCACCCTGAACACCGACAATCGATTGATGAGCGACACCACGATGACCAAGGAATTTGCTGCGGCCCAAGATACGTTTAATCTAACCATCGATGATTTCGAAAAGATTACGATCAACGCCATGAAGAGCGCTTTCCTGCCCTACGACCGCCGCTGCGATTTTATCTACTCGGTGATCAAGCCAGGTTATGCCAAAGTCCGCAACTCTCCAGCTGTAAAATGATTCCAGGAACTTGGCATGGCTAATTTGATTAAGTCTACGCGGCAAGAGAGGCTAGAGTTTCCGCGAGTACGATGACCCCGCGCTCGATTTCTTCCGAAGAAACGTACTCGTCAGGGCGATGGCTGTAGCCATTCCGGCATGGAATAAACAGCATCGCGACCGCGGTAATGCGCGACATGAAGAGCGAGTCATGATATGCGCGGCTCACCATGGGCATAAAGTTTAGCTGATGTTTTTTGCAGGATTCAGCAAGCGTTTCCACAATCGAAGTGGCACACTCGGCTGGGGCATCCGCGTTTAATACTTCTTCATCCAGCACAACTTGCCGCTGTGCTGCAACGTTTTGACCAGCTGCTCTTATCCTTCGCAAGATCTCATCGCGCCGCTCAAGGTTGGTATCGCGCACATCGACACTCAGCTGAACGCGACTGGGGATACTGTTGACGGCGCCGGGAAAGACCGTGCAGATCCCCACGGTCGCGACTGAGTCCCTCGCATTGCTTGCCCGCGCAGCGGTTTCAATTGCCAGGATGAGCTCCGCTGCCGCACACAGCGCGTCTCTGCGCTCTGGCATCAGCACGGCACCCGCATGCCCCCCTTCTCCTTCGATCGAAATTCGCAGGCTCGCCGGCGCGGCGATGTGGGTAACAAGGCCTAAAGGAATGTTCTGCTGCTCGAGCAGAGGACCTTGTTCTATATGCAATTCCACAAAAGCTTTGTAATAGCCGTCTGGCAATTTCACTTCTTCGAGCGCGCCCGTAACGCCGGCATTCGCGCGTACCTCTTCTAGTAGAATTCCATCTCGGTCCGCCAACTTTCTGGCCTTATTGACAGACAAGCTCCCCGAAAGCAGCCGGCTGCCCAAACATCCAATTCCAAACCGAGTGGGCTCTTCGGAAGTAAACATCAACAACTCGATCGAGTGTTTCGGGCGGAAACCGCTGGCCTGGAGTGACCGGATCGCTTCAAGTCCTCCGAGCACACCGACCACGCCATCGTATTTTCCAGCGTTTGGGATGGCATCGATATGAGAACCAGTGCCCACGGCTGGAGCATCTGGCTGGGAACCCGTCCAACGCGCGAAGATATTTCCAACAGGATCCTGGCGTACCGTCAACCCGGCTTTTTTGCACTTAGCCATGAGCCAGTCGCGAGCCTTGAGATCTGTGGGCGTAAAAACAACGCGTGTCACCGCAGGAGCTTCGCCGTCAGAGATTGAGGCAAGCTCCTCAATTTCCCGGGACAAGCGTTCTTGATCTACAGCAATACTCATCGATCCGCACCTGCAAGCGGATGACGGTTCCAGTCCTTATATATTAGATACTTTGCCGGAACTTTCCCGATGGCCCCAAACCATTGCGGGCACCACGGTCCCATCCAAATGAAATCGCCCGCTTTGACCGGGTACCAACAGTCTCCCAGCCGGTAGATGCCACCGCCTTCGAGCATGAGCAGCCCGTGCTCCATCACATGCATTTCCACCATGCTCAGGGCAGCTCCCGGCTGATACACCATGGTGTTCACTGCGAAGTCAAAACTCACGGCATCGGGAAGCAGGCATTTTACCTGCAGCTCCGGATCATCGGCGAGGGCACGGGAGGGAACCGCGTCTTCGCTGGAAATGATGGCGGCGGGTGCGGGAACGGAGCCGAGCGCTTGGTATGTCTTTTCGATGACCGCAGCGCGCGTCGCCCTAGCGGCGACCACTCGGTGCGGCAAGCTTTGCGGTAGGTAGGCGTAGCCTCGAGCTCCTAAATCGTGCTTATGGCCATCCACTTCCAATGTAAGTTGACCCTCGAGCACAAAGAGCAAGCGCTGCGCTGGAGTCTCCCCCAGCTCTCCGCCGGATTCGAATTCCACCGTGTACTGCGTAAATTTCGCGCCGATGGCCGGGCCTGCATGCACAATAGCAGCACACCCTTTCATGCCCGGTATCGTCGTGCGCACAAAAGTGTCTGCTGTCAGGAGCAGATGATTGTGTTTCTGCGAACTTCTGGTTTGACCAAGATTATGCACGGCACATCCTTTTTTGAAGATCCCTGGTATTCGCCAACTGTTCGAGCAAGTGCGACCCGCATTGGAGCGCCTTGGCCACATCCTCGACCAGCACCGATTCTGCCGGGTCATGGCTGATTCCCCCCGGGCTTCGCAGAAAGATCATCCCCGCGGGCACCTTCTCAGCCAGAATCATGGCATCGTGGCCAGCCCCGCTCATCATGCGATGCGGCTGGCAGCCCGTTTTTCGGATTGCGTGTTCGATCTGCTCAATCAGGAACCGATCCATCGCTACCGCTCTTTGGTTGAGAAGTACGGATTGACGCAACGCCAACCCTCGTCTCCGGGCAATTTCCTGGGCTTGTTGCCCGAGGAGTTCTGCCGCCTGCACGCACGCTTCGTCCGAGTTGTGACGCACATCGAGAGAAACTCGAGCCTCTCCGGCAATCACATTGATCGCACTGGGTTTTGTTGCGATTTGGCCAACCGTTGCGAGCAGGCCAGGATGGTTCTGGGCGGTGCGCTCCACGGCAGCGATCCATTCCGCGGCTCCCGCGAGGGCATCGCGCCGAAGATGCATGGGTGTCGTACCGGCGTGGTTGGTCCGGCCCAGAAAAACGAATTCCATGCGAGTTTGAGCGGCGATCGACTCTACTGCTCCCAACGGAAGTCCAAGCGACTCTAGAACCGGGCCCTGCTCGATATGAAATTCCAGGAACGCCAGCGTATCAGCGGGTAGTATGGCGCGAGGTAGTTCCGCTGGATCCTGTCCAAAACTCTTGATTGCAGTGCGAAGTGAGATTTCGTCCCGATCGACGTGATTCAGGAACTCTTCATCAATTCTGCCGACCAAAGCGCGGCTGCCAATAAACGGTATACCGAAACGAACACCTTCTTCTTCCGAGAATCCAATCACCTCAATGGCAAAAGGAAACCGTCGCCCTTCTAAGGCTTCAAGTAAGGCGACGGCGAGAGTGACTCCGAGAACACCATCATAGGCTCCAGAATTTGGAACTGTATCGAGGTGCGATCCGAGGAGTACTCTAGGCGCAGCCGATTGCTCCGCGGCATAGAATCCATGCAAATTTCCCGCGGCATCCACGGTCACATACGCTCCGAGCGCGCCCAGCCATTTGGCAATCTCTTCATGACAAGCATGCATCGGGACGGAAAGAAAGGTCCGCCGTGTGGATCCTTTGTCTTCTGAAAATGTCGCCAGTTTCTTGCAGCGAGCAATAACCTGTTCCGCGCGGATAATTGCGTTTTCAGTCGTTCGCACGGGTTTTATCCTCCCCTGCGAATGCGTGCACGGATGGTGCCGTGCGGTTCGTCGATGGGCACAAAAATCTCATTTGGGTTGTCCTGCCCAAATCGCGAAAGGTCCATGAGCAGACAATGTTTGTTGGGCATCGTCAATTCAATGTCCGCAATCTCCGGAACACTTCGAAGAGCAGATTCGCCCATCGCATAGAGGGTGTGCTGTACGGATTTGCTAGTGTGCGTGGCAAATACGTTTAGCAAAATTTCGCGAATCCGGGAACGCAGCATTGGGAACGGAACAACTGGCGCCGAATAGCTCCATTGGGCTCTTACCGCAGTGCCGAACAAGCGGTCTGTAAGTTCGGGCAGCGTCGTCAAGCGATCCTTACGAAACCCCACGAATTCCGAACCCGCTGTTTTCAAGATGACCAGATTTTCGAGCCCCGACCTGACCCGCGGCGCCCCATTTCTTGTCGTGGCAATCTCTGTCGTTTGGCACTCGCCGCTGGATTGCACAAAGG
The DNA here is from genome assembly GCA_035314425.1 of Candidatus Acidiferrum sp. Classification (GTDB taxonomy): domain Bacteria; phylum Acidobacteriota; class Terriglobia; order Acidiferrales; family UBA7541; genus Acidiferrum. The sequence continues at coordinate 1,440 of DATFZN010000021.1, read as the reverse complement.
TCGTGGGGTGCGGCCTTCCCTCTACGGTTAGATGCTCCCAGGTTTTTTCCGATAACCTGACGCGCGCTTCGGAGACTTGAGGATTGCGTTCGAGCAAGAACGCGAGTAGTTCCGTGCCAAACTCTTCCATGCATTCGGCTGAGGAATCGCGCGCCAGTGAATAGACGGTGTTTTTCATCGTGTCGGTGGGGAGAATCTTGCTGTTGTCCCCATCGACAAAACAGGACTCGAAATCTCCCTGTAGTAAAAGCTCCACTGTCCATTCGCGAAAGTCATGCCGGTCGGGATGCCGCTCGACTTTCACAATGCGCACTCGCGATTTTCCGTAGCTATTCTCTGCCAGCGTAATCATAAGATCAGCTTCCTCGGTAGGTCGCGTACCCGTTCGGACTCAGGAGCAATGGAATATGAAACTGTGTTTGGCCTTCGCGCACCTCGAAGGTAATCTCCACAACAGGATACAATCCTTCGACTTTCTGTGCGCGGTGATAGCTTCCGGTGTCAAAGCAAATCCGATACCAGCCCGGGCGAAGAACTTGGCTCTCTGGAAGCAATTGGTTGCAGCGGCCGTCTTCGTCTGTGCGCGCGGAGTGTAGGAAAGTCCATGCACCGACGGGTTCACCTTTTTCGAGCCTGACGGTTACGTCTTTTGCCGGCTGACCCAGGGTGGTATCCAGAACGTGCGTTGAGATTCGATTCATGAACCGAGCCATTTCCTTAACCGCAGTTGGGCAATCTGTCGCTGTTGCTCAGCGGATTCGCCTATCTCCGTCGCTTCATCGTTGCCGAGACGTTGCCGCAAAATTCCTAGAATTTCCAGCGGTGATTTCCCGGTCGCACAGACAATGAAGATGTGCTTGAAACGCTGTTCATAGGCACGATTTCCCACCGTCAATGCGGTTTTCACATCCTCAGTCGCCGTGTCCACCATCCTTTGCTCCTCCCTGGACCACGCCGTGGACCGCGGCGCGCCAAACGCCGGCGAAGGCGAATCGCCAATCCGTGGATGACTCTTAAAAGCTTCCATCCAATCGGTTTCCGGCAGACCTTTCCAAATCGCGTCGCTCGCCGCGAACAACGAACACTCATCAGCAATCGGTCTGCGAGCCGCCATCCCGCGTGCCCACGCCCTTGAACCGCAACAAGGCAAGATCTCCTCCTCTGCTTGATCCGATTGCAATCCGTTCCATCGCACTAGCACACTGTTCATTTCTTTGATCGATCCGTGACCAGTTGTTCCAGAAATTCTGCCACGAGGTTTCCCGCAACAGCTGCGCGATACCGTGCCGTGGATCGAATGTCGTCAATCGGCCGGACTTCTGCGACGGTCGCCTGACGAGCATCCTGAACGAGCTGCGGGCTGATTCGTTTTCTCCTGACGATTTGCTCTGTCGCGGTCAAGCGAATCGGGATGGGCGCTACGCTCCCGAGCGCAAGACG
>DATFZN010000020.1:0-82245 GCA_035314425.1 Candidatus Acidiferrum sp. | reverse complement strand
CGTCCATCCACGCGTTCGCTGGTACTGGCCATCGGACTTTTTCTCCTCACCTTGGTCACCTCTCTGCTCGCAGGCACACACTTCGCTGCGGCCTACGCGCATAATCAGTCGGCATCGTTCGATGCTCTGCTGCAAACATTTCAGTTGCTCTATCGTAATCCGGCAATTCTTCTGACCGGGCTGCCCTTTGCCATCACGCTGCTTACCATTCTCCTGGTCCACGAACTGGGGCACTATTACGCTTGCCAGTATCACCACATTCGCGCCAGCTATCCCTTCTTCATTCCCGCGCCGACTTTGATTGGGACCTTTGGCGCGTTCATTCTGATTCGTTCGCCCATTCGGTCGACCCGCGCGTTGTTTGATGTGGGTGCTTCGGGGCCTCTGCTCGGTTTTATTGCTGCGATTCCCGCCTTGGCGTTCGGCGTACTTCACGCCAAAGTGATCCCCGCGTTTGGCAACGATGGCAACTCCGATATTGTTTTTGGCGCGCCGCTGATTCTACGTTTCGTCGCTGCCGTGGTTCAGCCCAATGCCCATGTGTCGGATCTTCTTTTGCATCCGGTCGGCCGCGCCGCCTGGGTTGGACTTTTTGCGACCGCTCTGAATCTTCTGCCCGTTGGCCAGCTGGATGGCGGTCATATTTTGCGGTCGGTCAGCCCAAGGTTGCATGGCTGGATTTCGCTGCTGTTGCCGATTTCACTCATTCCGCTTGGCATGTTCCAGTGGCATGGCTGGTTTATCTGGGCCGTCCTTCTTTTGGGTCTGCGATTTTTTCCCACCGCGCCTCTCTACGATCCGCAACCCCTCGATCCCAATCGTAGATTCGCCGCCGTTATTGCACTTGCTGTATTCGTGTTGTGCTTTATGCCCGCTCCGCTCTAGTACCCGAGGCAATGTGGGGTAGCCGAACCGGCTAGAACCCCTTCTCCGCCGCTACACGAACTAGCGTCGAGACTCCGTCTACTTATTTCTCTGGGCTCGGGGGCAGAAAAAATCTCATTGACGCACTACATCAACGACAACGGATCCATATCTACCAGAATTGCCGTTTGCGGAATCTTGTTCGCGTCGCAGAACGTGAGCGCGCCGCTCAATAATCGCGTCAACTGCCTCCGCTTTGTCGACTTCAACAAAAACTGATACCGGTGTTCTTTCCGCAAACGGGCTAGCGGCGCCGTCGCCGGTCCCATCACCCGCACACCTTTCCCATCATGTGGCGAAAAATATTCCGACAACCGTTTCGCCCACCGCACGGCATTTCCCTGACTTGCATCTCGCACGATGACGTTGGCCAGCGAAGTGAATGGTGGGTAGTTCATCATCCGCCGAAAATTCAGTTCCCGCTCATAGAAGGAAAGATAGTCCTGTTGCACCGCGTCCTGAATTGCGTAGTGCTCCGGATAAAAAGTCTGAATCAGCACACGGCCCGGCAAATCACCACGGCCGGCGCGGCCGGCAACCTGTGTTAGCAACTGAAACGTTCGCTCGGCCGCACGAAAATCCGGCATGCTCAGGGAAGAATCCGCGGAGATCACGCCCACAATTGTCACACGCTGAAAATCGTGGCCCTTTGCCAGCATCTGCGTGCCGACAAGAATGTCCAGCGCGCCACTTGCAAACGCGCCCAGCGTCTCCTGATATTGCCGCTTCGTGCGCGCCGTGTCTCGATCCAGCCGTGCGATCCGAGCACCCGCAAATTCGCTCCGCAAACGCTCTTCGAGATGCTCCGAACCTTCTCCAAAAAAGTAAACATACTTCGAGCCACATTTTGGGCAGGTCTTTGGCACGGCTCCGTAGGACCCACAGTAATGGCACTCAAGCCGGTTGCGATTTTTGTGATAGGTCATCGAAATACTGCAATTCGTGCACTCGACCGATGCACCGCAACTCCGGCACAGCACCGACCAGGAATATCCCCGCCGGTTGATCAGCACTAATGCTTGCGTTTGTGACGATAGCGCCTCGGTAATTCCGTCGTGTAATTTCTTGGAGATGGGGCTGGTCAGTTGGGTTTGCTGGAATTCGGTGCGCAGGTCCACAATTTCCACCGACGCCATCGATCGATTTTCCACCCGCGTTGCCATCGTCAGTAATTCATACTTTCCGTTTACCGCGTGATGATATGTTTCCAGCGAAGGCGTCGCCGAGCCCAGCAACGCCAAGGCATTTTCTAACTTCGCGCGAACAATCGCCACATCTCGCCCGTGATAGCGCGGCGCTTCTTCCTGCTTGTAGCTGTTCTCCTGCTCTTCATCGACAATGATTAATCCTACATTTTCGAGCGGTGCAAACACAGCCGAGCGTGTGCCAACCACCACCCGGGCTTCCCCATTCCGTACGCGCCACCACTCCCCGGCCCGCTCGACATCGCTGAGGGCCGAGTGCAGCACCGCAACGCCCTCGAATCGCGCGCCAAACCACGCCCGGCATTGTCGGCCGATCCATAACGTCAGGGCAATCTCCGGTACCAAGACCAGCGCCGTTTTTCCACGCGCCAACGTGTCCTGCACGCTGCGCAAATACACTTCGGTCTTTCCGCTCCCGGTCACGCCGTGCAGCAACTGCACGCCGAATTCTCCAAGCTCAAATCGCTCGCGAATTGCGCTGAATACTCGCTCCTGCGCGTCATTCAGTGAGTGCGCCGGCGGCGTGTAACCCACTTCAAATGGCTCTTCCGCAGGATCGATTGACTCTTCCCAGCTCTCCAGCAGACCATCACGCCGCATTCGTTCGATCAGCCCCCGCGAGACCTGCGCTAGCTTCAACAATTGGGGCAGCGGTAGCGGCCCGCGCTCCGCTTCTAACAACATCCTGATGCGCTCCTGTTTTGCGTCGAGCTCTGCAGTCCGATCCTCGGCGGCTCTCCAGGCAATAATGTTGTGGGTCTTGCGTTTGCGCCCGCGCATCAACACACGTATTTCGAGCAACCCGCGCTTCTGCATTCGCTGCACTTCCTCGAGCGTTATGCCCAATCGTGCGGCTTGCGCCAGGAGCATCGCCCCTTTTTTCTCCCGTAGTTTGTGCAAAAACTCAATTTGCGCCTGGGATAACTCCGGCAGCGTTTTCGGGGCACCCAAATCCGCCGCGAGCAATCCTCCGGCTTCCGTCAAAATGATCTCGCGGCGGGACACAAATTCCCTGACCGGAGGCAGCATTCCGCGAAACACCTCGCCAACCGGGGCCAGGTAATATCCCGAGATCCACTGTCCCAATTCAATCAGCTTCGGAGTGAGCGCCGGGAGCAAATCCACGACCTTGCTGATTTCCCGAATTTTTGGACCGGCGGGTGCGTTTTCAAGCAACTCGGTCACAACGCCAATCAACGATTTCTTTCGAAATGGCACTAGAACTCGGCATCCAACTTGTAACTGTGTGCACAAGTGCACCGGCACGGCATAGGTAAAGGTCATGCGCAAGGGCACAGGCAACGCCACATTGCAGTAGCTCGGAATCATTCCGCGTGTAGTGTAACAGTAGTTCGCCCAACCCTTCAGAGCCGCTGCTCTTCTAGCTCAGTCGAAAGACGGATTGACCACGCGCTGAGGCTTGGCTAGTATCGCAGAGCGTGTTTCTCCTGCACTGAAAAACCCGATGATCAACGAACAAATTGGACACTATCGCGTAGTTCGCCAGCTCGGCAGCGGTGGAATGGGCGTGGTATATGAAGCGGAAGACATCAAGCTCGGGCGTCGCGTGGCCCTGAAATTCCTGCAGGAAAGCGGACGGACCGATCCTGCGGCACTCGACCGATTTCTGCGCGAAGCGCGGTCCGCTTCGGCGTTGAACCACCCGGGGATTTGTACAATTTACGCGATCGAAGAACATGAGGGGCGAACCTATATTGCCATGGAGTTGTTGGAAGGCGAATCACTCGACCAGGCGCTCGGCCGCGGCCCCCTGCCGATTTCGCGCACTGTCGAGATCGGCATCGAAGTAGCTGACGCTCTTGACGCGGCGCATAAGAAAAACATCATTCACCGCGACATTAAGCCGGCAAATATTTTCCTGACGCAGCGGGGCACGACCAAGCTTCTGGATTTTGGCCTGGCTAAATTGCTGAAGGAGGAAAGTCTGGGCGGCGAGACGCTCGATACGCTGGAAACCGCATTCGTAACCAGCCCGGGAATCGCAGTTGGAACGATTGCCTACATGTCTCCCGAGCAGGCGCGTGGGGAAGTTCTGGATGCGCGCAGCGATTTATTCTCCTTGGGCTCTGCCCTCTATCAAACGGTTACGGGAGTGCATCCTTTCCCCGGTTCGACGAGCGCCGTAATTTTTGGAAATATTCTCCACACCGCGCCAGTATCGCCGATTGATCTGAACCGCGGCATCCCACTCGAACTGGAACGAATCCTCAACAAATTGCTCGAGAAGGATCGCGACCTTCGTTATCAGGTATCGGCTGAGTTGCGCGCAGATTTGAAGCGATTGCAACGAGAATTGGAACCGGGGCGCCCGGCTTCTGACTCTAGAATTCAAGCAAGCCGGGAGACGATTGCGGCCGTGAAGGCTCCTTCGGGTACGGGAGTGAGTGCGGCAACGGGAATGGCGGCGAAGGCTTCGAGCGGGTCCGTGCTGGTGGAGGCGGCGCAAAAAAATATGCTTAGCGCGGGAGTGCTCCTGGCAGGATTGCTGGTTGTCTTGGCAGCTGCGGGTTTCGGAGCCTACACGCTCTTACATAAGGCGAAGACCTTGCCCTTTGAGAAATTTACGATCGAAAACGTGTCAAATAATGGGCACGTTCCACAGGCTGCGATCTCTCCCGACGGCAAATATTTGCTACAGGCGCTCGAAGAGAAGGGCTTCCAGTCATTGTGGCTGCACCACATTCCCACTGGCGCGAATAAACAAGTCGTGGAACCGGCCGCGGTCTCCTACACGGGACTGACATTTTCCCCCGACGGAAATTACATTTATTTCGTGGGCCGCGAGGAAAAAGAAGAAGCCTATGCGCAACTCTTCGACGCTCCGGTGCTTGGAGGTACGCCCAAGGTATTGATTAAGGATGTCGACAGCCCGATTACCTTTTCGCCCGACGGTCAACAGTTTGCTTTCATGCGCGAAGTCCATGATTCCCCGACGTGGGATTTGATTGTGGCCAAGAGCGACGGAACCATCGAGCGCTCGATCTTCAGCAAAAAAACGGTGCTCAGCGACAGTCACGTTCCGGCCTGGTCACCGGATGGAAGCACGATCGTCATCCCCATCGTGCAACCAACGAAAGATGCCATAGGTGGATTTCTGGCCGTGGATGTGGCCAGTGGCAAGGATCAGGTGATTGCCCTATCGGCAGATCGTATCTTTTACACCCCAAGGTGGATGGCTGATGGTACGGGGTTGCTCGTCAGCGATTCGGAAGTGGATACTGCGCATTTGCATTCGCAACTTGGGTATATGGCTTTTCCCAGCGGCGAATACCGCGCTTTGACCTCGGACACAAATAATTATGATGGGCAAACGATCGCCAAGGATGGGAAAACGCTGGCGGCAATTCAGAGCCGCACGCGATTTGAACTTGCCGTGGCGCCGGCGGCGGAACCAGATCACTTAAGGACAGTCCCGCTCGAATCGCAATTACCGATTTGGAGATGGAGCTGGGCGCCAGATGGAAAACTGATCATCCCGCAAGCGGGCACGATTAAGTCCGTGAATCTGGATGGCGGGGAAACCTCGCTACTCTCTGATTTGAAGCACATTGCGGATCAGGTTTCCGTGTGCGGGGACGGACGCTACATCGTATTCCGGCAATTGGGCAGGACCAGCGCTGCCTCGGCGAATTTGTGGCGCGCAAACATGGATGGCAGCAATCAGAAGCAGTTGACTTCGGGATTAAACGAGCAAGCACCCAGGTGCACCGCAGATGGGAAATGGGTCTATTACATCGATACCGGCGATAACCGAAATGTGAAGCGGATCTCGATCGAGGGTGGATCACCGGAGACAGTCGTAGACGAAGCGGTGGGAACGTATGCCTTGTCTCCGGACGGAAAGGAGATTGCTTCCTTTGAAGTACGTGAACTGGATCACCAGTTGATGTTGCGGAGGGATTCCACGGTCGCCCAGCCCATGACCTATCAAAACGTCGACCAGCGCGCCCTGCCCGACGGCTTAATGTACACGCCGGACGGAAAAGCAATTGTTTATCAGGTGCGCGAAAAGGGTGTGGACAATTTGTGGGTGCAACCTTTAGATGGTGGAGCATTCCACCCGCTAACTCATTTTACCAAAGATCAAATTATGCGCGCTGCGTATTCGATGGATGGGACGAAGTTGGCGATCGTGCATGGTCAGCGCGAATCAGACGCCGTGTTGCTGCACGATACCACCAAATAGAAAACACGCCTAGTGGCCCAGGCCTGAGCCGGTAATTTTTAAATTCTTCCTGTCCGGAGTTATTTTACCGAGCCAGCCGGCTTGGTCGTCACGTTAGCATCGCCGACCGAGCGTGCGAAATAGCCGCGCCGCGCCCTTGCTTGATAACCCTTGTGCTCGGGTAAATCAATTCTGATTTTATGATAGCGTCCGTCATACGCGTGATTCGACGGATTGTATGCGATTGAATATTGATTGCGCAGTTCTTCGCCAATATCCTGGAAAGATTGATCCAGATCATCCACGTGATAGGGAAAGAAAGCGCGCCCGCCGGTTTCTTCCGCAAGGTCCTGAAGAATTTTGTCGCCTTCGGTAAGGTGATACTTGCGGTTCCCCGCTTTTTCCTTCGTGGGATCCTCGATTGTGATCCACTGCGTGCTGGTGCTGATGCTGTATATGACGACGCTAGTGCGTTGCGCCATTTCAATCGCTTCCGCGCGGGTATGCGTCGAAAGATTATCTTCGCCATCGCTGATCAGAATCATCACACGGCGTACCACGTCAGGTTGGTCCCCCGGCGGGCGGGGCGGATGGCTCAGTTCTTTTTCGCACGCCTCAAAGATCGCATCGTACACCGCCGTACCGCCTCCCGAGCGAGTGCGCAAGATCTGATCTCGCAGTTTTCCGGTGTCAGTAGTAAACCCCTGGATGACCTGTGGTTCGTCATCAAAGGTCATGAGGAACGCTTCGTCTTTACCGCGGCGAAGTACGCTGAACAGGAAATTGTTGGCAGCATCCTGCTCAAACTTGAGTCGTTCGCGAATGCTGTTCGAGGTGTCCAGTAACATGCCGATGCGAAGCGGAAGATCGGTCTGCTTGCTGAAATAACGGATGTCCTGCTGGACATTGTCGTCATAAATCTTGAAGTCCTGTTTATCCAGATCGGAAACCAGTTTGTTGCGGCGATTGAGCACGGTAAACAGCACGTCAACCAGGTTCACCGTGGTCGTAATCTTTGAGCCACTCTGGAGCGGCTTTTGCTCTTCCGGCGGCGTTTGCGCGGGCGCGGCGGGATTCGGAGCAGGTGGATTTTGTGCCGGTTGCTGCGCGGTGACCAGGAAAGTGCAGAGAAGAGTCACACAACCAAGGAACGCAAGGGAGCGGAATCGCATGTCGGTCGATTATAGAAAGCCCTGAAGGGCATCGTCAATTCGAATGCAGGTATCACCGGAAGCGCTTGCCAAGGCCTGCAAATAGTCACGAAGTTCGCCTGGCAATCGTGCGATCAGCGCGATGCTCTTACCAGAGCGCGGCTGGGCGAAAACGATTTTGACGGCGTGAAGAAAATTGCGCGGTAGCACCGGCATCGAGGCGTGCCCGACGTGCAGTTCGGAATCGGCGCCGTAGAGAGTGTCGCCCACGACGGGATGTCCAAGGGCGGAGAAGTGAACGCGGATCTGGTGAGTGCGCCCGGTATGCAAGCGGATCTCGAGCAAGGTGCTAGGACCGATGCGCGCTCGCACCCTCCAGTCCGTGCGGGCAGGGCGTGAATCGGGCAGGAGACCGGCACGATCCGCGGTCATCCGCGTGCGATGATTTGGATGTCGCGCAATCGGAAGTTCAATTCGGCCGCGATCCTCGGCAAGCACACCTTGAACAAGAGCGATGTACGTTTTCTGAACGGTACGGTCGCGAAAGCTGTCGGCAAGCCTGGCATGCGCGAAGTCATTTTTTGCAACCAGGAGTACGCCAGAGGTTTCCTTGTCGAGGCGATGCACGATACCGGGGCGAAGCGGATCGTCCGCTTTGGATAGATCCAAACCGCGGCCCAGCAGGGCGTTGACAAGCGTGCCGTGAGGGTTCCCGGCACCAGCGTGAACGGTCATGCCCGCTGGTTTATTAATACCGATTACGTCGTCGTCTTCATAGAGAATGTCGAGTGGAATCGATTCCGGTTCGGCTCGGAGAGGCGGGCGCGGCTGCGCATCGACCTGGATCACGTCGCCGGGCCGGACCTTCTGCGAATCCTTCGCTTGCTTGCCGTTGAGCAGCACAAGCCCCAGTTTGATCAGCTCCTGCACACGCGTGCGGGAGAGTTCCGCGCAATGAGAGGCCACAACACGGTCGAGGCGATCTCCCGCATCCGATTGAGCGATGGTGAGGACCAGGGGTTGTGAATTGGACACGTTCAGAGTGTAGCGCGGTAGGAGTTCAGCTCGAAATTTTCCCCTACTTCCCAAGTCGAACTCTCGGTGACAGTCACGGAATGCAGCGAGATGCAAGCAGTCTGTGCTATTTATCCAGAGTCATTCAGAAAGGGCCTGTGACTGTGACACTTGCCTAGGAAGTTCTAGTACAGCCGGAAGTTCACCTCGAACTGCACCCGGGTCGGCACCGGTTTACCGTTCGGACCGAGCGCCGCCTTACAACGCCACGTGCGCATCGTCTGGACAGTCGTTTCGTCCAAGCCCAATCCAGGGCTCTTGATCACGCGAGGCTCAGTTACGCGGCCATCCAGCGTGACCACCGCGTCTACCAGCACTACCCCAGAATACTTTGCTTTGCGTGCTTCCTCAGAATAAGGAGGATTCGGCATATAGAAACAGCTCGGGCTCCCGACTCCTCCCGTGCCAGCGCGGAACGCGCCGCCGCCGGTACCGCCGCCAGAGCCAGGTCCAAGACCACCGCCATCGCCGCTGCCAATGCCGCCGCCATTCCCGCTTCCAATCCCGCCACCGCCGCCGGTGCCATTCGACAATTCTGCCGACTTCGACAGCGGGTCGCCAAAGTTATCCATATTCGGGTTGGCAATCTTCAGGTCTGGAGGGCCAAGCAGTGTGGGCGCGACGGGCAGCAATGGTTTGGGATTCTTGTATACTTCCGTCGGCGGCGCGTACTGGGTCATGGCAAACTTAGGCGCCTTCCCTTTTCCCGCAGGCGTGAGCGAATGATCGCCACCGCCGCCGCCACCGCCCGCTTTGTCTTTCCCAGCAGGCAGCTTCGAGATGTAAGGGGAAATATCAATCGGCGTATTCAGTCCCGTTTGTTTGTTGATCGCTTTTGTCGGCGTGGAAAATATATTCAGGAACGGAATAATCAACATGGCGATCAATGTTCCGTGGAAGGCAAACGAAATAATCTGTGTCCAGCCGAAGTTCTCGTCCTTCGACCAAATGTCCTTGACCTTGACAGCCTGAATCCCTGCCGGCAACGGCGCAGGTTTGCTTGGCGAGATAAATTCCTTCAGTCGCTCGCGAAAGCTTCCAAAGTTCCCGCCCCAATTCACTTCGTAGCGCGTGTCGATCGGTTGATTGGAAACCTTTGGCCCGGAAAAGAAATATTTGAAATTGTCCCGCAAGCCTTCGCCAAAACCGGTGCGGGTAAACGGTGCGTCCTTGCGTTCAATAACTTTTACGGGGCGCTCGAACAGGAATTGTTTGAGGTTGGACCAGAAATCGTCGGGCATCAAGACTTCTGGCGTTCCGAAGTCCGGCAAGGCCTCCGCGGGCACCGGAATAATCTCCTCCGGACCAGTCCTTCTGGGCCTTCGTACTTCCTCTGGGAGTAGGTTGATCGGATCTGCCACGTCATCCCCTCGGCTAAACTAGTAGACGCAAATACCCCTGAAAAGGTTTACCAACCATAGGATTCCCACACGCAAACAAAGGTTGCGCGCCTCCTGCGGCTGACACCTGCAAGCTTTCATTGTAACATACGTACTTGCATCGGCTTCCGATGTTTCCCGCCCTACAACGAAGGTTGTAGACCTTTCCGGCACTGGCGGATTGGCTGGCGTAGAAGGGACCATAATATACTGCCTCATGTCTGAACCGCTGGAACTGAAGAAGACTCTGAATCTCCCCAAAACTGATTTTCCCATGAAAGCCAGCTTACCGCTGAATGAACCGAAGCAACTTGCGGCCTGGCAGGGGGCAAACCTATACCAGCGCATTCTCGATGCTCGCGAAGGCAAACCTCTTTTTGTCCTTCATGATGGCCCCCCGTATCCGACCGGCACAATCCATCTCGGCACCGGCCTGAATAAAATCTTGAAGGACCTCATCGTCAAATCCAAAAGCATGGCGGGCCACTATGCGCCCTACGTGCCTGGATGGGACTGCCACGGGCTGCCGATTGAAACACAAGTTGAAAAGGAATTGGGCGGCAAGGGCAAGGTTTCTCCCGCCGAATTTCGCCAGCGTTGCCGCGACTACGCGACCCGCTACGTCGAACAGCACAAACGGGACTTCCAGCGGCTCGGTGTTTTCGGCCGCTGGAACGATCCATACCTCACGATGAGTCTTTCCTATGAAACCGTAATCGCGGGCAACCTTCTCGACTTTATGGAAAAGGGCTATGTGTACCGCGGACGCAAGCCTGTTTACTGGTGCATTCACGACAACACCGCGCTGGCCGAAGCTGAAGTGGAATACGAAGACCACACCAGCCCTTCCGTCTGGGTTACGTTTAAAGTTGTGGGCGGTGGTAGCGGTGATGCTGCGACTGGCGGCACCGACGTATCGGGGGTTATCTGGACCACCACGCCCTGGACGCTTCCTCACAATCGGGCCTTGGCATTTCATCCAGATTTTGATTACGTCGTCGTGCAAACCGAAAAGGGCAAGCTGTTGCTAGCGGCGGATCGCTTAGCGGCTCTAGCAGCCGATTGCCAGATCAAGCAAGCCGATATAATTGAAACGTACCAAGGCCGCCAGTTCGAAGGCGTGAAATTTCAGCACCCGTTTTTGCCGATCGAAGTGCCGGGCATTCTCGCAGATTACGTCACCCTCGATCAAGGGAGCGGTATCGTGCACACTGCTCCAGGTCACGGTTCCGACGACTTCCTCTCCGGCCAAAAATACGGCCTCGAAATATACGCACCGCTCGACGACCAGGGCGTTTACCTCGAAGGTTTGCCGGAATATAGGGGTAAAGACGTTTTCACCGCGAATCCCCTCATCGTCAAACTTCTTGGCGATCACGGTGCGTTGCTTGGCCATCACGCCTACACGCACAGCTACCCGCATTGTTGGCGCTGCCACAATCCGGTTATCTTCCGCGCCACCGAGCAGTGGTTCATCAAGATGGACCAAGCCGCTCACGGCCGAACAAAGACGTTGCGCGAAGAAACTCTGGAAGAAATTCACAAAGTGAAGTGGATTCCCTCGTGGGGTGAAGACCGGATCTACGAGATGATCGAGAAGCGTCCGGACTGGTGCGTTTCTCGCCAGCGTTTCTGGGGCGTTCCGATCATCGTTTTCTTTTGCGAAGGCTGCGGCAAACAGCTCGACGATTTCAAGGCCCTGCGCGGGGTATTGCGTTGGTTTGCCGAAGAAGGCGCCGATGCGTGGTACAAGCACTCTGCGGAAGAGTTACTTCCTGCCGGAACAAACTGTTGTTGCGGTAGTTCCAAATGGCGCAAAGAGCACGACATCCTCGACGTGTGGTTCGACGCTGGCTCATCCAGCTTCGCCGTGCTCCATGGCGATGAGTGGCCTGCCGACGTTTACCTCGAAGGCCCGGACCAGTACCGCGGCTGGTTTCACAGTTCGTTGCTGATCGGTATCGGCATTAAGGACAAGCCCCCCTATCGCAGCGTAGTCACTCATGGTTGGACGCTTGACGAACAAGGCCGTCCGATGTCGAAGTCCCTTGGCAACATTGTTCTTCCCTCAGAAATCTGTGAAAAGTGGGGCGCGGATTTGCTTCGCTTGTGGGTCGCATCTCAGGAATACCAAGCCGACGTGAAGATGAGCGATCGCGTCATGACCCAGCTCAGCGAAGCCTATCGCAAAATCCGCAATACTTTCCGGTTCGCCCTGGGCAATCTCAACGAGTTCGATCCCACCCGTCACGCATTGCCCAACGACGAACTGGAAGAGATGGATCGTTGGATGCTCGAACGCACCGCCGATCTCGTCAAGCGCTGCCGCGAGTGGTATGGCGCCTACGAATTCCACCGCATCTATCACGCGATCCACGATTATTGCGTCGTCGATCTCAGTGCCTTTTATTACGACGTGCTAAAGGATCGGCTTTACACCAAAGCGCCCAACAGCAAATCACGTCGCTCCGCACAAACTGCGGTTTGGAAAATCTCGAGCGCTCTCATTCGGTTAATGACTCCGATTCTCGTTTTTACCGCCGAGGAACTCTGGAAATTCTTGCCGAACGCTGCCAGTGAGCCGGACAGCGTTCACATTTCCGTGTTCCCAACCGAAGAAGAATTGCGTACCGGGTTGCCGAGGGACAAGGTGTCGGTTTGGGATCTTCTCGGGAAGGTTCGCGGCGAGGTTCTGAGAGCGCTCGAAGTGGCGCGCAACGAAAAGAAGCTCGTCAATTCCGGCCTCGAAGCAAAAATTCTTCTGAATGCCGATCTCGAATTGAAATCCAAGCTCAAACACTATCTGCCGCAATTGCCTGGCTTGTTCATCGTTTCGCAAGTCGACCTCTTCCGTGCGGGCAAGGGCGAGTTTACCAGCGACGCCGTACCGAGCCTGGAAGTCACCGTGCAACGCGCCGATGGCAAAAAGTGTGATCGCTGCTGGAACTATTCGACGCACGTTGGCGAAAATCAGCGCTACCCAACAATCTGCGACCGCTGCAGCGAAGCCATAGCCGAAATCGAAGGCGGCGCGGCAGCACCAGCGACAAGCTAAGCCCATGCCCTTGCCCGCAAGCCATTCCTCAGAAGCCGTGGCACAGAATCTCGATCGCCCACTGGGATTGCGACTGTGAAATTCCCTGCCCGCCTCGGCTGGGTGTGGCTCTCGCTAGCCGTCGTCTTTCTCGACCGCGCCACGAAAGCCTGGATCGAAACGCAAACTTCCCTCTCCTGGCGCCACGAAGTCGTTCACAATTTCATCTATCTCGTTCACAGTCAAAATCCCGGCATCGCTTTCAGCATTTTTGCCAACTCCTCTTCCGCCGCACTGCGCATCCTTCTCATCATTGGCGCTCTGGCGATCACCTGCATTATTGCCTGGCTGCTGGTTGCCAGTCCAAATCTCAGCGCCTTGAACGCCACGGGTCTCGCGCTACTACTTGGCGGCGCCACGGGCAATCTGACAGACCGCATCCTCCACGGCGCGGTCACTGACTTCCTCGAAGTGTTCCTCGGCAGCTACCGCTGGCCGGCTTTCAACGTCGCCGATTCCGCCATCACCATAGGTGCAATTCTGCTCATCTTTGAGGTACTATTCTTCCGGCAAAACCGAGCCAATCAATAGTTAAACGATTTTCTATAGGCAATCACAAGGAGAACCTCGATGGCTGCTCGCCAAGCTCTGGGAATCTCGCGTCGTGAATTTGTGGGCGGCATGATTGGCGCCACGGCTCTCTCTTCGCTTCCCCCTTCGGCGCGGGGACTCGGTATGGTGGCCGATACCGCGACCCCTTTCGCTCCAGTTCAATTCCCGAAGGGCTTCCTGTGGGGTGCTGCCACGGCGGCTTATCAAATTGAAGGCGCGTGGAAGGAAGACGGCAAAGGTGAATCCATCTGGGACCGTTTCTCTCACACGACCGGCTTGGTCAAAGGCGCGGACACCGGCGACGTCGCCTGCGATTCCTACCACCGCTACAGGGAGGATGTCGCCATCGCTAAAAAGCTCAATCTCCAGAGCTATCGTTTTTCGATTTCCTGGCCGCGCATTCAAGCCGACGGCATCGGCAAGCCAAACGAAAAAGGTTTGGATTATTACAAGCGCCTCGCCGACGAACTTCATCACGCGAGCATTCGTCCCCTGGCCACAATCTACCATTGGGATTTGCCGCAGGCTCTCGAGGACAAAGGTGGCTGGCCCAATCGTGATATGGTCGGACGCTTCAGCGAATATTCCGACATCGTAGTTCGCGCGCTCGGCGATCGCGTCAATCACTGGTGCATCTTCAACGAGCCGTGGGTCTTCACCATGCTCGGCTACGCGTGGGGGGTGCACGCTCCTTCGCACAAAAATGTTGGAGAATTTTTGCGCGCGAGCCACGTCGTCAATCTTTCGCAGGGTGCGGCTTTCCGCGCCATCAAGGCGATCAACCCCAAATTGCAAGTAGGTACGGCCTTCAGCATGACGCACTGCGAACCTGCAACGAACTCGGCCGAAGATAGAGCCGCTGCGGAACGCGCGCACGGGCTCACCAATGTATGGTTTCTCGATCCCGCGCTCAAGGGCAGCTATCCCCCAGCGTTTCCGGGCGGAAATCCTCTGGATGCCATGGGTGTGAAACCCGGTGACATGGAACTGGTGAAAGCGCCACTCGATTTTATCGGCATCAACTATTACCAGCGGACCGTCATTGCCGCCGCTCCCGTTGGAACGAACTCCGCGCGTGCGTATCTCGGTGTCTCTGACGAACGCGGTACAGACGGCGTACGAACTGATATGGGTTGGGAAGCCTGGCCCGATGGTTTCTACGCCTTGGTTATGCGCATTACCAACGACTACAACAAGCCTGTCATCGAGATCACAGAAAATGGTGCGTCGTATCTCGATGCGCCCGATGCGCACGGTGCCGTTCCCGATCAGCGCAAGGTGGAATTCCTGCGCGGCTACTTGAGCGCGCTAGGACGCTCGATCAAAGCTGGCGCCAACGTTCGCGCGTATCACTGCTGGAGCCTGCTCGACAATTTCGAATGGGCCGAAGGCTACACGCAACGTTTCGGGATTGTCTACGTCGACTTCCGCGACCAGCGTCGCATTGTCAAAGAGTCCGGCCACTGGTACGCCAAGCTCGCTGCCTCCGGCAGCCTTACCTAACGCGCCAACGGCCGGAACGGGTCGGCTATTCACTTTTCCGAGGATCTATTGCTTTCTATCGGGGCAATGATTGAACAACGCGAAGAATAGTCGGAGAGAGGAGCCCCGCAGCTACAGTAGCGTGCAGGCGCGCATACGCATTGGACAACAGGAGTTGCATTCAACGAGCGGTAGGGTAGGGTTCTGCTACGATTTGTGACATGAAAAACATTTTTGGGTCACTGGTGATTGCGGCTGCGTGTGTATTCGCGAATCCAGCAAGGGCACAAACGGGAACAGGGGCTCTGGATATCACGGCACAAATTACGCCAAGCGGAGGCCGGCCGGAGCCGGTGCGGCAATTTACCCTCTGCCTGCTGACAAAGAGTTATGAGCAGATCATGAACGAGGTGGAGGCCACGGACCCGATGCCGACCAAGGAGGAGTTCATCGACAAATTAAAGGTGTCCGACGAACTAAAGGCGTGGATGAAGAAACATGATGTGATTGATTTGACGCAAATCGATTTCGACAAGCTGGTGACTCCAGATGACATCATGACCGTGCCGGAATTTTTGGCCGCCTACCAACGATCGAACAGTGGAGGAGTGACGCCAGGGATGCCGCAGCCAAAATTCAAGCAGGTGAATAAGGACACGGATCCGGACAAGTATGAAAAACTAAAGGAAGAGTATCTTACCAGCTTGAAGAAATTCATGACGGCCCATCCATCGACGATCAACGGAGTGGAGTTGGAACTGACCGGAGTGAGTCCGAAGGTCAAGTGGGACAAGTTGCAGGTAGAGCACGGCAGGAAAATCTCGCAACTTGCACCAGATACCGCACAATCAAAATATCTGGCTGGCAAAGCGGACACGGATTTGGATGGACGGGCGGTCATTTTGGGACTGAAACCTGGAAATTATTGGTTGAGCTCGCTGGGCGTTGACGCAGCCTCGGGAGACCGCCACATGCATTGGGATGTAGCCACCAAAATTGAAGCGGGGCAAACAACCCACCTGACGCTAAGCAATCTAAACGGAACGGACGCGAATACCCCATCGCGCTGATTTTTCCGGCCGCCAAGTTGGGTTATTGTTAATCGATGGGCACCCCCTACCTGTGGATCGGGTTCAATCTATTCGTACTTCTCGCCGTGGCCCTGGACCTGGGCATATTTCATCGCAACCTACATAAGGTAGAAACCCGCGAAGCGCTGCTGTGGAGCGTGATCTGGATCGGAATGGCGCTGGCGTTCGGATACTTCGTGTGGCATTGGTCTGGTCCCGTGCGGGGGCTAGAATACTACACGGGCTACCTGATCGAGAAAGCCCTAAGCATCGATAATCTGTTCGTGTTTCTGGTGATTTTCCGTTCCTTCAAGGTGGATGCCCGGGTGCAGCATCGAGTGCTCGAGTGGGGAATCATCGGCGCGTTGCTCATGCGCGGAATCATGATTGCCGCCGGGGCTGCGTTGCTGGCGCGATTTGCGTGGATTCTGATGGTCTTCGGCGTGTTCCTGATTTACACCGGCGTGCACATGATCTGGAAACGCGACAAGGAAGTACACTACGAGCGAAATCCCATTTTTCGATTTGCGAGCCAGCACCTGCCGGTGACGCAGGAATACGATGGCGGAAAATTCTTTGTGCGCCGGGCAAGCCAGTTGTTCGCGACGCCGCTGTTCCTGGTACTGCTCATCGTGGAGATTACCGATGTGACCTTCGCGGTGGATTCGATTCCCGCGATTTTCGGAATTACCCGGGACCCGTTTATTGTCTATACCTCGAATGTGTTTGCGATTCTTGGCTTGCGGGCCCTGTATTTTTTGCTGGCGGGAATCTTAGATTATTTCCGGTATTTGGGAATTGGGTTGGCGCTGGTGCTGATGTTCGTTGGCGGAAAAATGGTCATCGAGCCTTGGGTGCATATTTCGGTGGGATGGTCTTTGGCTGTGGTGGCGGGGATTTTGCTTGCAGCGATCCTAATTTCGTTGTTGGTGGGGCCGAAGAAGGCTCAAAAGCTTTAAGGGTGAGCTAGCGGACGGGAGGCGGTGAGAGATTGCCAGGCGCGGAAGAGTTCGCCGACACTCCATGCCTGGGCGATTGCGCCGGTCGGAGCGAAAGGAGAATCGCCGTCGAAGGTTTCGCTGATAGTACCCAGGCCCGCGGTGTAAATAGTCCTGCCCAACGGATCGAGAAATGATTGTGCCGCCGCGCGATCTTTGTAAACGCGGAAATGCGCGAGAGCGAAGGAACCAATCAGCCAAGCCCAAACTGTGCCCTGGTGATAGGCCGAGTCGCGATCCCTCGCGCCACCTGAAGACTGCCCTTTGTAGCCATACTCGGACGGAGCGAGGCTGCGTAGGCCATGCGAGGTGAGCAGATGCTGCGCGCAGATGTCGACAATGGCCTTTTGTTGGCGATGAGAAAGCGCGTTAATGCGCAGCGAGACGGCAAAGAGTTGATTGGGCCGCAAAGCAGGGTCATTCGGTGCGTTCGGCACATCAATCACGTCGAAGCAGCAATTCCGTTCCGCATTCCAAAATCTCTCAAAATGCTTGGAAGCTTTTGCAGAAAGTTTCTCGTAACCCTCGAAGGGACGAACAAGCAACTTTGCGAATTCGGCCATGGTTTCGAGAGCGTTGATCCAAAGCGCGTTGATTTCGACGGGCTTGCCGATCCGGGGGGTGACGACCCAATCGCCAAGCTTCGAATCCATCCAGGTCAGTTGAACCAATGGTGAACCGGCAAAGAGAAGGCCGTCCTGGGGATCGACTTTTATGTTGTAACGAGTACCGCGAACGTGCGCATCGATGATACCGACCAGAACGGGGAAGAGTTCCTTCAATAAGCTCAGATCTTCGGTGACGCTGAAATATTGGCGAATGGCCTCGAAATACCACAGCGTGGCGTCGGCGGTGTTATATTCCAGAGAACCGCCGCCATCAGGAAAACGATTCGGAAGCATCCCACCGTTGACGAAGGCAGCGTAAGATTTCAAAATTTCGCGCGCGATTTCTGGGCGCCCCGTCGAAAGCGTAAGGCCGGGGAGCGAGATCATGGTGTCGCGCCCCCAATCGCCGAACCAGTGGTATCCCGCGATGATGCTTCGGCCGTCGGCGTTTGAGGGCAAAGGACGTTTGACGATGAATTGATCTGCGGCAAGGACCAACTGCCAAAGCCAGCCGGGTTCATCGTTGGGAGAAGCGGAATGCGTCGTGGCGTACTGTTTTTGCCAGGATTGAAAAAGTTGCCATTCATGGTTAGAGCGGGTAGCGCGAGCCTGTCCCGTATCAAGCGACACGTTAAGATCGGTAGAGAGAATCAGGGTGACGGACTTGCCTAGTTCCAAGTGGGCATGAAGTTGTCCTGCGAACAGGCGATCTTCCTTATCGTCGAGGCCGCGCACGCGCTCTGCTGGGAGGAAATAATCGCGATACCACTCGTGGCGCGGTTGAAAGGAAGCGTTCGAACTTTTCATGACGAAAGGAACGGCGCCGTCAAAGGCGTCCACGCGCAAACCATTTTCGATCGGCTCCACCTTCATCTGCCGATCCTCGGCATGGGTCAAGGAGTGAAAATCGCGATAGGTCACGAGGACTTTAATGTCGAGTTCGAGCGGGCCGCTGGCGCGCACCAGCGCATATTCGACGTAGGTGGTGTTCGCGCCTTGCTCCATCCAGACGCGCTTTTCCAAAATGGCGTCGGCCAATAGATAGCGCCACACGGGCTTAGTGCCTTCGAGATGGAAACTCTCAAGCTGCAGAAAACCGCTCGGCGAAATGAAGCCGCTCGCCCAGCGATTGGTCGCTAAGGAATACGTCGAACCAAGATAACGAGCATTTTCATCGAGACCGGAAACCAGCAGAGTGCGCGCTGCGGGAGGTTCGAGAGCGGCCATGAGCAAACCGTGATAGCGGCGCGTTGCGGTTCCAGCGACGGTGCCGGAGGCGTAGCCTCCGATGCCATTGGTGACCAGCCATTCACGTTTTTCTGCAGCGTCCAAGTCGCCACAGACTTCCCTGCCAAATTGAATTTCCGCTAGCATCGCCACGGGCTACTCTCCGCTTTGTTCGAGAAGTTTGGCAACGAGGCCGGTCCAGCCAGTTTGATGGCTTGCACCGATGCCCGCACCATTGTCGCCATGAAAATATTCGTAGAAGAGGATGAGATCCCGCCAGTGGGGATCTCTGTTGAATAGGTCTTCCCCACCGGCAAAAGGCCGTCTGCCATCTTTGTCGCGAAGGAAAATACGAGTGAGGCGCTTGGAGATTTCCGCCGCAACTTCCCATAAATCCATTTGCTTGTCGGAGTGAGTCGGGCATTCGACCTGGAAGTCCTCACCGTAGTAGTGATGATACTTCTGGAGCGATTCGATCAAAAGGTAATTTACCGGGAACCAGATGGGACCGCGCCAATTGGAATTACCGCCAAACGTGCCGCTGGTGGATTCGGCCGGCTCATAATCAACGCGACTGATTTGGCCATTCACATTGACTTCGTAGGGATGCTCAAGGTGATAGCGGGAAAGTGCGCGCACCCCGTGCGGAGAGAGAAATTCGGTCTCATCCAACATCCGCGTGAGGATGCGGCGGAGTTGACGACGATTGGCGAGAGAGAGCAAGCGGCGCACACCCCGCGCCGAGCGTTGGGTCATTTCAATATGTTCGGGAACGTCCGGATGATTATCCATGAACCATTGCATGCGGCGCTGAAAGCCGGGCAAACGCTCAATGACTTCCGGTTCCAGAGTCTCCACGGCGAAAAGAGGGATGAGGCCGACCATCGAGCGAATCTTCATGAAATGCTCTTCCCCATTCGGAAGCTGAAGCGAGTCGTAATAAAAGCCGTCCTCGGGGTCCCAAAGAGATTGCGCCGTGGTGCCGATGTCGTTCATAGCGTGAGCAATGTTAACGAAGTGCTCAAAGAATTTGCTGGCAACGTCTTCATAAGCCTGGTCTTCCTTGGCCAGTTCGAGAGCCATGGCCAGCATGTTTAGGCAGTACATGCCCATCCAGCTTGTGCCGTCGGATTGTTCGAGATGACCTCCCGTCGGGAGGGGTGCGGAACGGTCGAACACCCCGATATTATCGAGGCCGAGAAAACCGCCCTGGAAAATGTTGCGGCCATCGGGATCCTTGCGATTTACCCACCAGGTGAAATTCAAAAGCAGTTTGTGGAATACGCGCTCAAGGAAAGCGCGATCGGCGACTCCTCGAACGCGGCGTTCGATTTTGTAAACGCGCCAAGCCGCCCAAGCGTGCACCGGAGGATTCACATCGCCCAAAGCCCACTCGTAGGCAGGCAATTGTCCGTTCGGATGCATATACCATTCGCGAACAAGAAGGATGAGTTGCTCTTTGGCGAAATCCGGATCGACGATGGCTAGCGGAACGCAATGGAAAGCCAGATCCCACGCGGCGTACCAGGGGTATTCCCATTTGTCGGGCATGGAAATGACGTCGTCGTTATAAAGCTGCGTCCATTCCTTGTTACGGCCTTCCCATCGCTCAGGGGGAGGAGGAGGACCGGCAGGATCGCCTTCCAGCCAGGTATGGACGTCGTAGTGGTAAAACTGCTTCGACCAGAGCATCCCGGAATACGCCTGGCGAGTGACCATGCGCGCGTCGTCAGAGAGGTGTTGGGGGATTCTAGAATCGTAGAATTCGTCGGCTTCTTTTCGGCGTAGCGCGAAGATGGCGTCGAAGCCCGCCGCGAAGTCGTTGGTGCCGGGGATCCCCACCGCAAGTTCTTTTGCGCCAGGTGAAGCCGTTGCGCCGACCATGGGCGAATCTGAATCCATTCCGCCGAGGGGGTCGATATCGGTGAGTCGCAATTTTAATATTGCGGACGCGCCCGCGGCCAAATGCATGGAATAAAGCGAAGCCATTTTTGTGCCACTCAGAGCCGGATTCACGGCGGACTTATTGTTGTGAATTAGATACTGATGGAAGGCGTCTTTGACATACGGAGTGCGGTTGCGCGAGTTAAACATGGATTTGAAATTGGTTTCGTTCTCGGTAAAGAGCAGTTGGGGCTGACCACAGGAAAGAAACCAGCGCTTGCCATATTGCCAGTGCTCGAGTTCAGTGCAAAGGGCACCAGGCATATCGGGTGCTTTCCGAACGATGGGACGGCGCAGGTCTTTGCCCCAGGACCAGGTGTTGCGGAACCAGAGC
The DNA here is from genome assembly GCA_035314425.1 of Candidatus Acidiferrum sp. Lineage (GTDB taxonomy): Bacteria > Acidobacteriota > Terriglobia > Acidiferrales > UBA7541 > Acidiferrum. Next base: position 61,017 of record DATFZN010000020.1, on the reverse strand, counting down.
GACGGTAGAAGATGGATCGGAGCCGCTTCTGGACCGCGGTTGAAGATGGTAATTTGTATTAGAATGTCTTCGACATCGCATTTCGCATACTCAACAAAAACATCGAAGTATTTGTTCTCACTGAACACTCCAGTATCCAGCAATTCAAATTCGGGATTTTCGCGGTTGCGGCGTTGATTCTCCTCAAGCAGCCACTTGTAAGGAAATTCTGCCTGGGGATATTTGTAGAGCATACGCAGATAGCTGTGCGTGGGGGTGGAATCGAGATAGAAATATTGTTCTTTTACATCTTCTCCATGATTACCCTGGTTGCCAGTGAGGCCAAAGAGTCTTTCTTTGAGAATTGGGTCCTTGCCGTTCCACAGGGCGAGACCAAAGCAGATCATCTGATGGCGATCACAGATGCCACCAATCCCGTCTTCTCCCCAACGGTAGGTTCGGGCATAGGCTTGCTCGAACGGAAAGTACTCCCAGGCAGTGCCATGAGGGCTGTAGTCTTCACGAACCGTGCCCCACTGGCGTTCCGATAGATAGGGGCCCCAGCGCTTCCAGTGCTTCTTGCGAAGCTTGGCTTCTTCCAAGCGGTGGTCTTCGACAGTCAAGAGTCGCGACATGGGCAAAAGCCTCGGGTGTGTAGGGTCCCATGGTCGCATCGCTCGAGTAAAGAGGAAGTGTCGGGTCGGTCATGAGCGGGCAAGTGTGGTGGGATTCCCAGGAAGAGTAATGTAGAAGCAGAGTGGTGTCCCTGCAAGCTGAAAGCTTGCAAATATTACTTTCCTAAGATGGGCTAATTACAGTATCTTATGTGTCATTAAGGGGCTGATTGTTTTCTCGAAGTTCCGGTTGGAAGCTCGTTCTTCCATAAAAGCACGACTACCGCCCCCGGTCTCGAAGACACGCTCAAAGTGGTCAGGCCCTTTAAAAAGTTTCCATGGTATTTATCCCTGAGGAGGCGAAATGAGAAGTATGCCCGGTCGTTTCACTTTATCGGCAGTCGCACTGATGTGTGTGGTAGTGCTTGCCGCATGCAATTGTGCACCAACGCTTCGCTACATCACCGTTGCGCCAACGACGATGTCGATCGATGCGGGAACTACTCAACAATTTACCGCAACCACCTATTACAGTGATGGAACACAAACCGATGCAACAGCGACAGCAGCATGGAGTTCATCAACCCCGGCGGTAGCAACGATCAGCGCCGCCGGTGTGGCTTCTGGCCTGACCCTCGGAACATCAACGATTACCGCGACATTTGGAGGGGTTTCCGCGTCGGCGACTTTGACCGTGGCGCGTTCACTACAAACCCTGGTAATCACTCCGGCGGCAGTGACGGTCGGAGCGGGACAGACACAGCAGTATGACGCGATGGGAACCTACACTATTCTGAATAGCACGACCCCTACGACGGTTGACGTTACTGCGGTAGCCGGCTGGAATTCCTCGAAGACGGCCGTGGCCACGATCGATAGCACGCAAGACACAACAAATGGTCTTGCCACATCATTGACTCAAGGAACGACAAACATTACCGCGACACTGGACGGAATTACGAGCAATACTGCGGTACTGACTGTTGGCGCACCCGTCCAGACAGGGTTACAGGTTACCCCGAGCCCGGCGACAGTTGCCGTCGGAAACGCAATCACGCTCACTGCAGTTGAACTGTTCTCAGACGCCTCAACAATACCTCTAACGTCGGCCGCGACGTGGACTCTGACTACGTGCGCACCTGCCGGATCGGCGACGATCGTGTCAGGCGGAACGGCCAACAATAGCACTGAAATCGTTTCAGGCCAGACTGTTACAACCACGGCGTGCACCGTCACGGCAACCCAAGGTACGTTTACGGGAACCAGCGCCGTGTCGGTAGTTGCTGGAACAGCAACAAGCGCGTACCTCGCGAATTCGGGCGGAAACCCGCCGGGCGGGTCTGCCAATGGTACGATCAGTCAATTCAGCGTGGCTGCTGCGACTTCCCCGTATCTGACACCTCTGACTCCTGCAACCGTAACTCAAGCAACGCCGCCTCAGGTGGTAATACTGCATCCCAACGGGCTGTACGCCTATTCCATCGACGTGAGCAGCCAAGTGCATATTTATGACATAGCTCCGGCAGGAAGCACGACAGCTCCCGCAGGAACCTTGACGCTGCGCTCCGGAGATCCAGTGGTAGTAGCGGGTGCAAGCGATACGAACATTGGGGCCATCGACCCGACCGGCCGCTTCTTGTACGTGACAGACTCAGGAAACGGTACGTCCTCCCTCGGCACACTAAATGGTTTCACCATCAGCCAAACAGACGGAACGCTAACGCCTATCTCGGGCGTTGTTAACGTCACGACAAACCTCAACGGTCCATCAGATGCGGTGATTGACCGGACGGGCAAGTTCCTCTATGTTGTTAACGATGGGAACGCAAGCGTTTGCGAATTCACCATTGGTGCCGGCGGCACAGTTACAGCCGGTGTGTCCACTCCAAGCGGAACAGGACCTGTTTTCGCGACGGTCGACTCAGCGAATCCTTCTGCCCAGATCCTGATCGTTCCGGGCGGTGACAACACGGTAACTACCTACACAATCAATGCCACGACCGGAGCATTAGGGGTCGGAACAACAACCACGATTACGGGAGCCGCCGCCTTGGATAACGCCGTTGTCGATCCAACGGGTTCGTTCCTGTATCTCGTGGACTTCGGCAATTCCGGCGCAACGCCGGCCCTGCCGAGCCAAGTCTACGCATTCAACATTTCTTCGGCGGGAGTCATCGGTGCGGAAATTGGAACACCTTTGAAGACCGACGTTAGCCCCGGTGGCATTGTAATCGACCCAACCGGAAAGTTGCTGTTGATCGACACAAACGGATCGAACAACACTTCTGCGACTAACATAGACCTCTACACGGTAGGAACCGGTGGTGCTTTGACTGCCGTTACCCCCGTACCGGCCGGCATTGCTTCGTTCGGCATCGCGTTATATGTCGCGAACCACTAAGGGTTACGGGTAAGATCAGCCCGGGAGTTCGCAAGGACTACCGGTAGCAGTTCAGAAAAGGGGATGGCTTCGGCTATCCCCTTTTTTTTATGGAGGTCAATGAATAAAGAAGGTGGGAGAAGGTGGGAGTTCGGAGGGAGTTCGTTGACGCATCGGCATGCGAATGTTAGGCTCGCCCTTCCTTGAAAATAGATTTGCGGCGTTCGGCAGGGCGCGAGCAGAAATAGAGTCCGGTGAAGGAGCGTGAATGGGTAGATTCGTGGGCGTGCTGGGCATGGCGGTGTTGCTTGGCTTGGCGTTGCTGTTCTCTACGAGCCGCAAGGACATCCAAAAGAAAACAGTTTTGTGGGGGCTGGGACTGCAACTGGCGTTCGGCATCTTTGTGCTGAAATTTGAGCCGGGCCGTAGAATGTTTCAGGTTGCGGGCGACGTTGTGAACAAGCTTCTGAATTTTGCCTTTGCCGGGTCCGAATTTGTTTTTGGCGAACTCGGAAAGCGAGGTTCGTCGTTCGGTTTCGTGTTCGCCTTTCAGGTATTGCCGACAATTATTTTTATTGCGGCGCTGTTCGCCTTTCTCTACCACATCGGGGTGATGCAGATTTTTATCCGGGCGTTTGCTTGGGTGATGACACGGGTAATGGGCGCAAGCGGAGCCGAGTCGCTGGACATCGCGGCGAGTATCTTCATGGGGCAGACGGAAGCGCCGCTGACGATTCGACCCTTTCTGAGTAAGCTGACGAAATCGGAATTAATGTGCGTAATGACCTGCGGAATGGCGCACGTGTCGGGCGCCATTATGACCGCCTACATCATCACCGGTGTCGAAGCAAAACACCTCCTGGCGGCAGTGATTATGACCGCACCGGGAACCCTGCTGATAGCAAAAATATTGGTGCCGGAGACCGAACAACCGCTGACAGCCGGACACGTCGAGATGCCGGAGATGCAGAAGGAAGCAAACTTTCTCGGAGCGTTGTCGCGCGGGACCTCCGACGGGCTGCAACTGGCCATTAACGTGGGTGCGATGCTGATTTCCTTCGTGGCTGTTTTGGCGTTGGTGGATTATATTTTTGGCGGCACACATAATTGGCTGGCGCTGCACCACTTTCCGTGGTTCCCGAGCAGCCTGGAGCAATTGTTCGGATGGATTTTTGCGCCGCTGGCTTGGCTGATTGGAATCCCCTGGCGAGACGCGGGCGTGGTTGGAAATTTGCTGGGGACGCGCATGGCATTGAACGAAGTGGTGGCATTCACCAAGCTGGGGCCGATGAAGGGAACGCTTGATCCGCGGTCGTTTACGATTGCGACGTTTGCGCTGTGCGGGTTCGCAAATTTCAGCTCGATTGGGATACAGATTGGCGGGATTGGCGCGCTGGCACCCGAGCAGCGCGGGAATCTGGCGAAACTAGGTATTAGGGCCATGCTCGCGGGGACGATGGCGAACCTGATGTCCGCGTGCATAGTGGGGATTTTGACGTGACCCCGGCGAATCGATCGAATGCGACAAAACAGAAGGCGGAAGCCGCGGAATTCGCGTGGGCCGAGGACACGTCGCGATTCATTGCAAAGAAAACAAAACTTCGTCCACGGATTGCGCTGGTGCTCGGGTCAGGGCTCGGAGCATTCGCGGATGAATTTGTGGGCGGGGTGCGCATTCCCTATTCGAGGATTCCCCACTTTCCGCAATCGACAGCCATTGGGCACGCGGGGCAATTGGTGCTGGGAACAGTTGTTGGCGTGGATGTGGTCGCGATGCAGGGGCGGGTGCACTTGTATGAAGGATATTCAGCAAGAGAGGTGGCCTTTCCTATTCGCGTGTTTGCGAGGATGGGGATCAAGGCAATCATCCTGACCAATGCCGCGGGTGGGATCCGGGGAGAGTTTACAGAAGGGCGACTCGTAGCGATCACCGACCACATCAATTTGCAGGGCAGCAATCCGCTGATCGGTGCGAATGAGAAAAAGTTTGGGCCCCGCTTCCCAGATATGACCATGGCCTACGACCGGGAGTTTCGCGCAATCGCGCTAGCCTGTGCAAAGCAGCTTGGAATTGATCTTGGCGAAGGGGTGTACGCGGCGTTGCCCGGGCCCAGCTACGAAACGCCGGCCGAGATTCGCTTCTTGAAAGCGATTGGGGCCGATCTGGTGGGCATGTCAACGGTGTCGGAGGTAATTGCGGCACGGCATAGCGGAATGCGCGTTTTGGGTATCTCGTGCGTGACCAACGCGGCGGCGGGCATACTGGATGAACCGCTGGATCATAACGATGTGCTGGCTACGACGGAACGAGTGAAGAGCCACTTCATCGGACTCTTGCGCGCCGTGATCCCGGCAATTGCTTCGAGCGTGTAAGCGAAAACAGGCCGAAGTCGCAAACAAAGTAGGGAACCCACACGCGACTGTGGCGTACGGGACGGCTGGCCTCGAGGATACGCCGGGATAAAAATGATACTCTCAGGGGGATTTGGTCTGTGGCGAAGGGGCGGACGTCGGTGCAACAGGAATGCTGAGGCGATTCGCGATTGTTCTCATCGTCGTTCAATCAGTTTTATTTCTCGCGCATTTTTTGCTCTTTCTGACAATCCTGGCGGCTTGGGGTCCAGCGAAGCCTTCCTCCACCCGCGCATTGGGAGTGGCCCTCGCGATTCTCTCAGTGTTTTTTTTGGGTTCTTCCCTGCTGGCCTTTCGTAACGCAAATTTTGTGGTCCGCATTGCCTATCTCATCGGCTCGGTGTGGCTAGGGACATTCAACTATCTGATCATCGCTGCGGTCCTGTGGTGGATGATTTACGGAACAGCGGTTGCGACAAGCCTTCCTTTGCCCGGTTCAGTACTGGGATTCGCAGTCTTTGGCGTAGCGCTGGCCACCAGTTTGTACGGCGTGATCAATGCGGCTTGGCCGCGCCTAAAGCGCATCGAGGTGCAACTTGCCAATCTGCCTCTATCGTGGCGCGGCCGCACGATAGCATTCGTCAGCGATTTGCATTTAGGGCACGTGCGCCGCGGGAGATTCTTGCGGCGAATTGTCGCGCGCATAAATCGAGAGAAGCCGGACTTGGCGATTATTGCCGGAGATTTGTTTGATGGGACAGCGATTGACGTCGAGCGGGCGGCAGCGCCGCTTGAGGGCCTCCAAGTTCCATTCGGTACTTATTTTTCCGAGGGCAATCACGAAGAGTTCCGAGATCCGCGGCCATACCTGGAAGCGATTAGCAAAGCAGGAGTGCGAATCCTCGATAAGCAAAAAGTGGAGCTCGATGGATTGCAATTGATTGGCGTGGCCTATCGCGATGCGACGCACACGGAGCATTTGCGCTCGGTGCTGGCGGCATTGGCAATCGATCGAACCAGGGCAAGCTTGCTGATCACCCACGCGCCGGACCGTCCGGGAGTGGCTGCCGAGGCTGGGATTTCGCTGCAGGTTTCCGGGCACACGCACGGAGGACAACTGATTCCGCACACCTGGATCGCCAATCGAATTTACCGGCAGTTTGTTCATGGATTGAGCCGCGCGGGAAGTTTGCAGGTGTACACGTCATATGGAGCGGGAACGTGGGGACCGCCGCTACGGGTCGGGACCGAGCCGGAGATTGTGATGATTCGCCTGATCTAGATCGGGCCGATCGAAAGGGTTTACGAGAAATTTGGCTGGGAGGCCTGGACTCGAACCAGAATAGCCAGATCCAGAATCTGGAGTCCTACCAATTGGACGACCTCCCAGCAGGTGAAAACGCTGGACTTACATCATGCCACGGCTTGTACCCCTGGGTCAAAGTGGGCGATCTCAGCAATTTTTGAACCAGATTCAGAAATGAAATCAGGCACTCTCGCAAGCTCGTCCTGCATAAAATCAGGGCGAAGGCCTGTGTCGCTTCTATGCCCAATCCACTTCTTGATTACAACCATCGGCGTTCCTGCCATGACCAGTGTACTTACCCGGCGATGCCGGCATCCGCTGGTGTATCGTAATCGGGGTAGGATGCCGAATGGCTTTCGCGGGGTTGAACATGATTCCAGAAATTCTGGCTACGCTAACGTGCGGCATATTCGCGGGAGCAGCGTTATACATTAATTTTGTCGAACAGCCTGCTCGGTTGTCATGCGGGATTGCTATAGCTGTTACCGAGTGGAGACCAAGCTACAAGCGCGGGACCATCATGCAAGCATCGTTGGCTATTGCCGGTTCTATTCTCGCGTTAACTTCATGGTGGGTTGGCAAACAAGTCGCTTGGCTGGTCGGAGCCGCGTTCTTGTTCGCGGTGGTTCCCTTTACGTTGATTGTTATCTTGCCCACGAACAAGGAGCTTGAATGTGAAACTCTAGATGTGTCCTCTGCCAGAGCCGAACAAGCGTTGCGGCGTTGGAATACTTTGCATGCGGTACGCAGCGGACTCTCTTTGGTAGCTTTCCTAATATTTCTGTACGCACTCTACCGAAAATCTTAGTCACACCACCTTACCCTTCTCCGTAGTCGCCCCGCACCGTCAGTTGTTATTCGGTACGGGGATAGTTCATTGGAGACGTTTTCTATCCCAACCGAGTGGAGGTAGCAAGCAGATACCAAAGCAACGTGGTAGCATCCGGCGTTGGAAGGAGGCGGTATGACTCTTCCCAGGGAGCCTCTTTGGCTGGGACTGCTTTTGGCAGTTTCACCGTGTTTTGCACAAGACCAACCAAAACCGAAGCAGGATGTTCACCCGGCGGTCCTCATCTACAAAGTCAGCCCTGATTATCCAGATTCGTGGAAGCGAAAAGGGATTCAAGGCGTGGTGCATTTGCGCGCGACAATAACAAAAGAAGGAACCGTACGGGATGTCACGGTGATCGATGGCGTTCCGCCGCTGGTGAAGTCGGCGGAAACCGCGTTTAAACAGTGGCGTTATAAACCGACGACCGTCGACGGAGATACCGTCGATGTTCAGACCACTGTTGCCATTACATTCGCGCTTACTCCCGTGAAGCGATAGCTGTTGTGTCAACACCCCCCGCCGTTGCTCCGACTCCCGACGCCCAGTCGATCCGGGCCCGCGATGTCCCTGTTCACGAGAACAATCGCTCCCCGATGCCCACACAAACCTCAGCACTAGAATCAAAGATGAGCAAGCAGCACTATTTTTCTTTTTCCAGTTGGCGACGCGCGTCCTTTAGTTCTGCAAGTTTGGCGGCTGATATCACGGGATAAGCTAGATTCATTTCCTGGAGGGCATCCACGACGCACGCAACCACCAGCAGCCGGCTGAACCATTTATTATCCGCGGGGACCACAATCCAAGGGGCATGTGCACTCGAGGTATTACGAATCATTTTTTCGTAAGCTTCCTGATAATGGTCCCAATGCTGTCGCTCTTTCACATCCGAGGAAGAAAACTTCCAGTTCTTGTCCGGATTGGTGAGCCGCTCCAGAAAGCGCTTTTTCTGTTCTTTGCGGGAGAGATGCAGGAAGAACTTGCGAACGGCGATGCCGTTGCGAGTAAGGTAACGCTCGAGCGCATTGATATCCTCGAAGCGGTGCCGCCAGAAGTGATCGCCTCGGAATTGGTCGGGGATTTGTTGCTTGTCGAGTAGTTCGGGATGAACACGAACCACAAGAGTTTCTTCGTAATAGGAGCGATTAAAAATGCCGATTTTGCCACGGCTCGGAATGCAACGCAGGCTTCGCCACATGTAGTCATGGGCGAGATCCTCGTTAGAAGGAGTCTTGAAAGAGAAAACATCTACGCCCTGCGGGTTCACACCGGACATGACGTGTTTGATGGTGCCGTCCTTTCCAGCAGCGTCCATGGCCTGAAAAATGAGCAGAAGGCCCCACTGGCCCTGTGCGTAGAGAATATCCTGCAACCTGTTGAGGGCCTCAACTCCCTGCTGCAGAATTTCTTTTGCTTCGGGCCTGTCTTCGGAGCTTAAATGGTGGGTGTCGGAAGGATCATGATCTTTCAGGTGAAACTTGGAGCCGTCGCGCACGACGTAAGGTTTGATAAATTTGCGGACATGTGAAGTCTTGATGTCCTTCGGCAAGGCATCCATAGGCGAATCATCTCCTCAGAAGAGCCCTCGAGTAGGGGGACTGTGCGGTTCGTTTGGCTGATGATGACATTGGACGGGCGCCAATTCAAGATTTTGCGAAGTAATAATTCCCCTTTTTCGCGGAAAACTCTTACCCCGGAAGCGATGCGGGCCAGATGAGAATGGCCACAGAATTGGCGGAATTTGCTGTAAACTTTTTTGAAATTGCGCTATGCCTGGTCCTTTAAGTGTCACTCCGCTAGGTTGCCGAGAGTTCTCCTCAGACTCCCGCAGTTTTCCGTTTTTATTGCGACGCAGAACGAACGACCGTAGATGTTTCAAGTTGCCTGAGGAGTCAATTCAGCGACATGCAAATGCAACAAATTTATCCGTTCCAAGATACGTACACGTCTCGGACTAACTCCAAAAAGTCTCGTTTGGCCGTTCTGATTTTGCTCTTGAGTACCCTGGCGCTCTGCTCCGGATGTGAAAAGGAGAAGGCGGTGGGGGCGGGACCAGCTGAGGTAGAAGTGTTTGACGTCATACAAAAAGATGTGCCGATTACAAGAGAATGGGTGTCAACGCTGAGCGGTTTTGTGAATGAGACATCAGGGCGCAAGTATCCGGTTAGGCATGCTGGCCGCCAGCGTGATTGCGATTTTCATTATTCCGGCGCTGTTTTACATGATCGAGCGGCTCGGAGGTGCTAAGGTGGAAGCAAGGATTCCAGAGGGCACTGGAAGCCTGAATGGCCGACCGAAGCCACCGGAGAGCAGCCATTAATCAATACCAGGTCAACATGGAGAGATGAACCACGCCTGATGCGAAACCTGAAAAAGTTGCCTCTAGAAATCCCAATCTTTGAAAAAGTGCGACGAACGATGGCAGTTTTCGCGCTTACGCTGTGTCTGACGATATCCGGCTGCCTGGTCGGCCCAAATTATAAGAGGCCAGCGACCACGCCACCGGATAAGTTCTATATGGAAACCTCGGTGAATGCAGCGTCGATTGCCGATTTGCCGTGGTGGGAAATATTCAAGGACCCGGAATTACAGCGACTGATCGAGGAATCGCTCCGGAACAATTACGACGTGCGGATTGCAGCCAGTCGTATCGAGCAGTCGCGCCAAGAATTGGCCATCGCGCATTCCCAGTTTTATCCGCAGATCGGTTATGGCGTGGATATCACGGGGCAGCGGGCGCCCACCATCAAGACAGGGACGTACTATGCATACAGCTTCCCGGTTAGCTGGGAAATCGATTTTTGGGGACGGATTCGGCGACTCAATGAAGAGCAGCGCGCGTTGCTTTTGGCCACGGAAGAAGCCCGGCGGGTAGTGTTTCTGAGTCTGGTCGCAGAGGTTGCTCAGGCATATTTTGAACTGCGCGCACTGGACGAGCAGTTGGTGATCGCGAAAAATACCACGCAAAGTTTTCAGGCAACCTACGATCTATTCAATAAGAAGTTTGAAGGTGGAGCAGCTTCGGCGCTCGATACATCGGGCGCGGAAGGCGCGCTTGCCAACGTCGCCGCGCAAATTCCCGATCTCGAACGGCAAATCCTGGCGAAAGAGAATCAGATATCGCTACTGCTCGGCCGTAATCCGGGCCCGATCGCCCGAGGCGCATCGCTCGAAGATCAGAACGATATGAATGAAGTACCTGCCGGATTGCCTTCTACTCTGCTCGAGCGGCGGCCGGATGTTCGCCAAGCCGAGGAACAGTTGATTGCCGCAAACGCAGAAATCGGCGTGCAGCGAGCAAATTATTTTCCGACAATCGGGCTGAGCGGAGTTTTCGGCGGTGCCAGCATTACCCTCGAACAACTAGTCGGTTCCGGCGTGATTTGGAGCCTGGGCGCCGTGGCCAACGGGCCACTCTATACTGGGGGACGTTTGAAAGCGCAAGTACGAGCGGCCTACGCAGCCCGCGATCAAGCGGAGTTGGTGTGGCAGCAGACACTGACGTCGGCGTTCGGCGAGGTATCTACGTATCTGAATGCGCATGAAAAATATGCGACGTCACTCAAGGAAGAAACGCGTTCGGTAACCGCATACCGCGAGTCGGTACGTCTTTCTACGATCCGCTATGAAAGCGGGTTCGCCAGCTATTTTGAAATATTGTATGAGCAAACGCAGCTTTATCCCGCGGAAACGACACGAGTCCTGTATGAGCTTGGACGCAAGACTTCGCTGGTGAACATCTACCGCGCCCTGGGTGGCGGGTGGAAGCTGGCGGATGCCGATTGGGCTAACCCTGCGGGCAGCAACTCTCTGCCAGGAACTCCTATAGCGCCGACGGTGCCAAATCCGCCGCCAGGGCCCGCGACCAAGCCTTGAGCTAGGTTTTTGCGGTTTTTGCAGAAGAGCCAATTTCCGTCATTTCGCCGCGCTTGAGCATAAATCGCGCATCCCCCCAGGTTACGCGGTTCGAAGCAAAACTCGAGAGCCACACGATGAAATAGACGGCATCGCGGAGCGGCACCAACCACATTTTTTGGCTCAAGATTTCATCGCCAATTCCCCAAACTCCCACGACCCAGGCCATGAGGAAGCGTAAAACAAGATAAGCCAGGAGATACGCAGCCGCGATCAGACGATTGGGTGCCACAATCGCGGCTACGATCGCCCACGGCAATCCGTGCGTGAAGATCAAACCCAGAAAAGAAATTGGCCTGCAGAATCGGATGGTCCGCGCCCAGCGGATTTGATGCTCCCAGAAACCCTTGGCGGTCTGCGCGGGGTAGCTCGTCCACACCGGCTCGCGGGAGAGCAAGACTTTTCCCCCTGCTTTATAGATGCGATTTCCGATTTCGTAATCGTCGGCGAGAAGGTTGGCCAGGGATTGGTAGCCTCCGATGCGTTCGAGCCAGGTTTTCGTGGTCGCAACGGAGGCGCCGAGGGCGAAAGTCACACCCTCTTTCCAATCGGCAATCAGAGCGCCCGCAAAAAAATCGCTGGTGGCGCCCACAGCCTCTAACTCTGCGCCAAGATTCCGTTCCACAATCCCGCGGTAAAAACAGCTGGTAGCGCCGACCGAACAGTCTGCGAGTGGAGCGACTACTTCGTGCAGGTATTGGGGGCCAACTCTTACGTCTCCATCGCTTTGCACCACGATTTCATATTGGGCTTCACGGGTAAGCAGCGCCAGATTATTCACTTTACGATTGGAGCCAATCTGCGGCGCGTCCGAGAGAATGCGGATTCGCTGCTCTGGATATTCGGCCATCAGCCTTTGGATAACCTGGACCGCCGAATCAGACATCTCATTTACGCAAAAAAGAATTTCGTATTCGGGATAATCCAGTTGGCAAAAGCTGACGAAATTTTCATAGGAGTCAAAATCGAGACCACGAACGGGCTTAAGCAAGCTGACGGGCGGAGTATAGTCCGGCAAAACCTTTGCGCGTTCCCTTTTAAAGAAACGAAGCGCTGCGAGACTTCCCGTCACATAGTAGACCAAGGGGGCGAGGGCAATCAGCAGAAGCAGCAAGCGCCACCAGGAAATAGAGAGATGCATGGGTTGCTAAGAGTCTACCCTTTTTTATTATTTCCGCCAGAACGTGCCTAGTTGAGCGGGCGTGACAATCCTTCCTTCGCAGTTCTGCGGCTAGCTGGTTGCAACAATCAGCACTCCGACCGAGACCAGAAGCACTCCAGTCCAGCGGGACACTGACACCTCTTCTTTCAAAATATATTTTGCGCCGAGGGCGCCAAGGACGTAGCTCATCGAAGAGATCGGGATGACCAAACTGATGGGATTCCAGGACAGCAGGATCAACAGGGTATAGAAGGAAATTGCCATCATTGGAAGACCCAGCCAAAACCAGCCGTTGCGAATGGCCTTCAAGAGAAACCGAAACAAGTCGAGCGGGCGAAAACTCCCGGGTTCGCCGGTAGCTTTCATGCCGATGCTGATCAGGATTTCGCCACCAGTACCGCAAGTAATGAACAGTGTGAATGCCAGCAGGTTGCGGATCATACGGGTGGGTTGCTCACGGTAGCCGGTTTGGTTTGCCCCACCAGAAGCACGCCGACACAAATGATAAAAACACCCACCCACCGCTGCAGGGAAACCGTTTCATGCAGAAAAATCCTGGCGAGAAGCGTGTTCACCGCGTAGCCGAATGCCCCAACGGGCATGACGTAGCTGTAATCCGCCCAGCTCATCACCGTCATGTAGCTAGCCACAAAACCGACTAGAAAGAATATGCCCAGCCAGATGGTGGAATTGAACATCGCGAGGCGTAGTGTCTCACTCAGCCCTTCCGCCGAAATCTCGACAGCGCCAACGTGAGTCATGCCGCTCTTCAGCAGCAGATCACCGATGTTCGCACAGAGGACCATTACCAAGACCACCAGAAGGGTCTTGATCCGAACCTTGTGTTCGCGACTCATTCGTTGGGGTTAGTCGTTGCCGCTAGCGGAAGGCACAGAAACGATCGGCTTGGAAACATCGCCGCCTTCGCGAGCCCATTTGAGGCGTTCTGCGCGGAGCTTCAGGAATTCCGTGGCTTCCGCATAGAGACGCTTGCGCTCGTGGCTGTCCCACAGCGCTTCTTTCACGATGCGCCACACAACCTTTGGACGAAAGTAATATTCGTCATAAAAACGATTGACACCGGACATCATGTCAGCCTTTGAGAGATGCGGGTATTCGATGTGCGGCAACTGATGGCCGCTGGCATCGGCCAGAGCCTCCACGCGGAGGAAACCTTCCTTACTCATGGTGTCGTGCAATTCGGTGCCAGGCATCGCGTGAGCTAGAGAAACTTGAATCGTTTCGCAATCGAGCTCCTTGGCAAAATCGATGGTCTTTTCGATGGTCTCTTTTGTTTCACCCGGCAGGCCGATAATGAAATCGCCGTGGACCTTGATTCCGACCTTGCGGCAATTCTTCATGAAGTTGCGGGCCATCTCGACAGTCGCGCCCTTCTTGATGTTCTTCAGAATCTGCGCATCGCCGGACTCAAAGCCAACGATGAACAAGCGTGCTCCACCGTCGGCCATAGCCTTTAGCGTTTCATAGTCGCTATGGACCCGTGCTGTACAGGACCATTGAAAGTTCAGTGGTTTGAACTTGCGACCCATTTCGATGGCACGATCCTTGCGAATGTTGAAGGTGTCGTCATCGAAGAAAATTTCCTTCATTTGCGGGAAGGCGTCGAGGGCGAATTTCACTTCATTCACGACGTTATCGACGGAACGAGTGCGCCAGGCGTGACCAGAAATCGTCTGTGGCCACATACAGAAGGTACATTGCGCTGGGCAACCACGGGACGTGTAGAAAGAGATGAACGGGTTCAGCAGGAACGGCACATTGTAGCGCTCGATTTGAAGGTCGCGCTTGTAGACAGTCGAGGCAAACGGGAGAGCGTCGAGTTCCTCGGTGTGCAACTGTCCGCGCGAAGCGTTGTGGACGATCCTGCCATCTTTGCGATAGCTGGCGCCGAGGATTTGACCCAGCGGCTTGCCCTGCGCATATTCCGCGACAGCATGGTCAAATTCACCGCGAACGATAAAATCGATGTCTTCGCTGCTATTTAGAGTTTCATCGGGCTTAATATGCCCATGGGGTCCAACAAAGGCAACTTTTAGCGCGGGGTTGCCCTCTTTGATCTTGCGCAGCAGCTTGATGTCGCTCTCGAAACCAACGGTGGAAGTAAACAAAATCAAAAATTCGTAGTCCTTACAAATTTGGACAGTTTGTTGCCAATTCACTTTGTGGGGAGAAGCATCGAGAAGGCGGCTGCCGGGAATGAGGCCCGCAGCATAGCTAAGCCAAACCGGGTACCAATAGGATTCGATCTCGCGTGTCGCCGGCCACCGCGAGCTGGCTCCGCCGTCGAAATTCTCAAAGCTCGGCGGATTCAAGAGCAACGTCTTCATCACATCTGGCATTATTCACCCTCAGCTTCTTACAAAATTACGGATGACTCTCATCCGGCATGGTCCACACACACGCACAGCGGGTCTCTGGCGCAGATTGCGCCCCATCTAAACCGAGATACTATTTTAACCGAGTTGGTGGCCTCGCCGCACCCCTTTCTGCCAATAGGGCGAAAGACGCACCCAAAGGCTAAATAGCGCATTAAGTGGGGGTTACGGGGCGTGCAAAACCGTGTCTGTAGAGCGATCGAGCAGGCCCCAAATCTGCGGCAGCCATTCTCTATGCGCTGGCTTCATCAACACGGAACGCAAACAAGTCGCAGTATTCGTCGCGCGATCTTTTTCGATTGCCCGCAGGCTAGGACCAAAAAAGGCCAGAGGAAGTTCCGCCACCGCAAGATGCAAATGGTTTGCGGCAGCAGCATCGAAAAGGCGTCGTGAGAGGGTGGAGGACTCAGAAACGGATTGGCTGCGTGGAAAGAAAATGACGATGTCCAGTTGCGGCGCAAAGGCGGTGACAAAGCGCTCGTCGGCAGAGAGCCGACTGTAAAGCTCTAAGGCGGCATCCCTTCCCTGGCCCAAACCCTTGGCGAACTCTCCTCCCCTCACCAGCGGCAGGAGTCGCTGTGTGGCCCACAGTGCAACGGCCGCGGCACCCGGTCGGGAACATTCAAGGCTGATCTCCCCAAGATGTAGTTCTTTCGAGCTGAAGTAAGTGTACGGCGAATCGTGCTGGTACAGGCGTCCCACCGCAGGATCGCGAAAAAGTATGCAACCGCAGCCGTACGGTTGCAAGCCGTGCTTGTGCGGATCGATGACCAGCGAATCTACCAGTGCGATCTGGTCGAACTCTGCTCGCGCATCTGATTCGAGATTTTCGACCAGCGTAAAGTAGCCGCCGTAAGCGGCATCGGCGTGCACGCGAAACCCGAATTCCTCTTTAAGATGTAGGATGTCGCGGAGGGGATCGATTGAACCGGTGGCGGTGGTCCCCATCGTGACAACTACCGTACCCACATCGCCTTGCAAAACCCGACTGCGCAGCGCATCCATATCCATGCGCCCGCGCGCATCAGAGGGGATCGAAGCAAACGGCAACTGCAACACCCCGCTGATGCGATGGTGGGTATAGTGGGCTTGCTCACTGGCAACGACGGTCTTGCCTGGTGCGATTTGCCCGGCCACCCAAAGGGCCTCTAAATTGGCCAGCGTGCCGCCGCCGGTTAAGTGGCCAAGATGCTGTGGCCACCCAAACATATGCGCAATTTCCGCCACCGCTTGTTTTTCCATTGCGGAAGAGGCGCGGCCGCCGTCAAGTGCATGATTGTTGGGATTGATCCATTGCGCAAGCGAGTACGCAAGACGCGCGATCGGATGGGGCGGCTTGAGCATCTGCCCGGCATAGAGCGGATGGAAGTAGGGATAGTTATCCTGAAGTTTTTCGGCAGCCATGCTGAGAACAGCGGAAATTTTTCGGAGATCAGTGGCTGGGGGAGTAAACGCAGGCAAATCAGAAAAGCCCTCGTCGAGTCTTTCGACTGCTTCCAACAAAATCTTGAGGCTGTCTTTTTCGAGCATCGGAGATTCAGGACTATTCGAGGACTTTGTCGAGCTGTCCTGCGGTCCGCAGCAACTCCAGTTGCGCTTGCTGGCGCTGGAAAGTCGCGTCCAAATAGTTCATCCACTTCTCATTTTCATCGAGTCGCGCTTTTTCCACGTCGCGAAGATTTGCTTTTCCCTCACCAAATCGCGATTGAAGAATGGCCACGTTCTGCTGTGCCAATTGTAATTCCAGGCGCGAGACTTCCTTGCGAGCATCCGTTTGCTGCACCTTCCGCGACTTTTGCCGGACATCCGCGCTCAACTGATTGCGCTTTCCCGCCAAATTGATTTTCGCAGCATCTAGGCCGGCCTGCGCCAGTGCTACTCTTGCACGCGTCTTTGAGCTAAAAATCGGCACCTGCACGTTAATTCCGGCGTTGAGGTTGTTGTATTGAAAACTATTCACAATATTCGTGTAATTGTTGAAGTTGAATTTGGCAAGTACGTCGTAAATGGCCACGAGTTCGAGCGTCGGGTAATAGCCTTTCTTCTCGCCGATCAACCGGAACTGTTTCGCCTTAACATCAGATTCGGCAAACGCGATGCTGGGACTGTTCTCTGAGGCCATGGCAAGTAAATTGGCTCCCTCTTGTTCGGCGGCTCCCGGGAGATCTCCTCCGGTAATATCCAGCGGTTGATCCGGCTGAAGGCCCAACTGATTGCGAAGGTATACCTCCAACTCATCCTGGCGGCCTTCCAACTGTAAGATACGTTCTACGACTTGCGCCCGCGTGAGTTGTGCCCTGGTCACTTCCACCGGAAGTTCAAATCCTTCGCCTTGCCGTTCCACTGTCACATCCACTATTTTTTGAGCGCTGTCTTTTTCTTTTCGAAGAAGATCAAGTGAGTGGCGCACTTTCACTAATTCCAAATAGGAAGTTGCCACGTAGAGCATCACCGTATTCCGCGTATCTTGTAAGGAGATTCGCTGCGCGCGTGCTTGTTCTTCTTGTTCTTTCTCCAGACCACGTATCGGTCCGTTAAAGACATCTTGCGTATACGTAACGTTGAAGATAGAAGGAGGGCGCCCACCGGGAGTTTCCGGAAGCCCGTAGGTGTAGCCGGCGCCCGAACCGAGGTAGAGATTCGGACGAAATTCAGATTTGGTGACCACAGCCAATTCGTCGGCGACATGGGTCTGGAGTTTGGCGAGCTGAATATCCTTACTGTTCTCTAAGGCCAGTTCGATCGATCGCTTTAGCGTGAGAACGACCGGAGTGTACATCACCGGTTGCGGCGAGTCCTGCGCCCGCAAGCCCGGGGCTAAGATGGCCAGCGTCATGACAGCCCCTAAAAGTAGTTTTCGCTTCCCCGTCATGGTTCCTCCGGACTAGCGTCGAGGTCTCGCACGCCCCAAAAGAGTCTATTCATACCGCAAAGATTCCACCGGTTCGAGCCTAGCTGCCTGGCTGGCCGGCAAATAGCCGAACAACAACCCCGTGGAACAGGAGACCAGAAAGGCCAGCACCACGCTCAAAGGAGAGATCGGCACGCGCAGGTTGCCCGGCAACAATTGCTGTGCGAACACTGGAATGGCGATACCAATTAGAATGCCAATCACCGCGCCGCCGCCGCTGATCAGAAACGCTTCGATGAGAAATTGCGCCATAATTTCTCTGCGCTGCGCTCCAATGGCTCTGCGAATGCCAATTTCCCTGGTGCGTTCTTTTACCGTCACCAACATGATGTTCATGATCCCGATGCCGCTGATGAGCAAGGCGATAGCCGCGATGATGACGAGAACAATGCGCAAAGCCAGGGCAATGGTGCGCGCTGCGCTCAGAATCGCCGTCAGCGTTTGCACGTTATATTCCGCACCTCGGTGGCGGCTTCGGATTAACCGGTCGATCTGCTTATCCATCGAGTTCACCAGGTCCGGGGAACTGGTCTGAGCATAGATAGTCCCCAAAACATCGGTGCCGGTGTAATACTTCATGAGGGTATGGGGAATGATAACGGATTCCTTCTGAATTTCAGAAAGACCGTAGGTCGATGCCCGCTCGCGGAATACACCAATCACCGTAAAGGACAGCTCACCCATGCGGATGGAGCGGCCTACGGGGTTCTCTACGGTAAAGACGCGGTCGGCCAGGTCTTTCGTGACCAGGCAAACTTTGGCCCCAGTTATGCGATCACCGCTGTCGAAGTATCGTCCGCGCATCATGATCAGCTTCCGAATTTTCTGATAATTTTCCGTGACCCCAATCAGTCTAACTGGCCGAGCCTGCCCCTGAACGATCACAGTCATTGGCGCATCGCGAAATCCCATGACCGCGACAGCTTCGGGAACGTTCGCTGCGATCGCTTCCATGTCTTGAATCGTCAGCTCATAGCTGAGTGGTTGTGTTTTCTCGGGTGTGCGGACCAATTCCACCCACACCAGGTTGGAGCCGATGGCTTCAATCTGTGAGATAACAAATTTCTGGCTGGTGAGAGCGACCGTGACGACGAGCACAATCGACGCACTACCAATGATTACCCCGATCGATGTTAGAACGGCGCGCAGCTTATTAGAGCGAAGTGCGTCGACGGCGACCGTCAATGATTCTTTAAGCTGCATGAACCTGTTTCGCTTCCGCGGGAAATCCGCAAATTGCAAGCATCATTTTTACTTAGCTGCTGCCCAGCTTTTTCAAAGCTTCCTGGGCTTTTTTGTAGTTTGGATTCAGCTTAAGCGCTGTTTCATATTCCGTACGGGCGCCCAAATTATTTTTCTGGTTCTGGTATGACCTTCCAATCCAATAGTGTGCTGCCGAAGGACTTGGATAATCGGAATTGCGTGGCGGACCCTGCAGATAATCGCGGAGAATGGCCTCTGCGTCTTTGGGTTTATCGTCTTTTAGAATCCAGCCAACGGCGCGATAAAATTTGTTGCGCGGATCCATTGGAGCAATTGCATCTCCGGCGCTCGCTGCCATCAGCACGTGATCAGCCTCCCCAAGATTTACAAAATAGATGGCAATGTCATTGACCAGGTCCATCGATTTCGGCTTGCTTTCCAATGCTTTCAGGAATTCAGCCGTCGCACCGGCAGTATCCTTTTTCTGAAGCAAACAGTTTGCCTGGGCGTAATGACCCTGGGATTGATCGAGGTTCATCAACGTTTGGATCAGTGGCTTAGCCTTGTCTTCTCCACCGCCAACAATGGATGGAGCGGTGCAGTCGTACTCGATCAAGTTTTGCGTAGCATCAAAATTGTGCGGGTCTAGGCTAACGGCAATTTCAAACTCCTTTTGTGTTTTTCTGGCGAGTGGATACGCGCTGAACATCGAAGCATGAGAGGCTTTTTCACCGTAAGCCTGCCCCAGCCAATCATGATATTCCGAATTCTTTGGGTCAAGCGAAACTGCTTTTTCGGCGCTTTTGATAGCCGCGTCCGCTTGCTTCAGTTCCAGATATGCTTTGGTGAGCAGGAGATACACTTCGCCATTGCTGGAATCGTTCGAGGCTTGGGGCTCGAGGATGCTGATGACTCTGCTAAACTCGCCTCGGTCGAACGCGGTCTTCGCGCCGAGGAGGGAGGTATCTTGGGCAAAGGCTCGAAACGCCCAGCACAGGGCAAAGAGGTAGAAGACGTAGCGCAGCGCACGGCGGCTCATCTATCCACCCTTCCCAGTTTCGACTTGCATATTTACGACGCGGACGTTCATTCCGTCCTTCAAGTCAACATCGCCCGGCAAAGCCACAACATCTCCCACGTTCAGTCCTTTGATTACCTCATAACTTATCGCGTCGGCAATTCCTACCTGAATCAAGCGTTTCTCCAAAGTACTTTTTCCGACGCTCTGTCTGACGAGGAACACAAATTTTTGGTCCGCTTCCGATTGAACTGCTCCGCGCGGCACTGTAACCACGTCTGATCTTTCCTTGGAGCGGATCAGCACGTTTACATTTGTATTCGGCAGCAGCTCCAACTTTTCATTCTGCACGGAGCAAAGCATTTCGCCCACGCTTCGCGAGCCGCGCGCCACAACTTGCTTTGGGACCGTTTCCGTCGTTCCCGGCCACACGCGCGCGGGCAGCGCATCCCAGGTGATTCTTACGGGTAAGCCAACTTCGAGCGCGCCCATTTCCGGTTCATCGATAAATACGCGGACGCGAACTTTGTGAAGATCGGCCATTTCCAAGAGCAAATCGCCGGTCTTGACGAAATCTCCCGCCCGGACCGGCATGGAGTAGACCGTGCCGTCAGCGGGCGCATAGATTCTTCCTTGACGAACTTTGTCTTCCAGAACCGCGACGTCACTTTGCGCCTGCTCGACCGACAGCGAGCCGCGGGAGCTGTCGATTCCCGCTTGTCTGGCAAACTCTTGCCGTACAACGGTTAAGCGCGTGACTTCCGACTGGGCTTTCAGCAGTGCCAGGTCATTTGTGGCCAATTCATCTTGGGTGGCCGCGCCCTGGGCGAGCAATCTCTCAAGCGAATCGTGGTTTTTTTGCAGGCGATCACGGTCGGCGGTCGCTTTGGCCAGATCGCCCGAGACCTTCGCCGCTTCATCCGCCCGCCCGCCCGCTCTTGCGGCGCGGAAATCATCTTCGGCGCGCAGCAATCGCGACTTGGCTTGCGCCAATTGCGCGGAGGCTTCCTTCACATTCAATTCCACTAGCAACTGTCCCTTTCTTACGTTCTGACCTTCGCTGATGTGCAGCCGATCGACGAAGGTGTCGGATTGTGCGCGGATGACGGTCGGAGAGATGGGTTCAACTTTTCCGTTACTGCTGATGGAGGAGACGATGTTTTCCCGAATCGGCTGCATCGCTGAGATTTTGGCAACGGGCTGGTGTCCGCTGGCACGAATCAGAAAAAATGCGAGGATGCCTGCGAGAAGGAGAAGCAGCAGAGCCCGGTTTCGAAACTTCTTATCCATAATTTTTTCTAATAAATCCGTGTCATCGATAAGGGGTTGGCAATCTTTCGCGCACTCGGGCGCTGCCAGTCCTGATCGACTCCCGCAGATGGTTCCTGTGCCGTCGGGGTTGGCGCTAGCTAAGATAAAGTCTAT
Source organism: Candidatus Acidiferrum sp. (assembly GCA_035314425.1). Classification (GTDB taxonomy): domain Bacteria; phylum Acidobacteriota; class Terriglobia; order Acidiferrales; family UBA7541; genus Acidiferrum. The sequence continues at coordinate 39,527 of DATFZN010000020.1, read as the reverse complement.
CAGGAGGTTATCCCAATTCTCCACTCCAGTTCGGTCTAGCTTCCGAGTAGAGAGGACAAACTCTCGGTACGGGAATGCCGGCACAGACAGACGGCGGAACTCGTGATAGGCTCTCCCGAGTGAACAAGCCCGTTCAACCCGAAGTAGAGAAAGCAGCCAGTGTAGAGACGACAACCGTCTCGCGCTCCGATTGGCTGCACCGCGTGTGCATCCAGTGCAACAACGTCTTCGAGGTGCCTGCAGACAAATTTGATGCAAAACAGTGCCCCAAGTGTCACAAAGGTTAGATGCTAATTCCCTTATTCTGTGCATGATAGCCTAGGGGCCAAATTCTGACCGTTACTTTTTTGACCGGACGTCGGTAAGAATCGCCCGGAGGCGTGCCCGGTTCGTCGTTAGTTGCCATACGGCAGAGGTCCATCCGATGATTGAGAGTCGTGCTCTGACCAAATTATTCAAAGATAAGAAGCGCGGGGAAATTCGCGCCGTCGATAAGGTCAGCTTTGTCTGTAAACCAGGACAAATCTACGGGTTGTTGGGCGCCAATGGCGCCGGTAAAACGACCACCTTGCGCATGCTTGCCACCATCTTGGAGCCGAGCGACGGGACTGCCATCGTTTGCGGAAATGATGTGATCGAAGAACCCCAAAAAGTACGCGCGAATGTGGGATTTCTGTCTGCGGCAACGGCGCTATACCCGCGGCTTTCTTCGCAGGAAATGGTGGAATATTTTGGGCGGCTCAATGGGCTGGACGAAGCGATTCTCAAAAAGCGTATTGACGATATTTTTGGCCGGCTGGGGATGAATTCCTTCCGCGACCGACGCTGCGACAAACTCTCAACCGGCATGAAGCAAAAAACTTCCATCGCACGAACTCTGATTCACGATCCGCAAGTGATGATTTTTGACGAACCGACGTTAGGACTGGACATCATGACTGCGCGCACCATCATTGATTTCATCCGCGAGTGCCGCCAGCGCGGGAAAACGGTTATTTTCTCCACACACGTGATGAGCGAGGTGGAAAGACTTTGTGACACGATTGGCATCATTCAAAGCGGCAAACTTCTGGCCGAAGGTTCGCTCGCCGAATTGCGCGAGCAGTATAAGGAAAACGATCTAGAAGAAATCTTCGTGAAGATTGTCGCGCCGCTGCAGAAGAACGAAGAGGTGGCATGAAATGTCCCTGCAAAATATTGGCATCGTGTATCGCAAAGAATTGCGCGAGGCCCTGCGCGACCGGCGGACCCTGATTTCCTCCCTGCTGGTTCCCTTGGTGCTGTTCCCTTTGCTGACTGCAGGACTAGGGGCGGCGATTTCCGTTTTGATGGGCCAAGCGAAGGAAGAAATCTACAAAGTAATGATCATCGGAGGTGAAGATTCGCCGCGACTTGTGGATGATCTACGCCAGTTGAAGACCATTCAGATTATGCCCCTGGCTCAAACTTGGAAAGACCAGATCGTGGATAAGACAATTCGTGCCGCGATAGAAATTCCCGTCGGCTTCGAGAGCGATCTTTCGGCCGAGAAATCCGTCACGCTGAAAATCTACGATTACGAAGGTGACCTTAAATCCTCACTGGCCAGCGGCCTGATCAAAGAACATCTCGAGGGCTATCGCGAAGGAGTTGTGAAAGCGAGCCTCTACCTGAAGAATATATCGCCTGAAACGCTGAAACCCTTCGAGGTGGAGAAGCAGAACGTAGCGCCGCCTGAAAAAGTGGGAGGAGCCGCGTTTGGCGGGGTAATCGGCTATATGGTCATTCTGCTCTGCTTAACCGGGTGCATGTACCCGGCAATGGATCTGACCGCGGGGGAAAAAGAGCGCGGAACGATGGAGACAATATTGTCGAGTCCCATTTCTCGCACCCATCTGGTGCTCGGAAAGTTTTTTCTGGTGTTGACGACTTCACTGGTCACAGCCGCCCTTTCCGTCACTTCGATGGGAGTATCCTTCTGGGTTTTGGAGCGGTTTCACGCCTTCGACAAGATGGGGAGCGACGCCGCCCAATTGCAGCTCAGCATCGGACTGAAACAAGTGCTCTCGATCTTCATCATGGTTCTTCCGCTGGCCGTTCTTTTTTCCGCAGGTGTGATGACTGTCTCGCTGTTCGCAAAAAGTTATAAGGAAGCACAGAGCTATATTACTCCATTGATGTTTGTCGTGATTATCCCCGCAGTCAGCGCGATGCTTCCGATCGACCTGACAGCAAAACTTGCCCTGGTGCCCATCCTGAACGCCAGCCTGCTTTGCAAAGAGTTGGTGGTAAATACCTATCACTGGAACTACATCGCCATCATTTTCTTCTCGACGTGCGTCTACGCGGCCGCCGCGTTATTTCTGGCGGTAAAGATGTTCCAGCGCGAAGATGTGCTTTTCCGATCTTGACGCCGCCACGCATGCGTCATGAAAGCTGGCTACACCATCTCGCGCCTGCGCCGAGCAAGCGATGACATCGCAGATTCCTTTTGTGAACCTGGGCGGCCCTCCAGCCGGGCCGAGTTTCTATCTCATCTGTTGCGGTTTATTGGGGATGAACTTGCCAGCGAAGCAGGCCTTCGCTTTGCGTGCCGACGGTCAAAACTCCGGGACTTGTCTCTACCATGCCTGTGAAGCGGCTTCTCTCTGGATCGTCAAAGTTGCGATTCCAGGTCTTGCCCGCGTCCGGAGAAACATACATGCCGCCTTCGCGCACGCTAGCGGCCAGGAAATCGTGCCCTGCAATGAGTTGTTCGACTTCGCCTGCGGGCAATCCTTGGAGGCGGCGCTTCCAACTTGTGCCATGATCGCTAGAAGAATAAAGGCCTTCCCTTGTTCCGAGGAAAAGATCATTGTAGCCTGCCAAATCAAGATCTTTGAGCCACAACACGCTGCTTGAAGAGACCGGGAGATCGCTCCAGGTTGCCGTCTGGCCTCCGTCGATTGACGTAGCGAGCTTTCCGTCAAGCACCACGAACAAAGCCGATCCGTCTCGAGAGGCCTGAAAGGCGCTGAAGGAACCTCCCCGCCCAAAGGCCCTCAGGCGGAGGCAATTTCCCGGGAGCGTACAACGAAGCAATCCCTCTTTGGTGGACATGAAGGCGGCATCCTGCGAAAATGCCATGTCGCTGCTCGTCGGCAAGACAGACGGAATGCTGTGAATTGCGGCCGCTTGGCGACTCGCACCGGTCCTCTTTGCGGAATTCATTGGTATATGGAGCTTCCATTCTCGCCATTTCCCGGCGCCTCGCTCGAGAATCCATAGCTGTCCCGAGGACAGTCGCACCATCCAGCCCCAGGGACTTGCATACAGTTTTTCGAAGGATTCCGCGACAAGATGCGCTCGGCTGGAGCCCTCCTCCTTGGCCAAGGTCGCGGGAACCCAGGTTTCCCCCGCATCATGGCTTTCCCACAACAGAGACCCGTCACGATTCATCAGCATCAGCAGGTGCGCAGGATCTTCTTGCTCGCCGGTCAATTGCCTCACTACTTCATGCGTAAAGCCCTCGTTGTAGTCCACGAACGATTTTCCCTCGTCCTCACTCACTTCCACTCCACGGGACTCCGTACCAATCAGCACACGGGCCTGGCCTGGTGCTGAATCAGGCTGAACAGCGACGGCATTTACGACCCAATCTTTTGGAGTGGTGCGCTCCCAACTTTCGCCTCCATCGCGCGTGACCCACAGGCCCTCGGTTGTTCCAGCATAGAGTGTTTGCGGTTTTTGCGGGTCCTGCACGATCGCCTGCGTTCTGCGCGCGGCATAGGGAATGCCCTGCAGCTTGCTCCACTGGGCGCCCTGGTTCTCGCTGCGGTAGATCCCGGAGCAGGCGCTCAGAAACACGCGCTCGGGATTGCTGAGGTCCACGCGCAGACTCATGATGTCAGAATCGTCGATCAATCCAGCCGTGACAGGAAACCAGTTCTTGCCGCCATCGGTCGTCTTCCAAGGCAGATGATACGTGCCGGTGTATATGACGAGTGGGTCGCGCGGATCAACGGCTAGCGAATCCACGTTTCGCAATTCGGGGTCATCGGCCGGAGTGATGCGGCGCCAAGTTTTGCCGTCATCGGTCGAGCGAAAGACACCGGTGCGCGTCCCTGCAAGAATTACCGGGCTATGCTCAAAGGAGGTCTCGAGCGCCCTCACGGCTTCATTCTGCAGCCCAACTAGCCTCCAAGTTCTGGCGCCGTCGTCGCTACGAAAAACGCCGCCTCCGGCCCCCGGCTGCTGATACCACACGGCCGCGAGTACGACCCCTGCTCTCTCTCGATCCGCTACCAAGCGCGAGACTACGGCATCGGTTCGGCTGCCAATCCGACCACGCAGCTCCCACGGCCTCTCAGAATTTTCTTTAACGAATATGTGACCGTCTGCGGTGCCCAGATAGACCGCACCGCCAGCGCCGATCCCGAGCGATAGCACCATACCTCCCGGAGGGCCCAAGCGCTGCCAGCCGTGCGCTTGCGCGGCCATCACTGTAGACAAACCAAAGAGGAGTGCTGACAGAACGCGTGCAAACAATCGACTAGTTCCCTCCCACCCATCCAGTGTAAAACAAAACCGGGCTCCCCGAAGCTGGCCTCGGAGAGCCCGGTTGTTAGGTAAGTTCTCAGGCTCGATTGAGAGCGTAGAACGCTCGGCTCGAGCCGAAGAGTTTAGTAGGTTGCGCCTTCCGGAACGAAGACGGCGTCGATATGGCGGTTTTCCTTCTCCATACCCTTTTCGGTTGAAGCAGTACCGACTCTGGTGCTGCAGCGTGAAGCATCGATACCCTTCTCACCGAGGTACTTCACGGCGAGATCCGCGCGGAGTTGCGCTAGCTTAGCGGCCCTTGGTTCCTTCGGGTCCGCGAAGCCAACGAAAACCACTTTGGCATTGGGTTCGTTTTTCAAGCGCAGGGCCACGTCGTCCAGAATGCGCTTGCATTCGTTGTCGACGCGCGATGCACCAGCGGTACGGTAGCCGCAAGTGCCCACCTTCGTTGCTTGTGGTGGAGGCGCTGGGGCTTGTACGTCAACGTTGGTCGAGCAGGTTGCCGAGCCGCCGCGTCCGTCATCTACCCTACCGTTGATCGTGTAGCTGCCAGGTGCCAGGCCAGTCGAGTCAAAGGTAGCGGTTGGGCCGTTGCCAGAAACCTGGCCGCCGGTCGATGTATAGCTGTAGGTCAGCGGATCGCCGTCCGGATCGCTTGCCGTGGAGCGAATGGTCACGCGCTCGCCAGCGATAATCGGGCTACGTTCTGCTGCGCAGGAGATGACCGGGTTGCGATTCGGACGAGCCGCAACGGCGATGTCTGCCGAGCAAGTCGCTGTGCCACCCCGACCGTCACTCACGCTAGCGTTCACGGTGTAGGTACCGATCGCCAGGCCGCTGGGATTCCAACGAACGTCTGCACCGGTGCCGTCGACCGTGCCGCCTGTTGCGGTGTAGCTATAGGTCAATGGATCGTTGTCCGCGTCGGTGGCATTCACGTGCACAGCGACGGGGTCGGTCGAACCTTGATAAACGGACGGTTTTTCCGCAGAGCAAGCTGCCACTGGCGGGTGATTGGGCTTGGGTGGCTCTGGAGGATATCCCCAGCGCAGAACCAAGCCGCTGCCGATACGGAAATTGTTTTGACGACCATTCGGGCTGAGCCACTGACCACTGTAGTTGGTAAGCAGATAATCAGCTTCGAAGAAGCGCCACGACAGATTTCGCGCAATGACGACATCCACGCCGCCACCGGCCGCAAAGGCGAATGCGGTCTGGCTGCCTGTGCCGTTGATCTGGTATCCGCTATGAGCGGCGCCAAAGAGAACTTCGGCAAAGGGCACGAAGTGGTCAAACTTGCGGTAGTTCAAGCGAGGACCAAACAGATAGGTCTCCTGGCTGCCATGGAAGGTCGTCAGGGCGTAGTCCGTGCCATTTAGGATATAAACCTGACGCGAGTAGTTGTAGGCACCGACCTGTCCAACAATGCCCAGCCACTTATTCACGTTGTAGGCAAACTCGCCTGTCGCACCGTAGTTATTGAAGTTACGGAATGAACAGGGGCAGAAGTTAATGTACTGGAACAGGCCTGCGACTTCATACCTAGGAGTCAGCAATCCCCAGGCGTGGCGGTTCCAAGGATTGTTGGCCCAATCGGTGAAAATATCCGGCGTTGCTGCTGGAGCTGCTGCTGGCATCGCAAACAAACTGCTCGACGCCGGGGCGATGCTGAAATCGCTCTTTGCAGGTACCGCGTTATCTGAACTTACGTTGCTCTTCGTTGCTGTGTCAGCATCTTTCTGCTGCGCACAGAGTGGCAGAGCGAGTAGAGCGCCCAATGCCACAGTTGCACACCATTTCCGCATAACATTCCTCCCTAAATTCCAACCTAAGATCCCGTGAGATTCACGTGTATTCAATTTTGGTAATTTACCTGCATCGCTGGGCGAAGCGCGCAGGAAATCCAATCGCGCAAATCTTGTGCCAAATTCTACGGGCGATATTTTTTGTGACTGCCCCTGAATTGGCGAGGTACATAAGGAACAAGCCACAGCGGAGAAAGCATATTCCATAAGTTCATCATTCTGCAAGTGTTTCCTACAGCCATCTCGGGACTTTTTTTACCCGATCTCGGGAGATCCCGGTACTTGACATTTATAGAAATGAGTGAAGTAAACTAGGCTTCTGTGACTTCACTCGCGCCGCTTGATCTCCGCTGGATTGGCCATCCGCAGTCGATCGCTTCCCTGCTTTTGCGCTCCGGAAGTACGAACATTTTGATCGATCCTGGTCCGTCGATTTGCCTTCCGACTCTTCAACAGCAACTTGCCTCTCGCGGACTCAGGATTTCTGACCTGCAGTACCTCTTGCTTACGCACATCCATCTGGATCATGCGGGCGCCACAGGCTCGCTATTGTTGGAAAATCCGAATCTTGAAGTTTACGTGCACGAACGTGGCGCGCCGCATCTGGTCGCCCCAGAAAATCTGTTGAAGAGCGCTCGGCGCCTGTATGGCGACACAATGGAGGCCCTCTTCGGCCAGTTTCTGCCGGTGCCGCAGGCCAATTTGCGGATTCTCGAGCATGGTGAAACCTTGTCGCTCGGAGACATTTCGCTCGATATTCTCGATACCCCGGGCCATGCTTCCCATCACGTTACCTATTTTGAGCATTCCAGCCGGACAGCATTTGTTGGCGACACAGCGGGAATTTGTATCGAAGGGTATCCGTTCGTCTTGCCAGCCACGCCTCCACCGGACATTGATTTGCCGCTGTGGCACAAATCGCTGGACGCCATCGAGCAACTTCAGCCTAGACGGCTCTTCCTAACTCATTTTGGATTTTCCGAGCAACCGGCCGTACATATTGCCAAGTACCGGGCGAGACTCGGACAGTGGAGCGATACGGTAGCTCGATTGCTCTCTTCTGGCCAGGAGGAATCAATCGCGATGGAGGAGTTCATTCGCGTAGCGTCAGAGGAGGCGGCCGATTGCTTGACGACAGCCGCGGCCAAGCATCTGCTCTTCAATGGGCATTTGCCTCTCTCCTGGATGGGACTAGCCCGCTATCATCGAAAGCGCTCGGTGAGCCCCACGGCGACTTCCCCTTGAAAAGCGGCGAAGGCGCGACACTTGCTTGTGAATTCCGGTGAACTCGTTCGCTTAGAGTCTTACTTACCGTTGCCGCCGTTGCTGAGGTTGAACTCGCGGTGCAGGCACAGCAACGCTTTTTTCACGTCCTTTTCCTCGATCACGAATGAGATATTGCTCTCAGACGAGCCTTGCGCGATGGCAATGATATTGATCGAGTCGTGACCGATGGAATTGAATGTGCGCCCAGCCACACCGGGAGTTCCCCGCATATTTTCTCCCACCACGGCGAGGATCGCGATGTTGGGATCCACTGTGATGTGCTCAACCTTCTGATGAGCGAGATCCTGGGCAAATTCTTTGCGCATCGCCTCTACGGTGCGTTGGGCGTCTGCTTCGCTAACGATAAAGCAGATATCGTTTTGCGAGGACGATTGCGAAATCAGCAGTACCGTGGCGCGCACCTCGGCAGTCGTTGAAAACGTTCTCCCCACCACGTCCGGCAAACCCACGATTCCCGGACCGCCCACGCTGATCAGCGTGACATCGCGAATGGCCGTTAGGGCTTTCACGCCCCCGCCAATACTTCGTCCCTTTGGGGTGATCTTGGTGCCTTCCCGATCCGGGTGAAAACTGTTGCGAATCCAAACAGGGATCGCGGCCTCGACGACCGGCTTCAACGTTTTGGGGTGTAAGACCTTGGCGCCGAAATACGCCAATTCCGCAGCTTCGCGATAAGAAATTTCAGAGATGGTTTTCGCTTCCGGAACCAGGCGAGGATCGGCCGTCAGAACGCCATCCACGTCGGTCCAGATAATCACTTCGTCGGCGTCCAGCGCCGCGCCAAGGATCGTGGCGGAATAGTCCGATCCCCCACGACCGAGCGTGGTTAATTGCCCTTTACTAGTTGCGCCCAAGAATCCGGTAACGACCGGAACGATTTTCTTTTCCAGTAACGGCCGCAATTTCGCTTGCGCCTTTTCCCTGGTTAACTCCATCAGCGGTTCGGCGCCGCCGTGGAATTCGTCGGTTACCACCAACTCGGTTGCCACGACAGGTTCACTGGCAAACCCCAATTCACGCACAGCCAAGGAGACCAGTGGCGCCGAGAGTCTCTCGCCCAAACTCGATATGGCATCAAGCGTACGTGCCGACAATTCCCTCAGCAGCGCCGTACCTTCACAGAACCTCTTCCCCTCAGAGAATGCCGCAGCCAAGACTGCTCGCACGGCGGCGCGTTCGGGTTCCTTCGGCGTCAATTGCTCTAACACGGTCTCATGATGTTCCCCGAGGGTGTTCAAAATGCGGTTCGCAGCCACTGCGTCTCCCGATTGTGCGCGGTTGGCGGCTTCAATCAGGCGATTGGTTACGCCGCTCATGGCAGAGACCACGGCAACGCAATTGGTCGACCTCGCGCCATCCGCAATAATCTTGGCCGTTCGCGCGATACAAGCTGCATCGCCAACGGAGGTACCGCCAAATTTCATCACCTGTAGCCGACGATTCATTGTTCTCCGGAAAAGTTTTGGTTCGGCCGGGTCGCGGCCCTCACAACCATTTTAGTGGTTCAACGGCTCGAAGAGTGGATTCCCTACCTCGAAATTTTCGAATCCGATACGTGCAAAATCTGTTGGGGTCGAGTCGGCACAAGCTTATCGGCAGACGAGTCTTGCCAGAGACCTCTTGCGCAGACTCAGTTTGCGGTGGAAGAAGAAGTTTCTTCGACAGCCGGCGCTGCAGGTGGCGCGGGAGTAGTCAGGGTGGCCAAGCGAACCGAAAGCACTTCGGCGAGCAAATCGACCAATTTCTTCGCCGCAGCACCTTCCGGATCTTTGTCCGGATTGTATTGCGCAACATCGAGCGCCAGTAGATTCTTGTTCTTGGTAAATTCCGCCAGCGACGTCTGCACTTCCGCCAAGGAAAGGCCTCCTCCCCGTGGCAAATTGACGGCAGGAAACTCTTCTCCGCTGATTACATCCAGGTCCAGATGAAGAATAAATTCCCGCGCATCGGCGTGCAGTTGCTCGATGGCGTGCTGCACCGACTTTTCTATCCCCTTCAAACGAATCTCTTCGGCGAGGTTGTGCCTCACCGGCGAACGTGCCAGAAAGTCTTGTTCATAGGGATCGAGTCGAGAAACGCCAAACAACACGGTGTCCGGTTCGCGTACGATTTGTGGCTCGCCCCAGAAGCGCACCAACTCCGGCGACCCCTTGCCAATAATTGTCGAAAGCGCCATGCCATCCAGTCGCCCAGAAGGGGTGCTCGCGGGCGTGTTCAAGTCCGCATCGCCGTCGAACCAGAGCAGATTTACGTGGCGATAGTAGCGGCGCGCGCCTGTCAACAAACCGATCACCTGCGTGCAATCGCCGCCCAACACCAGAACCAACGCTCCGGACTTAATGGCCAGCTCGGCCTTCGGTTTTAGATCGTTGAGCGAAGCCACAATTGCGGGAAGGTTTCGCGCTCGCTTGTGTTCCTCATCATCTGCGAAGAAACGCTGCGGACAATCTCCGAAGTCGCTGACTTCATATCCAATCGATTGCAGGCGTTCGATAAGACCGGCAGCGCGGAGTGCCGCAGGCGCCTTTTCGCTCCCCGGCAGGAAAGCGGCAGCGCTGGAAGGTGCGCCAATCAGAGCAATCTTGTTCTGATGACGGACGATTTTGACCGCCAAAGTAAGCTCCTTGTACGAATACCAGATTTTGCCAGGCCCGCTTGCCGCCTACTGCGCCGGTTTTCCCTGCCCGGCTTACAACCTCTATTGCCTAGCGCTACGCCATTCTACAAATCCGTTTAACGGCGCGGCGCAGGTGCGATGGTCGCCAACTCCGGCGGCAAGGTAAATCGCACATCTTCGCGAATCAAATCCAGATCGTGCTGGTCAGTAAATCCATACTGAGCGAGCCGTTCACTGACTTGCTCGACCAAAACCTCCGGCGCGGAGGCGCCGGCGGTTAGGCCGACCCGGCCAACACCCTCGAGCCACACCGGATCGATGTCCTCGGCGGAATCGATGAGCTGCGCTTTGATATTCAGTCGCTGTGCTAGTTCCACCAAGCGGTTGGAATTCGAGCTGTTCTGCGATCCCACCACTAAAATCAGATCGACATCCTTGGCCACCTGCTCCACCGCTTCCTGCCGGTTTTGTGTGGCGTAGCAAATGTCATCGCTGGCAGGCCCGATAATCTTCGGGAATTTCTGCCGCAGGCGCGAGACAATTTCCTGCGTGTCGTATAAGCTGAGCGTTGTCTGTGTCAGAAACGCCAGTCTATCGGGGTCTTCGACAATCAACTTATCCACGGCTTCAACCGAGTCCACGACGATAGTCCGGTCCGGGGCTTCACCAGAAGTCCCCACGATTTCCTGGTGATCCTTGTGGCCGATCAAGATGATCGTTCGCTTCTCCCTAGCAAACTTTAGTGCCTCCAGGTGAACTTTTGTGACCAATGGGCAGGTGGCATCGATCACCCGCAATTGCCGTTGTTTCGCTTCACCGCGAACCGTAGGTGGCACGCCGTGGGCACTAAAAACCAGCACGGCTCCTGAAGGCACCTCCTCGATGGTCTCGACGAAAATGGCGCCACGACGGCGCAACTGCTCTACTACGTAGGTGTTATGGACGATTTCATGGTGCACGTAAACCGGTGCGCCATACGCTTCCAGTGCCAATTCCACAATGTCCACAGCGCGCACGACGCCCGCGCAAAACCCGCGAGGCCGTACCCGCAATAAAGTCTTTGCCCCAGTTGAAGTTGCCATCATCATCCTAAGCAGCTGAATTTGCGAAATTCTATCATACCAAAACGGACAATCCCTTGCATTTTGTCTACACCTGTCCCACAAATCGGGCTTTACCTGTCAGGAAGGCCAGTCTGGAGGAGCTCATTTTCGGGTAACCTACCCTTCTAAGGACGACCGTAGATGAACGAAGTGCAAAACCGGCGGCGTAGCGAACGCGTGATGCTCCGGATGTCTGTGGTGGTGCTAGCGGAAGATGAAGATCGCCACCAGGTTCAGGAGCATGGCTACACGCAGGTCGTCAACGCCCATGGGGGCTTGCTCCAGATCAAGACGCACCTGCACGTCGGGCAATCCTTTCTACTGAGCAATCCCAAAAAGGGCATGGAAATGAGCTGCCGGGTGGTGCGAATCGAAGAGACCGGCAGGGAGTTCTACAACATAGCCTTCGAGTTTGACCGCCCCGCGCCAAATTTCTGGCCTATCGTTTTTCCACCCGCCGACTGGTGCGTTCCGGTTTTAAAGTAGTGTGACCGGCCAGCCCCTCGACACCACCCATTGATTGCCACTATCATCAAACTTTTTGTAACCAGCCGGGTTTGATAGAGCGTGGAGGTACGTTTTCGTGGAACTGAGAAGATCGTTCTCAACTGCTGTGCTGCTCTTGACTGCGGTGCTGGTTGGATTTCTAGTGACGGGATGCGACGACAATGTCGAGGTCATTCGCGACCCCGAAATACATATTGCCAAGGGGATGACTTGGGCTTGGCGTCCGCCTGCCGCTCCGGACGCAGTGAAACGAGCAGCGGATGGCCGAGCCATTACCTCTCGCGACGTGATCAAGCCAGAACCGCCTCCGCCAACGCAAAAACTCGAAAGTAATCGCGACTGGAATACCGAGGCGAATCGCACTCAACTGCAGACCGCTATTGAACGCGCTCTAAAGAGCAAGGGACTGCGGCAGATTACCGATCCAGCTGTTGCCGATATTCTGGTCGACTATCACGTGGCGGTGAAAAGCCAATCCGCTGTCGTGCGCAATATGTACCCAGGCTACGCGGGCTGTGGTCCGTATGGATGCTGGGGCGGTTATGGTTATTACGGTGGCTGGGGCTGGGGCGCTCCAGAAGTCGAATATCAAGCCGTTCGCTGGCACGAAGGGACGTTCGTGCTGGATTTGTCTCTGCGCAATCCCCACAAGTTGGCCTATCGCGCCATCAGTCGCAAAGAGCTCAATAACAAACCCACGATTTCGCCGTATCAAGCGGAACAGGCCGTCGACCACTTGCTGAAAGAGTTCAAGCCGAAATAAACGTGGTCAAAGTCGATCGAGGAGCGTAGCTGGCAGTCCGGTTCGAGGGCTGGTATTGTGTGCAGTCTATGCTCCTTCAAAATAAGGTTGCGCTCATCACCGGTTCAGGACGCGGTATTGGCCGCGCTACTGCTCAACTCTTCGCCAAGCACGGCGCGCGGGTTTTTCTCAGTGCGCGTACCGAAACGGAACTGACCGCCACGGTCAAAGAAATTAGATCTGCGGGGGGAGATGCGGCATACCTAACGGCCGATCTCGCCCAAGAAAGAGAGTGCGAATCGCTCTGTGCAGCAGCGAAGGCAACGTTTGGCCGCATCGATATTCTCGTGAATAATGCCGGGCATTACGGCCCGGTTGTTCCCGTTGAAGAATACCCTCTCGCCGAATTCGACAAGGTGATCGCCGTCCATCTGCGTGCGCCCTTCTTACTGAGCAAACTGGTTTTGCCTGAGATGTACAACCGCCGGTCAGGCGTCATTCTGAATATTTCCAGCATCTCCGCAAAAGCCGCATACGGATGGGGTTCCGCCTACGCCGCCGCGAAAGCGGGCCTTCTCGGCCTCACTCGCGTGATGGCCGCCGAAGCTTCGCGCCAGGGTGTGCGCGTAAACGCCATCTGTCCTGGCCCGGTGACAGAAACATTGATGTCCAAAGAATTGGGCAACACCTTGGCGCAAAAATTAGGGGTGAGCCCGGAAGAGCAACGGGAGGGATTTCTCAGTTCTCTGCTACAAGGCCGTGGACAAACCGCTGTCGAAATTGCCCAAGCCGCTCTGTTTTTGTGCTCGGATATGTCGAGCGCCATGGTCGGTCAATCCATCAACGTCGACGGCGGGGCCGTTTTCTTCTAGGCGATGTGGGAAGGAAGAGCTCATGAAACGCCCTTTCCCGATCACATTCCTTGGTGGCATGTTCATCGCCGTAGGCCTGGCGAGCCTGGGGTATCACCTGCTAAAGAATCCGCTCGATCGTTCGACCATTCCCATAGCGATTGTGGGAGTGACGGCCACGGTGGCCGGAGTCTTTTTGATCCGGGGTCGCCCTTGGGCTCGGTGGCTGGTTCTGGCCTGGCTTGCCTTGCACGTAGTCGTCGGCGCGTTTCATTCACTGTCTGATACTCTGGCGCATCTGGCTCTTTTGATCGCCGTCGGTTATTTCCTGCTCACGCCACCGGCTTCGAGATATTTCCATCCCAGGTCGTCCGAGTAATTGCTGTGCCGGCTCGAGCAGCAAGATAGTATTTTGCGAGATGAATTGATCTTGTTTGCCCGTGTGCAGCGGGCAGAGCGTTCGACCCGGTCTTCATTCAGCCTGGAGGAGTACCAATGAAAAACTTTGCGCTTCTGACCTTGATGATGCTGCTCGCGACGGCGCCACTGGCCCGGGCGCGGGACTGGCAGCTCGCGACCATAGTCATTACTTCGCAAACCAACAGCTCGTGGCCACTCTGGGGTGAAAAGGACACCCTGCACTACACGATTGAGACGACCGACATGATCTATTTTGTCGAGTTTACCTACAAGCCAAGCCCGCACAGCAATAGCCGCGGACCGGAAATCCCATTAAATGTCTAGACGAAAATTGCCATCGCGGGAAAACACGCGTACGCTTTGGACGCCAAAGGTAAGGAAGTGAAGCTGCATATCCTCAAGAAGTCTACAAAGTAGCAGAACCCCGGCAAGGAGTTCACCGAGCGTTAACTAGGCGAGCGTCGACGATCGTAAAAAAAGGCCAGCCGCTCTCTCAGGACGGCTGGCCCCACTACCTTTTTCAGGATTTAGCAACTCTCGCGCGTAAATCCCAAATGGGCGTGCACTGGCAATACATACTTCAGAAAACTCAAATATTGCTGGGCATCTCAGGGCCCGTACGGCGGATTGGCCGGCGCGTCCAATCTTCGACAAATGTTATACCACGACGCATCGCCAGTACCCAGCGATTTTGGCTGGCCAGCACGATGCCCAGTCCGGCTTCCCAAGTCTTCTGCAGCATATATAGGCTTGCAATCAGTCCGCCGATCAACCCGAAAACGAGCATGAAAAGAGCCAGGGCTGCTAAAAGCTCGCGAACAAAATAGAGCTGCAGAGAGGCTAGTACCCCCAGAGCGATCCACATCCACTTGCGATACTTGTCTTTGGTTTTCATGGCGCTTCTGGCTCCCCCAACTTGGATACTGACGACCAATGAGCTTCCGTTCCCACGATGCCTAAATGTTCGGCTGTCCGGAAGGCCGGTGCATCTGACCTGTCCCATTAGACAGGATGGCGGGTTACGAAGCTATGGTACAGGGGTCTCAAAAGTAGGGGCAAACCATTGCTCTAGTACCTCTCAAGGAGGCCATTGACAGTGGCTAGTATATTGATTACTAAAGGCTTATGAGAAGTGCGAAATGCTGTGATAGGCTGCGCTTTTTGTTCGTACTAAGGCACGGTGGAAGACCTGTCCCTGGGGACAGGGTACAGCTACCTTCCGGCACGCGAAAGAGCAGTTCGGTAACTGTCCGTTCCTATGGCCCGCTTAGGATTGCCACAAACTGCGGCGAGCTACCCAGGCCGGTCGCGGTCTGCCGGCCTCTCGAAACGCGAGGAGGAACCCTCTGTTTGGTCTGAGGCAGGTGGCACCAGACCAGGGAATGGCAAGTGAGGGCTTGCTGGGGGCCGAAAGGCGTAGGTCGCTTAATTGCCTTTTAGCGAATAGCCAACGTCAAACGGCAGCTTGCCATCAATCCGCAGGACTTTCACCGCACTGTTAATCGCGTAGACGTCCATGACTCCCACAGCTCCCGGCGTAGCTTCGACGGTGCGGATCACATCCTCGTCGGAGGCCACTATTTTAAGGAACGACTTCGTTTCCGTCAGCTTGGCTATGGCGGGCTTCAGGTCGGTTTCGTTCAGCCCAAAGATCTTCCCGAGCACGCTCTTCATCTCAGGCGAGTCCGGATCGTGAACGACCAAGGTGAAGCTTCGGCCGTCGGGCCAGGCTTTTTGGGTTCCCTTACACAACCTCGAAAGATCGCTTAGTGAGACATCTTGGCGCTTGCTGCCGGCACCAACAACGATTGCCCAGTTCCTAATTGCCGCAAGCACTGGAGCGACCGCGCACAGAACTAGACACACGACCATCGTGAGTTGTAGAACCTGCCGAAGCGTTCGGACTTTCATATTCTCCACACAATCCTTGGGCCGGTTTCTAGATTTTCGAGAATGGGGAGATGGCCCACAAGTATCTAGTAGGTGAAATGTGCTCAACCCGCCGACGCCTCTTTTTTTGACAGGTTCCGCACTGCCTGCTGAATAAGTGCGCACAACTGGCCTTCGGTCCAGTATCGCTCGGAGGTCCTCTATCGCTAACGTCGAGGGTGCACCTGATGTTGATCAAGGTTGGGAGTCCCGTCGCCATGAACTCTTTTTCCGCTCGCCTTATAGGTTCGGTTGCGTTCCTGGTTCTTATGTCTACGACTTGGGCGCAAGAAAACCCCCGCGTCCAGCCAGCCAAATCGACCACGACGGCTGCCGCGGCCAAGCCTGGGGTAAAGATTCCCGCGGGTTCGCAGCTTCTCTACGGGGCGATGCCCATTGCGACGAAATCCCTTGCTGCCCGGCACAACCTTGAAACGGCACTCGACCGGTATGAGAACGCCAGCTTCGAGGAAGCGATCAGGCACGCTCAACTGGCCACAGAGAAGGACCCCAATTTTGCACTGGGCTACGCAGTATGGTCGTTCATCGCTCGTCGCACGGCCCCTGCCCCGGATGCTCTGCGAAAGGCCAAAGCGCTTGCGGGTAAATGTATCGGGGATGAATGCCTAATGATCACTTTTCTGGTGGGGTCGCAAGAAGCGAATGTTCTTCCGGCAATCACCGCAATGAATGACTTGTTATCTCGGCGGCCACATGACAAACACGTGTTGTACCTCTCCGGAGAATGGCTCTATTTTCAACAGGACTACGATCACGCCAAGAAAGTATGGATAAAATCGCTTGAGATCGATCCGAACTTTCCACCGGCCCTGAACATGCTCGGGTATGTGTATGTGGAAGGTGGTGAGCCTGAACCCCAAAAGGCAGTGGCGTATTTGAAGCACTACGCTGCGGTATTGCCGAATGACGGCAACCCTCAGGATTCTTTGGGCGAAATTTTGCGCATGACCGGTGACGACGCCGGCTCCCTGGCGCACTATGCCGAAGCCCTGGAGATCGATCCCAAGATGATCACTTCGCAATATGGACGCGGAGACACGTACGCGCTGATGGGCAGCTACTTTCAAGCCAAAAACGAGTACGAAAAGGCCCTGAAGCTTTCGACCAATCCTCGCGACACAATCCATATCGAATTCGAGCTGGCGATGCTCGATTTCTGGACCAATGAGGTTTCTGGTGGCCGCGAAGCGCTCACCAAACTTTCCGAGCAGATTGCCAAGGATGGCGATGCAGCTTCGCAGTTCGAGGTGAATTATGCGCGGGCATTGTTGGCAGCGGATTTGGCTACCGAACGCCAGTTGCTTGAACAACTGGATTCCCTATTGAGCGAAGCACAACCCGGGATGCCCGATTCCGAAAGAAATGCAGCGCGAGCCAGTGTGCTCCGCGAGCAGGTAAGAATTGCAGTCGCCTCACATCAGGCCCAAACCGCGGCTGTAGTCCTTCAAAAATTGCAGGATATTTCCGATAGTTCGCGCAATCAATTGATTGAGAGCGTTTGCGAATCGGCTAAGGGATATATTTCCTTGGGCGCCGGTGATTATGCAAAAGCTGTCGAGCAGCTTTCCGCGGACCTGCATTCGCCGATGGTGGTTCGCGAGTACATTTCTGCGCAGAAGAAATTGGGTGATGCCCCGGGACTTGAGAGGGGGGAGAACAGTTTGAAGTATCGACGCACTCCAACCGCGGAATGGTATGTGGCCGGGCGCGGGATGACCTTGAGTTCGCAAATCGTTAGTGAATAGAAGGCAAAGTCTCTCACAACAAAAATCGCGCTGCGATGGCTGCCAATTTCCATTTTCAGCGCGATTTAGAATTTCACTTCCCTTCGAGCGGTCAGGCCTTTTTCACGAGCCGGGTGATCCAGACGAGAATCACTGCACCCACAAAGGCCACAACGATAGAAGGAATCATCCCGCCACCGCGCCAAATTCCCAACATCCCGAAAATCCAGCCGCCCAGGAGTCCGCCCAAGAGTCCCAAGATGATGTCGACGACAATGCCGTAACCACCACCTTTCATTACTGTGCCTGCCAGCCAACCGGCAATTAGCCCAACCACGATCCATGCGAGAAATCCCATACATCCTCCTTGGTTCCGCTGATCGAACCTCAATGGTCGCGGAGTGGGCTATAGTTTGGGCTTTCCCCACGTAACACGCAATCCCGTAGATAGCAGGAGATCGTTGTCCTTTAAGCCAGGGGGCGGGTAATTGATATAGCTGTCACTGAAGGTGACGTGCCAGCTGAGCCAAGCCTTCAGTTGGGTGACAAAAGTGGTGTCAAATTGCGTGCGGATGTTGCCGGCAGTGGTCAGGTTAGGATAGATGCTTAACCGTTCAGTGAAGGTGCTGCGCTTGTTCAGCTTGGTATCGAACTCTTCTCCGACGACCGCCGTCAGGCTGTTTGAATTGCTTGCAGCGATTAGGACAGGTGGCGGGCCCAGCAGAGTATAGGAACCGAAGGCATCGCGTTCATAGGTGAGGCCGCCGAACACATCTAAGATGGTGTTGGCGTTTTTGATGACATGGTAACCAAGGCCACCACCATAGGTCTGCCGGAGATCGAGGTTCTGCAAAGCGTTGGTCTGATAATCCGCCAGTGCGAAAACATACACTCTCGGTGTAAGGTTCAGGTCGCCACGCACGCCAGCGTTGAGCGCATTTGCGGTCGTGCGACTAGGTGGTGTGCTCGAATCGCTCCCGTAAATGTAATTCGCGTACACGGTGAGTTTGTCTTTGGGCGTTTCTCGCACCTCTTTGGTGGCCAGGGTAAAGGTAGTCGTTGAGGAGTTGCCGCGGGTCAGGGCTAGTCCGGTATCAAACAAGCCGCTCCAGAAGTAGGTGAACTTTGGGTGGGCCATACGTTCGGCGTTCAGATCGTAGGCCTTCTGTTCGGCATCGTCACGGACGGCCACAATCGTGTCCTTGGTAGCGGCGGGGGGAGCATTCGGCGTCGGGGTCGCGCCAGCCACCACAAACTTTCCGTCTTCTGTGGTTACTTTGCCAAACAGCTTTATTCCATCTTTCAGAGTCAGATAAACAGGCTCATCCGATTCCATTGCGGTGATGGCATCCCACTGAATCGTAATGTCACCGGCAAATTCGGTCTTGAGTAATAGAGTCTTTCCATCTCCAGTGACGATCGTGCCGCTATACCGGTCGCCATTTTTTAAGGTAACTCGATCGGCTTGGGCGAGAGATGCTGCCATCAAGATGAATAACAGTCCAAGAAATCCACGACGCATTTGCGTCCTCCTAGCGGTTTGCTGAATTTTTAATCTAGATCTTCGCGTTGGGCGGGGCGAAATCAATTTTCAGATCAAGCTCATCCGAGCCGTGTCGTAAAAGTCTAATGAATTACCGGGGTAGCCGCAATTGCCAAAATTGCCTAGCTATTCTTTCGCGCGGCCCGGCGCAAGCCGTATACTTTTCTGAGGTGAGAATCTTTAGTTGCTGGATTTTTCCGCGCAACTTATGCTGTGGCTCGATTACGGCATCCATATTTCTAAGGGGGACGTAGTGCGCATTGTTCGCTCCATCTTCATTGCTCATGGGATTTTACTTCTCGCGGTAATGGGACTCACGGGCTGCAAACCGCCCCCCCAGACCACAGCGACGGCAACTTCCGCTCCTGCGGCAAACCCACGCCCCATTCTTGTGTTTATGACTGATTTTGGCACGGCAAATGACGCAGTGGCGATTTGCCACGCAGTGATGGTCGGTATTGCACCGGATGTTCGCATCATGGACATCACGCATCAAGTCACGCCGTTCTCGATAGAAGAAGGCGCGCGCACAATCGAGGGAGTTACCCCGTACTATCCGGCCGGAACAGTGTTTGTGGGCGTGATTGATCCCGGTGTTGGCACTTCGCGCAAAGCGGTGGTGGTGAAAACGAAGAAAGGGCAATATTTCGTCGTGCCAGACAATGGGTTGATTACACCTGTTATCGAGCGCGATGGCCTGGACTCGGCGCGCGAGATTACCAATAGGAACTGGATGATTGGTCAGGCGATTTCTTCCACCTTTCATGGGAGGGATATTTTTTCTCCGGTTGGGGCGCACTTGGCGGCGGGTTGGGATTACACCATGGTTGGGCCACCGGTCGATCAGTTGGTGCGACTGACTCCCAAGCTCGCCACGGCGAGCGAGAAAGGGATCGATGGCGACATCATCGCTCTCGATGATCCGTTCGGCTCGCTGATCACGGATATTTCTAAAGAACAATTCGAAAAGCTTGGATATAGCCTCGGCGACAAAATCACCGTCCAGTTGAACAAGAAACCGTTCACGCTGCCCTACGAAAAAACGTTCATGAACGTAGCGGTGGGCGATCCGTTGCTCTTTATCGATTCGCGAGATCGCGTGAGCCTGGCAATCAACCAGGGCAATTTTTCAAGCGAGCACAAAATCGCGCCGCCGGGAACGATCTTCATTCCCAAAAAAGGCGCAGGGTTAAGAGGCAAGTAGCTACTGGGGTGATCCGCGGGGCACACGGGGACGACGGGAGGCGTTAGGGTCGCGCGCGGTGAATCGCCCGATTTGCTTTTTCCTCTCGACGGACTGAAAATCGTTTCTTCTATCGTGAAAGAGGTTCGCATATGCCCGAAGCTGTCATCGTTTCCTCCCTGCGCACCCCGGTGGGTCGCGGTTATAAAGGTTCCCTTCGAACCACGCGACCCGATGATCTCGCCGCGCTGGTTATTAAAGCAGCGCTTGCGGGGATTGCCGGCCTTGATCCCAAAGAAATCGACGATGTGATTCTGGGTTGCGCTATGCCCGAAGGCGAACAAGGAATGAACGTGGCACGGATAGCTGCGCTACGCGCTGGTCTCCCTGTTGAAACGTCGGCAATGACAGTAAATCGCTTCTGTGCCAGCGGATTGCAAGCGATTGCGCTCGCGGCCGAGCGGATTCAGAGCGGTTCTGCGCACGTTATTGTTGCCGGCGGCACGGAATCGATGTCGCTAGTGCCCATGGGCGGTAATAAGATTTCGCCCAATCCCTGGCTGGTCGATCATTACCCAGACACCTACATCAACATGGGGCTGGGCACGGAGAACATTGCCGTGAAGTTCGGCATCTCCCGGGAGCAAGCCGATCAATTCTCCGTCGATTCGCACAAGAAAGCGGCCGCAGCGATTGCTGCGGGAAAGTTCAAGGATGAAACCGTGGCGGTCGAGGTGAAAATCACATCGATGCCGACGGGAAATGGCGCGAAGCACCTAGCAAAGCCAGTAACGCAATCATTTGTTTTTGACACGGATGAATTGCCGCGGCCGGATACGACGATGGAAGTTTTGGCTGGGTTGCGGCCAGCATTCCATGTGAAGGGCAGCGTGACGGCGGGAAACAGTTCGCCGATGAGCGACGGAGCTGCAGCGGTAGTCGTGATGTCTGACGCGAAGGCCGCGCAACTCGGGATCAAGCCGCAAGCGAGGTTTGTCGCGTATGCAACGGCGGGAGTGAAGCCAGAAGAGTTCGGCATTGGACCTGTCCAGGCGATTCCTAAGGCGTTAGAGCGTGCAGGATTGTCGCTAAACGATATTGCTGTGGTGGAATTGAACGAAGCTTTCGCGGCGCAATCACTGGCCGTGATTCAACAGGCGAATCTTGATCCCGCGCGCGTGAATCCGAATGGTGGAGCAATCGCGCTGGGGCATCCGCTGGGCTGCACGGGGGCGAAGTTGACGACCAGTCTTATCCGCGAACTGCAACGTCAGAACGCGCGGTATGGCATGGTCACCATGTGCATCGGCGGAGGCATGGGTGCTGCGGGGATCTTTGAACGGCTGTAGGAAAAGAACCCCAGAGCCTGGTGAAGTGTAAGGGTCCCCGGGAGTCCGCTCGTTAAACCTCTGGCTTCCACAGGCCCACCGTGTTTCCCTCGGGGTCTTTGCAGCCAACTTCAAAATGAACGACTGGCCCTCCCATGGGCGTTCGCCTCCTTACCTCGATCGTTCCATTACTCGCTGCGAGTTACGGTTTTCTTTTTGCATTCACAGTTACCCGCAAAGCTTCCGGATTTCCGGGCTTGGCAACAAATTCTTCACCCTTCATCATCCCCTTTTCGTCGATGCTGCTTCTGCTGCGGGTCTCCCTATCTTCGCCTTCGACGTTTCGATGACGCCCCGGAACGCCAAAGCATCGCCTTCAAAGTTTCCGGTCGCAACAGGAAAATCATTCCCGAAGATGTAACTCTTGTACGGGCAACGGCGTATGCCGCGCGGGAGCCTCCTCCGACTGTTGGCGATCCCTTAGACCGCTCGCAGGCGAAGCTTCTGACCCTTGGCGACAACCCCAGCAGAACTTGCCGCAACCGGCTTCGCGTTTCGGCCTATTGCTTGCGCACGCCACAGGGCGTACAATTCAAGAAATTGCTTTTCAAACGATTGTTTGAATTTTGACGCGGCCCTCAGCCGCGAGGAGCAGGACCATGGCAACCATTACCGTATCCAAGCCCGGCGCACGCGGCGGCAGCTTTCTTTTGGAGTCCGCCGCCCCGCAGGAGGTATTCACCCCTGCCGATCTGACCGACGATCAGAGACTAATCGGGCAGACCGCCGAAGAGTTCGTGATCAAGGAAATCTTCCCGCTGGTAAAGGACCTCGAAGCGAAGAAGCCCGGCTTGCTGCCGCAACTAGTGAAGAAGGCGGCCGAGTTGGGTTTAATGAGCGGTGGGACACCGGAACAATACGGCGGCGCGGGGCTCGATAAAATCTCTACCACCATCCTAACCGAGAAAATCTCGATTTACGGCGGATTCGCGACCACGCATGGCGCGCACGCCGGCATCGGCACGCTGCCGATTGTGTATTTCGGCAGCGAAGAGCAGAAGAAGAAATACCTACCGAAGCTGGCTAGCGGCGAGTTCATCGGCGCGTATTGCCTGTCCGAACCGCAAGCAGGCAGCGACGCGCAGAATCTGCTGACCCGCGCGGACCTGAACCCCGAAGGCACGCATTACATCTTAAATGGCCAGAAAATGTGGATCAGCAATGGCGGTTTCGCGGACCTGTTCATCGTCTTCGCCAAGGTTGGCG
This sequence comes from Candidatus Acidiferrum sp., assembly GCA_035314425.1. Classification (GTDB taxonomy): domain Bacteria; phylum Acidobacteriota; class Terriglobia; order Acidiferrales; family UBA7541; genus Acidiferrum. The sequence goes on along the minus strand of DATFZN010000020.1, from coordinate 16,683 downwards.
GTGAGAAGCTGAGCGCATTCATCGTGGAAAAGACCTTCCCGGGCTGCAAGCCCGGCAACGAAGAACACAAGATGGGACTGCACGGCAGTTCCACCACGCCCGTGTTCCTGGAAAACTGCAGAGTGCCGAAGGAAAACCTGTTGCACGAAATCGGCCGCGGGCATATCGTCGCGTTCAATGTGCTGAACTCGGGGCGTTTCACATTGGGCGCATCGTGCGTGGGTGGCGCGAAGTACGTACTTCTGACCGCCGCGAAATATGCCAAAGAACGCAGGGCATTCGGCAAGCAGATCGGCGATTTCGGCCTAATCCGCGAAAAGCTGGCCGAAATGGCGATTCAGATTTTTGCCGTAGAGTCGATGATCTATCGCAGTGCAGGAAATATGGAAGCTTCCATGCACGCTTCGGGCGCGAGCGGCGACAGTGTGCAGAACACCATGAAAGCGCTAGAAGAGTACGCCATTGAGAGTTCCATCGCTAAGGTTTACGGCAGCGAAATGCTGGATTTCGCAGTCGATGAAGGCGTACAAATCTTCGGCGGTTACGGCTTCCATGAGGATTATCCGATCAGCCGCGCGTATCGCGATTCACGCGTAAACCGCATCTTTGAGGGCACCAACGAAATCAACCGCATGCTGATCATCCAGATGCTAATGAAGCGCGCCATGGGCGGACAGCTTGCGCTGATCCCGGCCGCCATGAAGCTGGCCGAGGAAATCCTGGCCGGTCCGTCGTTTGAGGAAACTCCCGGGGGTGTTTTGGCCGAGGAAGCTCGTGTCGTGGCCAACGCCAAAAAAATGTTCCTGCAAGCCTCCGGCGGGGCGCTGCAAAAGTTCCGCGAAAAGCTTGCAGACGAGCAGGAACTGATCGCCGCTCTAGCCAACATGGTCATGGAAGTCTACGCCATGGATTCCAGCCTGTTGCGTGCCCAGAAAAGCGCCGCCACCAAGGGGGAGGCAGCCTCTTCGGTGCTAATTGACGCAGCTCGCGTTTTCATCGCCGATGCCGTCGAGCGGGTGGAACACGAGGCCAAACGCTCGCTGGCCGCAGTGCACGAGGGCGACATGCTTACTACCCAGATGGCGGTGCTGAAGCGTTTCGGCAAGCGCTCGGCCGTTGATACAATCGCGCTCCGCAGGAAAGTAGCCGCCGCGGTTCAGTCGCAGGACCGCTACCCGTTCGAAGGACGCTAGAACACTCTAGAACAGCAATGGCCTCGGTTGGGCGAACAGCAACGAGGGAGTTCTGCCCGGACCAGCATTTCCCCGTCGCGGGCACGCCTGTGCCGGGGTTGCGTTCGGCTGTAGTGACCATCCAAGCACAAGTGCCACTTCTTAGAGCAACCCGAATTAGAAATTTCCTACACTGGTTAGAACCCGTATTTTGGGCTGACTCCTTTGCTTATTCGCCCCATTCCGCGCGCGTTTACGATCGGTGCCCTTACGATTTTGGTGCTGCACGCAGTTTCGACTTTGCGGTTCGGAGCCCATTCCTTTGGTCCCCTGTTGGGCAATCTTCTGCAAGTCTCGGCCAGCTTTCTGGCAGCCACTCTGAGCTATCGCGCCGGAACGAAACTGCCCGGTTTCAGCCGCGCATTTTGGACGTTGGTGGCATTCAGCGTGGCGATCTGGGGAATCGCGAATCTGGGCTGGACCTATTACGAGGTAATACTACACATCGAGCCCCCTCCGGGTTCGATGATTCGCTTCCTCTTTGACACTCACGCCATGTTTTTTGTCATGGCTTTGTTCTTAAATCAGGAAAATGGCGATTCCAGCGTCGACGCCGGAGAAACTTTGGATTTTCTGCAGATCGGCATTTTGTTCTTCTTGATTTATTTCGTCATGTATTTTCAGTCTGCGGAGACTCTCGGAGCCAAAGCCGCAATCGAACGTGAAAACGAGGTGATGATCTGGGGGCACGTGGGGGTGCTTGGGCTGGCGTTCCTTCAGTGGCGCAGAGCGCGTCTGCCATTGGCGCGGCAGCTTTATCGTGGGCTGTTTATCTATTTTCTCATTTATTCGGTTTTGGCCAATGCCACGGAAGTGATTCAAGTTGCGGATGAAATTCCGACGGGAACCTGGATGGATCTGGGTTGGTCCATTCCTCTGCTTTGCGGGGCCTATTGGGCCGCCACATGGAGACCAACAGAGGAGAGAGCAATCCCGGACCCACTGCACTCGAAATCCTTGGTAGGAATCCTTATCAGCAACGGACTATTCGTCTTCGCTCCGCTATTGATTCTCTATCAGGTAGCGCAACTCGGTCCGGGCTCAAAACTGCTGCGTTTTTCGCTACTTGGGGTTTCTTTCCTCTGCTATGCCGTACGCATCGGCCTTACGCAGTTTCGCCAACACCAGGATGAAGAGACCGTTCGGCGGCAAACTCTTGCCATGGACTCATCAACCGACGGGATCGGGATCCTGAATGAGAAGGGGATTCACATTTACGCGAACAGTTCCTTCGCGCGTATGCTGGGCCTAGAGAGTCCGGCACTGATTATTGGATTGCCGTGGCGCAAAGTTTACTCGTTAGAAGCCGTAGACCGATTGCAATCAGAAATTCGTGACTCGCTCGAGCAATCGTCTAAATGGTCTTCTCCTTTACAATTGCGGCAACCGGATGGCCGGAGCATATCTGTCGAGTTCACGATCACGGCCATGCCGGATGGCTGCACTGCCTGCGTTTGTCGCGATCTCTCGGAGCGCCACGAAGCGGAGAAAGCGCGCGCGGAAGCCGAAACGAAATACCGCATGTTGGTTGAGCACGTGAATGCCATCACCTACATCGCGGAAATCGGCATTCACGGCCGGTGGTTTTACGTCAGTCCCCAGGTGGAATCGATTCTTGGCTATACCGCCGAGGAATGGCTGGCGATCGCCCCGGAATGGGACGAACGGATTCATCCTGACGATCTGCCCATGGTAATTGCTGCAGAAGAGACCAGCAAAAACGGAGTTCCTTTCCAGGCTGAATTCCGGATGCGCCGCAAGGATGGCCGCGAAGTTTGGCTAAACGACACGGCCGTCGTAATTCAGGGCAGCGATGCACATCCGGTGATGGAAGGCATCATGGTTGATATCACTGAGCGCAAACAACTTGAAACTCAGCTTCAGCAGTCACGCAAGATGGAAGCGGTGGGCCGATTGGCCGGTGGTATCGCTCACGATTTCAATAACCTTCTGACGATCATCACAGGCTACACCGACCTGGCGCTTAGCCGCTCGTCCATACCCCTGGAGATCCGCGGCGACATTGAGCGCATTGACCATGCTTCCGGCCGGGCTGCAGCGTTGGTGCGCCAACTTCTGGCCTTCAGCCGCAAGCAGGTTCTTCAGCCGAAAACGATCGACCTCAATGAAGTGGTACTGAATCTTGACAAGCTGCTTCGGCGCCTGATGGATGACAACATCCAGATGAACACGCACACGCAGAATGTAATCGGCAAAGTGAAAGCCGACCCGGCACAAATCGAACAGGTGATCATGAATTTGGTGGTGAATGCCCGCGATGCCATGCCGGGCGGTGGGCGCATTCTGCTGGAAACGTCGAACGTCGATCTTGATTCTGACTATGCCGATGACCACGTCACCGTCAAGACGGGTAAATACGTGATGCTGGCGGTTTCCGATACGGGCGTGGGGATGAGCCAGCAAACGATTGCCCATATCTTTGAGCCGTTCTATACCACCAAGGAAAGCGGCAGCGGCACCGGCCTGGGTCTGTCCACCGTTTATGGAATCGTAAAGCAGAGCGGCGGCTATATTTGGGTTTACAGCGAACCCGGCAAGGGCAGTACGTTTAAGGTTTATCTCCCGCGCGTGGAGGATCCCGTCGAACAGGTAGAAACAGGGCAAACTCCCGCACCGCAAACGCAACGGGGGTGGGAAACCATTTTGCTCGTAGAAGATGAGGAAGCGGTGCGCGAATTGATTCGCACGGTGCTCACCGAGCATGGCTACGACGTTATCCCGGCACGAGATCCGGAACATGCAGTCAAATTGGCCAAAACCTACGCGAAAGAAATTCATATGTTGCTAACGGATGTGGTGATGCCCGGGATGAGCGGCCGGGAATTGGCGAAAAACGTTTCGCTGCGCCGGCCCGGCATTCGAGTGCTGTTTATGTCTGGTTACACGGACAATGTAATTACCACGGGCGGCATGCTCGAAAAAGGCCTGGCGTTTCTGCAAAAACCATTTTCGCCGAGCATTCTAGTGCATAAAGTCCGCGAAGTCCTAACTCCCGCGCCTCTACGGAAATAATAATTTCAAAGTGAAGCCAACTAGATCGGCCACTACGCGAAAATTCTTACGGTTTAGGCGTTTCTCTGGGTTTATTCACGGTGTTCAACGTCTCCACGTTAAATCTCTGGTAATCCGAATACCTGGTAATCGAATTCACTTTAAATCCCTTCACTAGCAGTACGCGCACACCCACATGAGCCTCTTCGTAGGTGGGCAACCAAACTTCGTTATTCAGATATGCCTGCTCCAGCACAAAGCTTGTGCCCTTCTGCAGATTCGCCAGCAGTCCGCCGCCGATGTGCACATCGCCCACGAAATAGGCCTCCAGTCGCGCGACATCATGCGCTTTTTCATCCACCCAAATCACGCCCGCAAGTTCTTTGACCACCCGCTCTTCTATGTTCTTCGGCTTATATTCCGGATTGGGCTCAAAATCGAATACCAAGACATCTTGGCCACGGAACCGTTCGCGGCGCGGATTCACAAACTGACAAACGCGCAGAAAGACTTCAATTCCCGGATCATCATTTTTTTCTTCTTTTCCTTCTTCCTTGGCCTTTTGTTCTCTTTCTTCTTTCTTTTTATTTTCTTTTTGCAGTTCTTCAATCCGCTTCTGGGTCTTCTCGTTTTCCTTCTTCTGCTCTTCATCGCCCAACGGCTTTCCGTCTTTTTTCACCAGCGTCGAGACTTCTTCGCCATTCAGATAGAAAAAGGTATACTCTGACAGCTCTTTTTTGGTTACTTTGCCGGTTTTATCGTATTCTGTCTCTTCCTCATTCCGCGTCCCGGCATAATTCTCCTTAATTTTGTCGATGGCCTTTTGATTTGCATCGATCTCTTTAAACAGTTGCTGCAGATCCGGAAGCTGCACTTGCGCCTTCCTCGGAAAATCGAACACCCGCTCGCCAATCGTCTCGTCCAGCGTAGCCTCGGTTACCTTTACCTGGTACGTGTCCGTTCCACGGTGCAGCTCGATCCGGTAGGGCACCTTGATTCCCTTTAGGTTTCGATAGTCGTCGTAATAAATCTCCTGGGGAATTCCGGATATCGTCGCCTGCTCTTCCACGATCAAATGCGTCTGGGGGTCGAAGAAAACTTCCCATTGCACCCCGGTGGGGTAGGTCAACTCTACTTTCAGTGCGTCTCGTCCGCGGACCTGTACCTGGCCTTTGAAGGCGGCACCAATTTTCTTCTTGGATAGAGTTTGCAGCCCGTTGTTGTAATACTGGCCCGCTGCTTCCATCTCGAGGGCTTGCTCGCCAAGCAAGGTGTTCGGTTCGCCGGTTGTCGTCTGGTGCCAAGCCGATTTCCCGTTGTACGACTCGATCAGCGTTTTTCCGTCGCTGCGAATTTCGGAGTAATAGCGGTTCGGCTGCTTGACCCGCAGCGAGTAAGTTCCGGGCTTTGCCGCGGCAGTTCCGCTAAACGTTCCGTCAATGGAAAGGGTCTGCCATTTTGCCAGTGCCTTGCTGCCACCAACTGCCTTGGCGTACTGTTCGATGATCTTAGCCGCGTCCTGAGCGCGTGTGGCTTCGGCGGAGCCGTGGAGCAAAACGAGCATAAAGAAAGAATGGAAAGAATGGACTTGGAAGTGTCTGCGCATAGATTTCCCCATTTAGATACGCAACCCCAGCCAAAAAGTTGCGCTACACGGTTTACTTTTTATTTAGCGCCGGGCTGGGGCAGCCCGGCAAAGACATTCGAGGCCGCTTCTTCCGATCTACTTCCCAACTTTTGGCCGATTGCGGTACTTCTCGTACAACTCCTTCTGCTTATTGTCCGTAGAAGTAAGCGCTCCCTTGATGAATAGATATTTCACTTCGCTCGTCAATTCCAGAGGGTCGCCATTGGTTACCATCAAATTAGCCACCTTGCCCACGTCGAGTGTTCCCAGTTGCGAATCTAAAGCTAAAATCTGCGTCGGGTTCAAAGTGATTGCTTTCAACGCGTCTTCATAGGAAAGTCCATGCGACACGGCATTTGCCGCCTGCTGGCCCAAGCGTCGCGCGAAGCTATTGTCGAAGCTCCCAAAGGCAATCTTTACCCCTGCAGTGGTTAGCTCGGCCGGTTGCGTGAGCAGTCGGTCGTAAGCATCATCTTCTTCCGATGGGTTATCCAACGTGGGCCGTAAGATCACTGGAATATTTTTTGAGCGCAACAGATCCTTCACTTTCCACGCTTCGGTCCCTCCCGCCAAGATCATCCGTAATTTTTGTGCTACGCAAAATTCAACGGCATTGCGGATATCCCGCGCGCGATCGGCAAAAACCAGCACGGGAATCTCTCCGCGCACGACCGGTACCATCGCTTCCAACTTGACATCCCGGTCAAAAGAGCCAGCCGGTGATTTTTCCAACGTTTGCCCGTAATGCCTGCTTTGCTCCAGCCAATCCGTTAATTGATCAACGCGCTTGTCGTATTCCTTCTTCGCCTCGCTGTAGGGCTTGTCCTTCATCGAGAATGTGCTGGTATCAAATATGCGAGTCTGAAGTTTTGGCCAATCGATGACCATCGCCGCGTTTCTGCGGATAGCCATCTCGTCCATTGTCCACCCGGCAAGATAGATTGCCGATGCCTGGCCCCCGATCAGATTCGTGTCGTTGCCACTGTCGAAACCACCGCTGGCGGGAACCGCAAGAACTTCAGTAATTCCCGAGGCCCGTACCACAGGAATATGCGCGCTGGATGGCAGGACTGCTGTCGCCGCAACAACGTCAGGATTGAACTCTCCCGTTTCGGTCGTATCGACAGTCGCTCGAACAGCACTGATTTCACTGAGCCCCATCTGGGTAACGGAGTCAAACAGGCCCGGGTAGATTTGCAATCCGTGGCCATCGATGATCCTGGCGTCGGCCGGAATAGACACATCCGGGCCGATTGCTGCGATTTTCCCGTCTTTCATCAGCAACGTGCCATCTTCAATTGGAGCTCCTGACACGGTGAAAATCTTTGCGTGGGTAATGGCATAGCTTATGGGCGCCGCCGTTTGCGCCAAACTAGCGAAGGCAGAAATGCAGCAGCCCACCAATGTCAAAACGGTGCGCCCTGCGGCGTTACGCCAATTCATTGCGCACCCCCTGATGCTTCATCCGCTTGCGGCGGCTTCTGTTTGTCGTCGGGCTTTTTCTCGGCACCTGGCTTGTCGCCGGGTTTTTTATCCCCCTCATCCTTCTTCTCTGCTTCCTTTTTTGCCTTAGCCAGCAAGTCTTTCTTTTCCTTTTGCAAAGCCGGACGTCCCAAAATGTCCTGTTCGCGGTCAAAATAAACTCGCCCGTCGATCAGCGTCTTTTGCACCACGGCGTAGTCGCTCATTGGGTCATGGTTGTAAATCACCAGGTCCGCGTCTTTGCCGACATCGATCGAGCCTACTCGTTTATCAATGCCCAGTTGAATGGCAGGATTGAGGGTGACCAGTTTCAGTGCTTCCTCGTGGGTCAACCCGCCATAGCGGATTGATTTTGCTGCTTCCTGATTCAGATGCGTCGCTTCCGCCGCATCGTCGGAATTGATCGAGACGATTACGCCACGTTCGGTCATCAGCGCTGCGTTATACGGAATTGCGTCGTAAGCCTCCACTTTGTAAGCCCACCAATCAGAAAACGTGGAAGCACCCGTGCCTGCGGCTGCAATCTCGTCGGCAACCTTGTACCCTTCCAAGACGTGCTGCAAGGTTTGCACCTTGAAGCCAAACTCCTTGGCTACCCGCAGCAGCATCAGGATTTCATCTTGGCGATAGCAGTGGGCGTGGACGTAGCGTTTCCCCTCCAGAACTTCCACGAGCGGATCAAGCTTCAAATCGCGCCGGGGCGGAACCGCCTTGGTGTCGCCCATGGCAACGCGCTTATTGAAGTCGTCCCAGGATTTCTTGTAGTCGCGCGCTTCGATAAATGCACTGCGAATGGTTTCCTCTACGCCCATTCGTGTTACCGGATACCTGGCCGGATCCATACGGAAATTCGACCGCTTGGGGTTTTCTCCTAACGCGAACTTAATCCCGGGCAGCGCGCCTTCGAACGGCAATTTATCCGCCGGCTGACCCCAGCGCAACTTGATGACTTCCGTTTGCCCACCGATTGCATTCGCCGAGCCGTGCAAAATATTCGCGGAGGTAACCCCGCCGGCCAAATCACGATAAATAGAGAGGTCATCGGAATCGATCACGTCTGCAATATTCACCATCGAAGAGACCGAAACGCTTCCTTCATTTACGTCGCCATCGATAGCGATATGCGAGTGGCAATCGATGATTCCTGGCATGACGAATTGTCCCGAAGCATCGATGACTTGCGCCTCGGCGGGCGCTCTCAGATTCGTTCCGATCGCGGCAATCTTTCCATCCTTGATAAGGATGTCACCCTTTTCAATCGTTCCGTGCGAAGCCGTCAAAATCGTCGCATTGTGAATGAACAGTATAGGTCCGCCGTTCTCTGCTGCGCAGCTACCCGCAACATTTGCCATTGCAACAGATAGCAGCGCCGTTTGAATCGCCAACCGTGTTCGCAGCTTCACTTTGCACCCCCGGACAGCGTCGCGGCTGTTCCCGGCTTGGTTCCGGTGAAATCGAATGAGTAGCCCATCGTGCCAATCGTTCCCTTCAGGGTTGTTCCGTCGAATGTGCCGTTGAAATGTACATCTTGCGGGCTTCCCTCAATCGGAATGTTGATCGTGAAACTGAATTTATCACCGCTCAAGTAGCCACTGAATATCGTTCCGGTGCCGCGTTGATTTGTGAGTGTACCGGTAAGAGTGCCGTCGCTCGCCATCAGCAGATCGGCGGTTGATTCCTCTTGTCCTTCGGGAGTTGTGTAGGTTAGCTTCCATTTGCCGGTTAGATCGCCCTTCGGCGGATCGCTCGGCCGCTGCGGCTCTCGCACTTCGAATTTGCGCCCATCCACGAAGACAATTTTCACTTTGGTTTTCTTGTCAAAAATGTCGCCGTCGGTGACAACCAGATTGGCGATTTTCCCTTTTTCGATGGAACCGAGTCTTTCGGCGATCCCGTATATTTCGGCCGGCGATAGCGTTAATGCCCGAAGGGCGGCGTCTGGGGCGAGACCCGCATCAATCGATTTCTTGACTGCCGGCAGCAAATCCTTAGGCGTGGTAATACCGCCAGAATAAAATGCAAATTTCACGCCGGCCTTTTGTAGCGCCGCGGGCGAGGAAGGGGCCCGATCTCGGAATCGTAGCGTACGTAGGGACGTTTCCGCCTCGGGATCGCCGTCCTTATCCGCTTCCGGCCATTTTAAATCCACCAGCACTGCAGTCTTTTTGGCAGCGAGCTCCGGCGCAACTTCGTATCCCATTTGGCAGCCATAAATCACCGCGTTCCATTTCCATTCCGCGGCCAATCGCAGAGCTCTCCGGATCTGCAGTGAGGTATTTCCAGGCAGTAATACCACCTCGTGTTTTCCGAACGCATCTGTCAATGTGGCTTCGGTGCGGTCATATCTCGGGCGTTCCATTCCCCGCGGACTTATCTCGTAAGCTGCTGCCGCCTGGGTGCTCCAATTCGTGTCTATCCCCACCTGTCGAACGTAGGCGATCGCACCCATCAACGAACCCGGATAGCTGCGAAACCCGCCCGGAGCTTCTAGGGAGACGGGAATCGCGGTCGGTTCCTTCACCACAAAATTTCCGGGCCGCTCGCCGGCCAAATCCAAAACTGCCGCTTGCCCGGGAAATATTCCCCCCTTCGGGGCGGAAACGGTGGTGGTAAACCCTGCCGAGCGCCAGGTCTCAATTCGCGGATCGTTGATATTCAGCTCGTCGGCCGCATTTCTCCAGGGAGTAGTGCTAGGACGATCTTCCGGTCCTTTCGAAAGTGGCGGTTGTTTCCCTTTCCCCTCGCTGTCACTTTGTGCTGCCGCGATACCAACGTCCGTAAACGCATCGATGAATCCCGGATAGACCGTTAATCCTTTGCCTTCGATTACCCAGGCATCGGCCGGAATCGTCACCTCTTTGCCAACTGCAACAATCAGTCCATGGGACACCACAACTGTGGCGGCCTCAAGTACCGGTCCACTGACCGGAACAACCTTCGCACCGCTAATCGCAAAACTGCGCGGTTCTCCGCCTTGCCCTTGCAGCTCCCTTGCCCCGGGCAAACTCACGCATATAATCGCGAGCACAATCATTCCAAAACGCGGGCCTACGCTTCCACACTTCATCCATTTCTCCTTACCTGCGAGAACTGCGCGGTTCACGGCGCAAGCTATTCAGGCTAGTGAGATTGCCGGGCGGCGTCAAGCGATGCGGGATGCAAAAAAAAGACAAGCGCGGAAAGGGCTTACCCCTGGTGAGGTTGTCTTAGCATAAGCTTCAGCCGGTGTCGTGGATTTGTACTGTTCACGACGACTGAATGCCGGACAAGTACTTACGGCTTTTTCTTCCCACCGAGCAACCCGCCCAAAGCGCTAGCCGCTCCGGCTGCGGCGGCAGGATTCTTAGTCAGGTTTTCAGCCAAGCCGGGCACGGCTCCGGCCGTCCCACCGGCGCATGTTAGTTGCGATTTCATCAAGCTGGCCGTTGCACCACCCACGTCCGGTGTGAACTGAGGGTTCTGCGTGGTACCGTGAACCTGCAATGGCACTTTCACTCCACCATTCTTGCAGTTCGTACCACCGCCAAGCACAGAACCCATGGAGCCCATCGCGCCACCAACTGCTCCTCCCGCCGCCCCACCGGCCATACCTCCAGCGGCGTTGGTGAGCAACGCGCTGTTAACCGTGGCAACGAGATTGAAGTTTATATTGTTCTTGGAATCCAGCGTACCGGCGCCAACGACGGTCCCCAAGGACGGAACGACCAGATCCATGTTTTCGGCCTTCAATCCCGAAGGAGCCATATGCACATCGGAGGTGAACTTTTCGATCACCAGATCCTGGCCGGTCTTTAAACCCGCAAGAGATCCGACGCTGGACATCTTCGACCCCAGATCGAAACCTGATAATTTTCCGCTGAACAGCCCGATATTTCCATCGGTAACCAGCTGGTTTGTTGGCCCGGTGATGTGCAGATTGGTGTTTAGTGTTCCGGCCGTCAATTTCGAGCCGCTGGGCAAACTAATGCCCAGCGCGGGCAAGAACGCTTCTAGGTCTGTTACCGGCAAACTTTGTCCATTCAATTTCAAATCTACGACGAACTCATCGCCAGCGGATTTATAGGTTCCATTCAGATTGGATTTTGCATTCCCAATTTTCACAACCGAGGGATTTAACACTCCGGTGCTTTTCTCGAGGTCGTACTTGGTATCGAACTCCACGACGAGCGGTACGCCGGAAGGCTGACCACCAGACACGAGAACTGCCTTGGTAAGCGTCAATTCTCCCTTGGTAGCCACTTGGCCACCCTGGCTAAGTAGACTCGCAGCAACGTCTACCATTCCACCCAACCCCAGTTTCGGGTCGAGCACGCCGGTGCTCGCCAAATTCATTTTGTTGATGGTTAGCTTAACATCTTGCGGAGTCAACGCAGCGTCCTTCTGATCGACTGGCCCAACATTGCCATCAATTTTTGCGCTGCCACCGCCCGGCAGGTCCATCGAAAAGGCCACCGGGAATTTAGTGGTCATGGCCACGTCTGTGGCCTTCAAATCCACATTCGTGTAAACCGAACGTTTTTGCGAATTGGTGCTCCCCAAGGTAATCTGGCCATTCTTCAGTTCGAGCTTGCCGATCGAAACATTTGGATTTGAACCGCCGCCCGAAGAAGTCTTCGGAGCGGAGCTGCTGCTTCCGCCGATGGAAGAAAAATTCCACTGACCGCTGGGATTCTTAAGCAGCATCACTTGGGGATTTACGATCTCGATGTTGGTGACGTTAACCTGTTGCGAGAAAATCAGTGGCAGCAATTCCACCCCGACGTCCACACTCTTGGCTGTAAGAAACGGGCTGTTGCTGAATTTAGGATCATCGGCGATCGAAATGGAATCGATCTCCAGGGCCCCGTGTAGAATCGACAAGCTCAGGTTACCCAATTCCACCTTGCGCCCGAGCGCTTCGGAAGCCTTGGCTTCAATGGTGGGCTTGAATTTATTGACGGGAATCAGAAATGGGAGAATGAACAGAATCAGTATCAGAGCCACGACAGCAATCGCGACCCATTTCAATTTGCTACTCATAGCATCCTCCAGCCAGGCAGGCGAGGCGGGCGCCTTTAGGTCAGGCCCGCATCTTATCACAGCCGTTAATTGGTGCTTTACGGCAAAAGCTTGCTAAAAGCACGGACACGGAAGCGGACAACTGATTCCGCTCCGATACCACCACTCTGCCAGGCGCTTTGATTTGAAAATCTGTACCCATCCTGTGGGAAAACCATGCAGTAATAGGACCACTGGCGCATCCGACGGGCCCGCTTCACGGTAGAAGAGGGTAACGCCGTCCGCTTCAACGCGATGGATAGAAGTGGGTGGCACAAGTGTTTTGTGGACCATTCGTTTTGTTCCCTTTCGCTGCTCAGCAGCATTGGCTGCGAGTACTGCAGGAAATGCGCCAGCGAGAGCCCAACGCTTCAACCGGTCGATGGCGGCTAGTACTCGAGCGAGGCAATCCGACTGGACTTGTTTCAGTTATTCGGTTTGTGCGTGGGGTCTTTTCGTTCGCCAAAAATAAAACGCCGCAAACCGGCAGGAATCATTGACATTGGAAATTGGCCAAGCCCCGCTACAGCGGCCAATCCTCCTCCGAGCCGAAGGGCTGCGAAGATAACGACGGCCAAAACAACCAGGCCAGTAAGAACTTTCTCGATGAGCCAAGAGTGTTCCATAGGTCACCTAGACGAAGGCTACCACCTTGAGGGCTACGCTACAATCCGCAGATGCGTCAAAGCCCCAGCCTCCGGTTTGGCGACTCTCCAGAAACTTGTTGATAAGTTCTCTGGAATCAATAAATCGGTTTGGACAAGTTTCTGGCACTAGCGACGCGTCGAAGACGCGGTCAGGGCTTACCAGATAGGTAAGCCGCTCGGACCACAACCTGAAGGAATGATTTAGAATGAGGCCGCCCGATGGAAAACGGATGGGGAAGAGCTAGAGGTAGCGGCGGATGGCTTCTGAGTAGCGGGTGTAGAGGTAGGAGACGAGAAGGAGGGCGACGCCGAGGATAATGAAGGTGATGAAGCGGTCGGCGCGCTCCTGACGCCAGACGTCGAGGATCACGATTTTGGCAACGCAAACGAGGAGGAGGCCGAGGCCCGCGAGACGGAAGCTGCGTTCGCCGACGATCAGCGCGAACAAGAAGGCGACGACGGCTTCGATGCCCCAGCCGATGGTGACGCGTCCTTGCGAGACTTCGTTGAGGATCAGGAAGGTAACGAGAATCATAGGCAGGAAAAAATAAATTTGTTCAGGGCGCCGGAGGAGTTCGTTGCCGGAGGATGGATTGGAACGGACGGCGGCGAAACGCGCGCGCAAGGGGAAGGCCAAGGCTTGCGCGGCAAACAGGATCGCGGCGGCCGCGGCGACGTAGGAGGCGCGATCGGCGTTCCATGAGGCACGGGGATGGCTCTGGGCGATCAGTTCGTAGGAAAGGCCGCGGAAGAAAACGATGAACGCGAGAATCACACTGTGCTGGAGGAAGACGTCTTGCTGCGCGCTCCAGGAAACGGCGATGAAGATCAAGGAAAGCGCGGCCCAGGCTACGAGAACCCATCCATTGGTGAAATAGGAGCTGGCGAAAAGCACGAGTGTTGCAGAGCCGAGATAGGCCAGGATGGTGGCGGCGTGAATTTGCTGGTCCAGGGCGAATGGATCAGAGGGAGCTTTCGAAAGGGCCATAGCCCGAGACAGTGAACGGCGTTTTGGCTCGCCTGAAGCCGGACCGTCCCCTGGACCACTTGTGAGGCGCGTGAGGTGGAGATAGACGCAATAGAAAACGAAGGCGATGGGTAGCGTGGTGAGAAGAAGTTCGCGCGGGCCGAAGTGGAGATTGAAGTAGGCGAGGCGAAAGAAGCTTAGACCGAACACGACATAGCTTTGCAGACGACAGTTGCGGGATTTCCATTGCACACCGATCTCGAATAGAGCCAGACCGAAGAGGGCCCAGCCGAGCGCGACCGCGTGGGGAGTGAGTTCGTAGTACAAGAGCAAAACAACGAGAGAGGAACCGGCCCAGATGTAGGCGGCACCGGCGAGCGGAGCTTGCACGAATTCGCCTTTAGCGGCCCAGCGCGCGCACAGGTAGAAGAGCGCGGCAACCAGCCCGAGTGTCACAAGACGCAAGGAAACCCGAGGGTAAACGCTCCAGGGACCAACGGCGTAAAGATTGACGGTGACGATTTGAAACAAGGCGGAGACGGAAAGGATGTAGGCCTGGAAATGAAGTTGGATGCGCTTGACGCGGTCGCCGATGACCAGCAATAAAAAGGCGAAGACGGCCCAGGCAACAGCGATCCAGGGAGAAGAGACTTCCTTAAAGGTGAGAACGGCGATGAGGATGGAACCAGCCCAAGTGTGCAGAGCGGAAAAGAGGCGCGCGTAATCCGAATCGCGCGGGCCGCTGAAATAGGCGCAGAGATAGAGGAGCGCGGCCATCAGCGTGAAAGTGATGAAGCGAAGCGTGAATTGATGCCATTCCTGAACAGCGTCGATGTTAACGATCAAAGTGCGCGCGAATCCGGCGAGAACGACCACGTGCGCCTGGATGCTGAGATCGCGGCGGTCGCCGTAGCTTCCGAGAATGGCGAGAACCAGGGCGAACCCACCCCAGGCAACGGCGACCCAAGCCCAGTGGCATTCGCGGTAGGCGAGCACAACGACTAGGATTGCGGCGGCGGTGGTGTAGAGCTCCGAGGGATCGATGGCGTAATCGGAGGACTGCAGGCTGAGCCAGCGCGCGCAGAGGTAGAGGAGTGCGATTACGAGAGAAAGGGTGACGAGACGAAGCGAGAGGCTGGTGTTTAGAAACGGGGGCGCAAGGAAGTAGTTCACCGCGAGAGCTCGGCAGACGGCCGCTAGCGAGAAGAGATGGGCCTGGTAAACGAGGTCCTCAGCGGAAAAGGTGCGGGCGAGAACGACGAGAAGAAACGCGGCGACGGCCCAGAGGACGACGGTCCAGGAATTGGGGAATGCGAGCCAGATGGAGACGAAGAGCATGAGGCCGGCGAGATAGGAAAGGGCCCGGAGCAGGACGCTTTCGTTTTCGGCAGTGAGGAGATCCTTCCAGCGACGTGGGATGGCGAGGGAGTTGGCATAGAAAAGGAGAGAGGCGACGAGGAAGCTGACAGCGAGTTGGGAGTCGGGCGCGGCGACGGATTGCGTGAAGCGATCAAATGGCGTGCGAGGGGGTTGCGAAAGGTGATCGTAGAGCGCCGGGAGAGCCTGGTTGATGAGCATGTCCCCGGACGTGAGTAGGGCGACGAGCAGGCCGAAGCGGCGGAAGAGAACTTCGCGAGTGAAAACGCCGGCGAGGATGAGTATTTGCGCTTCGGCGAGCCAGATGACAGCGGTGTCCATGCCGGAATATTTGAAAGGAATGGCAGCGACAAGGAGAATGATGCCGATGGTGGAGAGGATGATGAAGGCAACCCGACGGCGGCGCGTGGCGGGGAATTGGCCGAGAGTCAGTTCGACAGCGCCAAGGATTAACAAGGCGTAGAAGGCGAGCTCGGGGCGGGCGGATTGGTATTTGAAAAGGCCGAGGAGCAATGAGGTGTTGAGGAGCGCGGCGAGTGTGGAAACGCTTTCCTGTTTGGCGTTCTGGATGCGGCGCGCAATGTAGGACCAGCGATAGGTGGCCCAGTAGAGGCACAGGAGGACAGTGCTGGGGACGAATGCGGGGAACATGCGATGGTGGCCTGCTATGGGCAGGATGACGGTGGCGAGCCAGATGAAATGGTTTATATAGGAAGCGAGGATACCGAAGATTTCGAGTTCGAACCAATCGCGGCGATGAACAATGGCGACGAGTCCGACCGCGAGGATAGCACCAGCGGAGAGCGAATAGATTGTGTTTTGACTGATGGCGACGGTGGTGAAGGCGAGAAGAAAAGCGAGGCCGGTGACAACCTGGGAGTCGTAGCGCAGGGTGTGGACGACCATGATGCCGGCGACCAGGAAGAGGAGCACGAGGTCGACCCATTGCGTATCAATGACGCGGGTGTAGGTGACGAAATGCATGGCGTAGGTGACAAAGAAGGTGAGCGCCCACCCGCCACCAATCAGCGCACGCGCGAAGACGCGATAACGGTCGCTGCGCTCAAGATATATTCCGGTGCCCAGGATCATGAAGCTTAGGAGATAGCCGAGGCCGATTTTCCCGGGATTGCTAAGCGAGGGAAATTTGTAGGCGAGGAAAAGAGAGATGCCGATGACGAGAGCGATGATGCCAAGTTTATTGAGCCAGTTTTTGCCGAGGGTTTCCTCAAGCTGGGAGCTGAGCTCGCGCGCGGAGACGGGCGCGGGTTGTGATGGCGGGGAAAGCGGTGGTGGAGCGGG
>DATFZN010000019.1:0-73899 GCA_035314425.1 Candidatus Acidiferrum sp. | reverse complement strand
CTCTCCGGGTATCTGCATCTTGGCGTCGATGTCATAGAGGATGTGGAAGATTTCGTCCCCGCTTTGCAAATTCTCGACCGGCCGGTCGGGAAGAACCTGGCGCATACCGTTCATGAAATTCTCCCAATCCTCGGTCCCATGAAAATCGTCGACCATCAGGAAACCGCCCTTCAACAGATACTCGTGCAATCGCTTGGCTTCAGAATCAGTAAACGTCCAGTTCTGCACCTGGACCGCGTAGATCCACGGATAGTTGAAGATATCGTTGTTGTTTAGCGTAACCACTTGTTCTGTCGGGCGTCCGTCAATGCGAGTCAGCCGATGCATGGCGATCAGAAACTGGCGGTCCGCTTTCGGATAGTCACGCGACCAGGATCGAGACGATCCACGTCTCGCATTCGGGTTGATGCTGGCCATATTGGGGGAATAAGCCAGGCGCGACCAGTAGAACTCCGCCTTCACGTTCGTGGGCGAATCATCATCGCCGAACCCGAAGTCCGCGGTGCGCTGCGCCCACAGCCCCATACAGCAAACGGCAGCTGTGAGACCTGCGAGCGCAACACGTGAAAACTCCATGCGGGACCTCCCAGCGGGGCGTTGTGGGGGCGAGAACTGTTAGACGATGAATATCTACTGTTGGTTGCAGTTTCGCCCGTATTGCCCTCGCTTATCCCCCTGCCTTCAGCGTGAGACCATCCAGGAATGTACAGCTGGAGCGAAAACGGCCGAGCCATACCCGTTAACCCGCTAACAATTCATTGACTTCCCCTCCACCCCGTCTCTAACATCGCAGCGCGGAGTTGCGCTCCGAACCATGATTGGCGAAACCATCTCTCACTACCGCATCCTGGAAAGACTGGGTGGCGGTGGTATGCGTCTATAAAGCAGAGGCCACCAAACTCCATCGCTTCGTTGCCCTGAAGTTTCTTCCTGACGGTTTTGCTCCAGACTTACAAGCTCTCGGCCGTTTCGACCGCGAAGCACAGGCTGCTTCCGCTCTGAACCATCCTAATATCTGCACCATCTATGAAATCGGCGAACACAACGGCCAGCCTTTCATTGCCATGGAGTTTCTCGACGGACATACGCTAAGGCACCTCATCGATGGTCAGCCTTTACCGCGTGAAAAGGTTCTTGGACTGGGACTAGAGATTGCAGATGCACTGGATGCCGCACGCGCGAAGGGAATTGTTCACCGCGACATCAAACCTGCGAACATCTTCGTCACCGAGCGCGGTCACGCCAAGATTCTCGATTTTGGTTTAGCGAAACTGGTTCCTGTTGGTCCGAGTGTCGGTGTGTCGATGAATTGCCGCGATGATCTTCACCTGTAATTTCACCTGTATGGCCACTGCAACCCGGGGACACACCGGGTTAAGAGATTCTTATTGCCTGCCAATAGGCTCGATCAAAGGGTTCACAACCTGAACTGCTCGGTAGCGTTGCCCTGTTGCCAGATCTTCGGTGTAGAGGATCGTCGCGCCTGAACTTTCAGCAGCCTGGAGAATAAGCGCGTCCCAAAAGGAAGTCTTATAACGCGACTCGATATCGAGTGCCTGGAGAACCGACTCGGAGGTGTTCGTGACCAATTCCCACGTCGCGTAATCGCGTATCAGCAGGCGAACTTCGTCCGCGGGCAGGGGGTGGCCGATTTTGCGCCGAAGATTGATACACAGTTCTTGCAAAACCTGCGTGCTCAATACTCCCTGCCCCGACTCCCAGAGCTGTTCCAACAACCGTTGAGCGCGTTGGTGTTTGACTCCCGCTGAACGGTCATGTGCATATACCAAAATGTTGGTGTCGACGAAGTACTTACCGCTCATGAAGCTCATCGCGTGAGCTGGGAGGCGTCCAGCGCAAGTTAAAACCTTTGCGAAGACGGGCCAAGGCGCGCTTGCGTGCCTGATGAAACCCCTTGCGCTCACGCACTGCCTGTTCCAACCGAGTAGCGAGCAAAGCACTAATCGAGGTGCCTTCCTCGGCAGCGAGTACTCGGGCTTCTCGCAAAAGTTCTGCTTCAATTTTTAACGTAATATTGGTTTTCATGCTGGCACCTTTTTACGTGCAGCACTATTTTACGTGCTTATACCCTATAGGTCAAACATAAACATATTTTTAGTGCGGTAGTGCGAGATAGTCTGGCCGATGAGCGAGGCGGAATCCGTCATGGAGCGCCATAAAAGGTTGCGCTTGCAAGCAAGGCAACGAAGAAGGCCAAGAGGACCTTGTAGCGAGCTGAGGTTCGAGTCCCACGAGCCTGCTATCGTTTTCAATCACTTAGAGAGTTTTCTCCGGAATCCCAGAGAGACTTCGAGTAGGAAGGGACGGCGGAGTTGATTGCCGCTCCTCTAAACATCAAGAAATTTGCAACCCGGGGTTTCCTGGTTGCTTTGCTAAACAGTAAAGAAAACGGTACGCCGGAACGAAGCCAAATAGCGTAAACGTTCTGTTTGCCGCATGGAGGGAAAGTCAGCACTGATCAACGCAGTTTACTGGTTAACAGGTGCTATCATCCAGTCCCAAAACTAGGAGGCGAATGCCATGCTCCAGCAATTGGGTATTTTGATTGCGGTTGGTACGATGTTGGTGATTGGTCTCGCAGCGAGCGGCCAGCAGGGGAGGTGGGCCGCTCAAAACGACGAGGCGGCGCAGTCTCTGGTCAATATGGAACGTGAATGGGCCGAAGCTGACTGTGATGGCAACCTAGCCGTTCAGACCATCCTGGCAGATGATTTTCAGGGGACGGCACCTGAGGGAACGCGCTACACAAAGTCGGAAGAGCTCAAGGACATAAAAAACTCGAAACACGAAGCTCATGGATGCCGCCTGGGTGATACCCAGGTTCATTTTTTCGGCGAGAATCTCGCCATCATCTACGGAACAGAAAGCCGTATCCAAAAAGATAGCGATGAAACGGAACGGACGCGAAGCCTGATCTGGACAGACACCTGGCTGAAGCGAAACGGGCGGTGGCAGATAATCGCGGCGCAAGATAATTGGGCCGATAACAAATAACCCTGCTGTGCGGGACAATGACTCAGTTTGATTTTCTGTTGCTTGACCGGGAAGCGCACACAGCCGCGTAGCAGCGAGTTTCTTCGACGCGTGGCCTGCCAGGTCTCGCCGTTAACGCGACTCGGCGAAAGAGCATTAGTTTCGCGACAAACTCAATCTTCTTGGCAGCGAAACGACTGCGCCAGCAAATGGAAGTCTGGTTCTTCTGGTCAGCAGGAACCACGGCCGAGAGGTCAACACAGGCGAGGAAAAGTAAGAAAGAATTTACACCCGCGCTCCTCCGGAAGCGCGTTAATCCGACTTGACGGGCAGTGTGTGGCGGCCACGCTTTACGCTATGCTCTAGTGTCGGTATGCTTAGCCGCAGGAGTTATGCTTCAGCCTTATGTGTAAATGGTTCCTCCTTTTTTGCCTAATCTACCCACTGGCGACCACTACTTAAAAGGACAAAGAGCTTGCTATAACCCACGTAACGGTCATCGATTGCACAGGAGCAGCGCCCGAGCCAAACTCAACCATTATTATCGGTAATGGTTATATCAGCGTGGTTGGGCCTAGTGATCGCGTCCTAATTCCGGCTGGCGTTCGCGTGATCGATGGCAGCGGGAAATTTTTGATCCCTGGCTTCTGGGATATGCACGGTCACCTGACCGATGCGACGGAAGAAGCTTTCCCATTGCTGATCATGAATGGGGTGACGGGCGTGCGCGACATGGGCGGAGATCTAACCCAAATCGATCGCTGGCGCTCTGAGATTGATAAGGGTTTGCGCGTCGGGCCCCACATCATCCGCGCTGGTCCTTTCGTGGACGGCCCCAAAGAAGGAGTTTCGAACCGGCTCACCGTGCGCACGGCTGAAGAGGCACGGCAAGCAGTTCACAATCTAAAGGCGAAGGGGGTTGATTTCATCAAAATCCACAATACGCTCCCGCCTGACGCGTTCTTAGCATTGATGGATGAGGCTCGCAAGGAACACATACCCGTTGCTGTCCACTTGCCCAAGGGTGTGAGTTCCGCCGAGGCATCGGAGGCTGGCGTGGCTAGCCTCGAACATATAGAAACCATCAGGCATAATAACGCCGTCTTGACACGCTTCTGTGGTTCTCCATTTACCAACAACTTAGAGACCGTCAGGGGCGGCCTCGGTATGTCTAGCTACGCCGAAGATGGCCTTCTGACAGGTGATTTTACAGGAGGAATAGGGCCTTGACACATCGCTGGTGGTTCCTCCATTATGGAGGAGTTTAGGAGTAACGCGATGGCAGTGCTGAACATAAAGAACCTTCCCGATTCTCTCTACAGGAAGCTGCAGGCAAGAGCCAAGCGCCAGCACCGGTCGGTCGCTCAGGAGGTTACCCATCTTCTCAGCGATGCTCTTGAGTCGCCAAAACCCCTGTCGATTCTTGACCTCAAGGGATTGGGCAAAGAGCACTGGAGAGGAGTTGAACCATCGCAACATGTTGAGCGAGAACGCGCCTCATGGGATTGATGGCCGATCTCGGTGGTGGCCCTGTAGGAGTGGACACGGCCATCTTCATCTACTTCATCGAAGAACATCCCCGGTTTCTTCCGTTGGTCGAGTCCCTTTTCAGAGAAGTGAATGCGGGCCGCAAGGAGTTGGTTACATCGGCGCTAACCTTGCTCGAAGTCCTGGTCGTGCCCTACCGTTCTGGAGACCATCTGCTGGCCGGGCGATATGAAGCTCTTCTCACGCAGAGTCGCGGTGTTCACGTTGCAGATATTTCTCGTGATCATTTGCGGGCCGCCGCACAACTGAGAGCCGCAACGGGAGCCAAGACGCCTGATTCACTCCAGGTGGTGGCGGCATTGGCATTTGGTTGCACAGCCTTTCTTACGAATGATCGCAACCTTCCGGCCATACCCGGTCTCCGTATCCTGCAATTGTCTTCCTACGTTAGGTGATTCGGAACGCGCAAAGCATCCTGATTCATCCACGCCCCGTCCAGGTTCTCTCTTCATTCCTGATACTGGAGACCTGATGCAATTGCGAATTGGGTTCCCAGCGGAAATTTCTCACCTGCAATTTCACCTAATTTACAGGGCAGATAATTCTTGAATGTCACCGCTGGCTGCGCTAGCATCCGCCGTAATCTGGCATCCTCGCAGTAGTTCGAAAGGCCGGATGTAATTGATTCTTTAGCGGGTCCCGTCGGTTTAGCCCAGATCGGAAATTCCCAGTCAACAGTGGGTCGCAGAATGTGACCTCCAACTACCAGACAGATTTTCACGACATCTCTAGCGGTAGCTCGGGCAGCTATTCGGCTGTGGTCGGTTATGATCTTGTGACCGGCTGGGGCAGTCCCAATGGAACCGGCCTGATCAACGCGCTCGCTCCGACCAGTACCAGCCCTGCCTTCACCTCTCTCCGCCTCGCCCTCTTCCCTCACCGTGGTGCAGGGCAACGGCAGCAGTTCTACGATCACGACGACCGTTTCCGGCGGCTTTGACTCGGCGGTTGCTTTGACCGCGAGAGGCCAGCCGACGGGTGTCACTGTCAGCTTCACTCCCTCACCGATCGCCGCGCCCGGCGCTGGCAGTTCGACGATGACTTTGACAGTCGCCTCGACAACCGCGACCGGCACTTACCCGATCACTGTCACCGGCACTGGCGGAAATGTTACGCAAACGACTACGGTCACTTTGACGGTGACTGCTGTGGCCTCGGCCAACTTCTCCCTGTCCGCGTCGCCGACCAGCTTGACCATCACTCGCTCGTCGCAAGGCACGGCAACGATTACGATCACTCCCACCAACGGCTTCAGCGGCAGCGTCAGCTTGACAACGACCGGCCAAGGCAGCGGGGTGACCGCTGCGTTTCGCCCGAACCCTGCAACCGGCACAAGCGCACTTACTTTGACGGCCAGCAGCTCCGCGACGACAAAGATACGGAACGGCGGAAAATACTGGCGGGTGGAAATCTGTAGCTTAGCGCTCGTGTACGTGCGAACTTCCCGGGCATCTGAATTAGCAGGTACCCACGGGCGTTGCAATGATCCGAGCGCGCTTGTGAGGCTGCCCTCAGCTCTCGTGCGAGTTCGATAAGTAGTGCTGCCGCAGCAAGTCCTTCCCATAATCGTTTCCGTTGGGTGTGCGCACCACGCAATGGATATGTTGCTGCGTCGGCATTTTGGGGTCTTTCGCAAACTTTTGCAGGTTTGCGGGCCTCTGGTGATCGAACTCAATCAGAATTACCGGGCTCTGAATCCGATAGTAGAACACACTGTCCGCTTCTGTGCCGCCGACCCATGCGAACCAGGTATTCTCGATGTGCTTCTCCACCTCGCTCATTTTTACCTGCGCGTGCCCATCGTCCATGTTACTCACATACAATTGGACAAGATCGCGCAGCTGCTTGCGCGCCGGACTTTCCAAATCCTTCGCTCGGATACCCGCATAGTCGAGTACCACGTTGTCCTTGAACGCTTCTGTCAAGTTGTTATTCCCGGTCTTCGAGAAACTTAAAATCGCTTTCTGCTGTTGCACCCCTGGCAACGCTCTCACGAACCCCAAACCATCTTTCTGTTCCTGCTGAAGAACCTCCACTCCCTTGTATTTCCCCGAGGTAGCCCGCACTGGTTCTGAACCTAGGAAAAGTGGCGTCATCACCACTTGGTCGCCCAACACAAAAAAATTGATGATGGCGTGATGACCGCTGAACTGCCAGCCCCACGGTTCTGTTGCCGACGGCCTGCCCAGGATGGTGATGAAATACAACCATTCGCCGAGAAATACGGGGTCCCGAGCAAGTTCAGCGAGAGTCTCGTTCAAACGCATCACATTCCGCGTAAGCTCGAAACCTCGGGTGCTCAGCGAAGCGCGCATCAGGCCGAAAGCCAAATCACGCTGCGCTTCGGTCATTTCTTGCATGCTGATCCCTTGTCGCACATAAAAATGCTGATTCATCCATTTTCGCCATTGAATATCGTCGATCGGGAACATAGTCTTCGCAAGTTGCACGTTGTTTAGCGATGCAATGAACTTCTCCGCAGCATTTCGGACAGGCTCGGTAGAAACCCCACTGGGGCCAATTTGGAACAGTCCAGGCATCACCTTATGATTGGTTGTAATGCCGCGGAACGGTTCGGCAAGGCCTTCTTTTTCATAATTCTCGGACATTTGACGAAATTGCTCAGCCATGTCGACTGGAGTTTTTTCCTGTCCATAGGCCATCGGAAGGAATACGAATGCTGATACGAGCGAGGAGAGAAATGCCCGGCGAGAAGCCGCGTCAGGCTTGCTATGGATAGGACCAGAGTGGTGAAGCTTCTCACACATCGTTCACCTCCCTTGTCCGCAAAATGCTGAAACCGTATCACAAGCGCTCCAGTCCGGCAATCTCGGCGAGCCGTCCAAAGGAATCTAGCCTTCTTGCTGCAAGACAGAAGGAAGAACAGCGGATCGCTGGAATTTATGCCCAGGTCTAAAGCTTTCCGATCACCACACGGTAGGCAGCAAGTAGCAACTGTCTAGACCGGTTGGTCTCTATCGCCTGTGCGGATTCACGATAGGTGGTAGAGGAGGGTTTTAGTACTTGTCCCTGCCTCCAAACTTAAACCTGCCCAGACCTCCGACTAATTCAGTCGTGTTTGACATTCCGATATGGCACTGTCTGCGTGGCGATTTTTGTTTAATTTCACAGCTGATTGTTGTAGTTTTAAGCTATCCTTTCGACCTTCACCTGACATTTTAGCGTCAGATGGGTCCTTCGTATCTCCCACCCTCTCGCTCACTAAATGTCAAAACTGGGGTGCGCGGCAGAACGTCGTAAAACGACGACTGGCGTAAGCCCTCATTGGTAAACGAAGAAGGAATGGCATGAAAGCTTCCATGCGTGCTCCAAGTATCGCAAAACACTGGACAAGGCGTGGCATGCGGGATTATCACGGTTACCATGAAAACGCCAGCAGGACAGGGCGGCCTGGTTTAGCATTCTGTGCATTATGCGTTCTGAATCACCGGGAAGGGGAATGAATTTGTTTCTCAATCCGGAAAATTGCTCAGGAGACAAAATAATATGAAGATCACAAAGAAGCACCTCGGTGCAGTAACCTGCGCCGCCATCTTGTTGGCAGGCACAGGCCTGTTCAGCAG
The DNA here is from genome assembly GCA_035314425.1 of Candidatus Acidiferrum sp. Classification (GTDB taxonomy): domain Bacteria; phylum Acidobacteriota; class Terriglobia; order Acidiferrales; family UBA7541; genus Acidiferrum. The sequence continues at coordinate 65,773 of DATFZN010000019.1, read as the reverse complement.
CATGGCGAGGGCTGACGCCGCTGCAGGCGCGGCGACTTTTAAAGCGAAGTGCGCAGGCTGTCATGGCGCGGATGGAGCTGGCAAGGATGCGATGAAAACTCGCGATCTTGGCTCCGCCGATGTCCAGAAACAGAGTGACGCGGATCTGTCAGGCATCATCGCCAATGGCAAGGGCAAGATGCCGCCTTACAAGACGTTGTCCGCGGACCAGGTGAAGGATCTGGTTTCCTACATCCGTTCGCTCAAAAAGTGATCGCAGCGGATTTGAACGGTCTGGCACGGAATGCGTACGCTCCTTCGCCTTCCGTGCAGTTAAAAACAGATAGGAGGATTCAAATGAAGAAGTTGCTTCTAGGGATGGCAGTGCTCGCAGCTCTGTTTCTAGCTGCTGGCGTGGTGCGTGCGCAAGATGTTGCTAACGGAGAAAAAGTGTTCAAGGCAAAGTGTGTCAGTTGCCATGGCCCGGACGGTAAGGGTGATACGGCAGCCGGTAAAGCCACTAAGACTCGGGACCTTTCCTCCGACGAGGTGAAAAAAGAATCCGACGCTACCTGGGCAGACATCATCACTAAGGGCAAGAACAAGATGCCGCCTTACGATAAGAAGATTTCAGACGCTGAGGTAAAAGACGTCATCGCCTACATGCGTACTCTTATCAAGTAATCTATCGCCGGTGTGCCTGTTGGTAACCTTCCAGGCTCACGCAAATGGAGCAGTTCAACAGGCCCCGGCGGTCCTCCGCTGGGGCTTGTTTTTTGCATTTCGGAAAAATCTTAGGAATCGTGGGGTTCATTGAGAGATGAGTGAGCGGAATACAATCCGCGATTGGGCGCGGCTACTCTATTTTTTCGGCCAGAATTTCATCAGCCTCGTGGGCGCAGTCATTACCACCAGCAGCGCCGTTACTCTAATTGCTTTTTGGGTTTACGATTTTATTTTGCCGGGTCCTCCTCATCCTTACGTGGGCATCCTTCTGTTCTTGGTTCTGCCGAGCCTTTTTATCCTTGGATTGCTGCTCATTCCTATCGGAATTTTGCTACGACGCAGGAAATTGCAGGCGACCGGCGCGGTGCCCTCGACTTATCCGGAAATCGATCTTAAGTTGCCAATGGTTCGCAACAGTTTCCTATTTATCGCGGTCGCTTCCTTTCTGAACGTTTTGATTTTTGCTTTCGCTTCCTATCGCGGAGTGTCGTACATGGATGGCACCACTTTTTGCGGGCAGACCTGCCACACCGTAATGCAACCTGAGTTTTCCGCCTACCAGAATTCACCCCATTCCCGGGTTGAGTGCGTTCAATGCCACATTGGCCCGGGTGCCGGTTGGTTTGTGAGATCCAAACTTTCCGGACTGCGGCAAGTCTATGCGGTAACCTTCAAAACCTATCCCAGGCCGATTCCTACTCCGGTGAAATACTTGCGTCCGGCTAGAGACACCTGTGAGCAGTGTCACTGGCCGCAGCGGTTCTCTGGCGATAAATTTGTCGTGCGAACAGATTACAAAGACGACGAAAAGAACACTCCTTTGACCACTGCGCTTATCCTGAAAATCGGTGGACATACAAGAGATGGCTCGTTCGGTATTCACGGGCGCCACCTCAGTGACCGTTCTCGTATCCGCTATATCTCCACCGATGAACAGCGGCAAGTTATCCCCGTGGTGTACTACACCGACGACCAGGGCAAGACGGTCGAATACGTCTCGACAGACAGCAAAGTCTCCAAAGAACAATTGGAAAAGGGCCAGGAACGCATGATGGATTGCATCGATTGCCACAATCGTCCGACCCATGCATTTGAATTGCCGGAAAATGCCGTGGATCTAAGGATGTCGCGCGGGGTTATCAGCCCGGAACTGCCTTTCATCCGCAAGAAGGCCGTAGAGCTGCTCAAAGCGGACTATCCAGATCGCGACACTGCGAAATCTCGGATCGAACAAGGCATCGTGAGTTTTTATCGCACCAGTTACCCGGAAATCTATAACACCAAGCGTACCCTGGTCGAACAGTCAGCCGATGCCACGGCGGCAATCTACATGCGCAACATTTTCCCCGATATGAAGGTGGGCTGGGGCGTTCACCCCAACAATATCGGCCACAATGATTTTCCCGGCTGTTTCCGGTGTCACGACGGCTCGCATGCGAGCGCCGACGGACAAACCATTTCCAACGATTGCACCGCTTGTCACAATCTGCTCGCAGTTCAGGAGGAAAATCCCAAGGTACTTACGGAGCTGGGGTTGAAATAACAGGTAGTTGAAAATTTCGGGGGCCTGATCCGGCCCGGAGGTAGCGCTTTATGAGCTCCAATCGAGCGCATAGGCAGTTCCGGAAGCCAATTTCTGGGTTGCTCATTGCGCTGACGTGGGTGCTCGTTCCCACTCTCACTGCCGCCGATGTGAAAAAAGCCCAACCACAAAAGCACGACGAAGCTTGCCTGGCATGCCATGGTACGGCTGGCATGAAGTCCGACACGGGCAAGAACATCTCCGTCGAGCCCGCAAAACACACCGCCAGCTCTCACGGCATTCTTGGCTGCACGGATTGCCATAGCGACATCCAGGATTTTCCTCATCGCGCTCACATCGCCATGGTTCAGTGCAAGACCTGCCATGAAGCGGTCGTAACCTCTTTTGCCTCAAGCGCACATTCTCTGCTTGGCGACACGGCTTGCTCAAATTGTCATGGCAGTGCCCACGAAGTAACGGCGGCACAAGCCCTGATTCCCAAAAAATGTACCGAATGCCACGCCCGGGAAGAGAGCGAGTTCGCCTCCAGTATTCACGGGACCGCAGCGAAAAACGGGGATCCCGACGCGCCAACGTGCTTCTCCTGCCACGGTTCGATCCACGCGATCAAGCCCGGTAGCGATCCCAATTCCTTGATCACGGAGAAAAAACTGGCCGACACCTGTGCAAAGTGCCACAGCGATCCCGGTTTTCTGGCTCGGCATGAAATTCCCGTTGCTCATCCTGTCGAATCTTACAAGATGAGCGTACACGGACGAGCGATTGCCTCAGGAAGCGATAAGGCAGCCAATTGCAACAGTTGCCACGGCGATCACAATATCTATCCCGCGAGAGATTCGCGTTCTGCAGTAAATCGCTGGAGGATCGCCGACACCTGCGGCGCCTGTCACAGGGAAATCGCCAAGGTTTACAACCAAAGCGTGCATGGGGAGGCGGTGAAGGCGGGCGTGAAAGATGCTCCTGTGTGCGTCGATTGCCACGGAGAACACCTGATCCTTGGTCCGAAAAATCCACAGTCGCCGATAAACGCGGCCAAGGTCTCGTCGGAAACCTGTGGTCGTTGCCACAGCAGCGCGCGGATCGCTGAGCTCTACGACTTGCCGGCGAATCGCGTTCCTTCCTATGCCGACAGCTATCATGGGCTTGCGCTGAAGGCCGGAAAGCTTACGGCTGCAAACTGCGCCTCCTGCCACGGAGTGCACAACATATTTAAATCCGGCGATCCGCGTTCAACCGTCAGTGCGGCAAATCTGGGAAAGACTTGCGGGCAGTGTCATCAGGGCGCGACGGAATCGCGCTACGTTGTTGGCCCCATTCATGTGCAAACCGGCGCAGGGCCGAACCATCCCGTGGTGCGGTGGATTCGTTGGACCTACTGGGTGCTAATCCCCGCGACGCTGGGCTTCATGCTGCTTCACAACCTGCTCGATCTTTTCAGCAAGCTCGTCCGCCGCCGCCCACGCCATGAAACTGGCGAACTCGTCTTGCGGATGAACTTGTGGTTCCGCATCGCTCATTGGGGAATAATGGCCAGCTTCCCAACTCTTGTGGTCACCGGCTTCGCCCTGAAATATCCGGGGAGTTGGTGGGCCAAGCCTTTGCTCCTCTGGGAATCCAGCACAGGCGTACGAGGGGGCTTGCACCGTACCGCAGCTGTCGTGATGATCGCCGCCACGGTATTCCACTTCGTCCATCTGGGCGTAAGGAAACGCGATCGTTCTTTGCTTAGAGCCATGATTCCGACCATCAAAGACGCTACCGATATGATCGATGTATTCCGTTTCAATCTTGGACGAACCGATAAACAACCCCAGTTCGCCAAATTCAATTACGCCGAAAAAATCGAATACCTGGCCTTCCTATGGGGCACGGCAGTCATGGCAGTCTCTGGTTTCCTGCTGTGGTTCAACAATTTTACTCTGCGGCACCTTCCAAAATGGGTGAGCGATGCGGCGACTGCTGTGCACTGGTATGAAGCACTCCTCGCCACCTTCTCCATCTTGCTCTGGCACTTTTACCTGGTAATTTTCGATCCCACGGTTTATCCCATGGACACTGCCTGGCTCGACGGAAAAATCTCCGCCGATCACTATCGCCACTCGCGCCTGGCATACTACCGGCAACTCAAACGCGATGGCCTGGTGGAAGACCCAGAGAGGCCGGGGGAACTTGCTCGGCCGATACCAAAACCAGAAGCAGCTGGCGGCGATGATTGACGCTTCAAACAGAGCATTCACTACTCTATTGTTTGCGCAGAAATCAAATTATAGAAGCACCGCCTGCGCATGCAGTTGGGGCACCATTGGCCGGGGGCATCCGTACGCCGCCTTACGATACTATGTTAGTGTCTGCAAGGAGAGTTCGCGCCTGCCATGCCCATCCGCACCATCATCGAACCATTTCGCATCAAGAGCGTGGAGCCGATCCGTACCACCACCCGTCAGGAACGCCAAACACTTCTCGAAGCTGCAGGCTACAATCTATTCCTCATTGCTTCCGAAGCGATTCTAATCGACCTGCTTACTGATTCAGGCACCTCCGCCATGTCCACCGAGCAATGGGCGGCGATGATGCGCGGCGATGAATCGTATGCTGGTTCCCCAAGCTTTACGCGTTTTCGCGATTCCGTGCACGCCATTTTTGGGTTTCGTCACGTCATCCCCACGCACCAAGGTCGCGCCGCCGAACGTATCCTATTCAATGTGATGTGCAAGAAGGGTGATACGGTTCCGAATAACGCGCATTTCGATACCACGCGCGCCAATTGCGAATTTGTTGGCGCTACTGCGCTCGACTTACCTATTCCGGAGGCAAAACTCCCTGCGCAATTGCATCCCTTCAAGGGCAATATGGATGTAAATGGCCTTGAGCGGCTGATCCGGCGCGAAGGTGCAAAGAAGATTCCGCTGGTCATGCTAACGATCACCAACAATTCCGGTGGTGGCCAGCCGGTTTCTATAGCCAACATCGCCGAAGTGAAGCAGATTTGTAGGAACCATGGCATCCCGCTATATATCGATGCCTGCCGCTTCGCGGAAAACGCCTACTTCATCAAATTGCGCGAGGCGGGGTACGCCGATAAATCTCCGCGTGCGATTGCGCAAGAGGTTTTTTCCTACGCCGATGGCTGCACTATGTCTGCGAAAAAGGATGGCTTGGCAAATATCGGGGGTTTTCTGTGCACCAATGACGACGTTCTTGCGCAACAGGAAAAGGACCTATTGATTTTGACGGAGGGCTTTCCTACCTATGGTGGATTGGCAGGCCGCGATCTCGAAGCCATCGCTGTTGGATTAAACGAAGCACTCGACGAAGACTATCTGCGCTACCGCATTGCTTCGACGGCATTTCTTGGCAATCACATTGCCAAAGAAGGCGTGCCCATCGTGCAGCCTCCCGGCGGCCATGCAATCTATATTGACGCGCGTGCTTTCTTGCCACACATTCCGGTTTCGGCCTTTCCCGGCGTGGCACTGGCCGTGGAGCTTTATCTGGAAGGCGGAATTCGTTCGGTGGAAATCGGCGGGCTCATGTTTGGTGAGCACGCCACCATGGACCTCGTTCGTCTGGCCATTCCTCGCCGTGTTTATACCCAGAGCCACATTGAGTATGTTGTCGAGGTGATTCTCGATGTTTGGCGGCGGCGTGAACAAATTACTGGCTATCGAATCGAACATCAGGCACCGTTCTTGCGACATTTCAGCGCGCGTCTGAAACCAATTACAGTCTAAACTCCCATGCAAATCAGAATTGATCCCGAACTGAAGAAGAGAACGCCTCGCACGTCACTCGGCCTGGTGACTGCACATGTTGTGACCGGGGAAGCTGCACCGGAGCTTCTCGGCAAACTGAAGGCCTGCGAAAACGAAATCCGGAATTTACCTGAGCCAAAATCCGTTCTGGAATCTTCAAATATCGTCGCTACTCGTGCCGGCTACAAGGCTTTGGGAAAAGATCCGTCCCGTTACCGCGGTTCGGCCGAAGCCCTGCTTCGCCGCATCTTAAGCGGAAAATCACTACCGCAAATCAATAACGTCGTAGACATCAGCAATCTCGTTTCAGTGGAGTGGCGTTTGCCCATCGGACTCTACGATCTCGACCATGTAACTGGCGATGTCATTTTCCGCGTGGGCCGCGCAGCCGAATCTTACAAGGGCATCGGCAAATACGATCTGAATCTGGAGGGCCTCCCCGTTTTCTCTGATGAGACCGGCCCTCATGGCAGTCCCACCAGCGATTCCGAGCGCACCATGGTAACGTCTGCCACCACAAATATCGCCGCAATCCTGGTGTCTTTTGGAGGCAGCAAAGGATTAGAAATTCCCGCGCAAAGAATGGCGGATCTTCTCAAACAGTATGCGGCTGGCACAGCCATTCAGTGTGCGGTTGTGTCATAGACTTCCCAAACACATGAGCAACGGCATCCATCCGCTCGCGAACTTACTGGCCGCCGTGGCCCGCGGCATCAGCGGCATTCAAGTTCAATGGGCAGGCTGCCAGCCCAGCGAAAAGCAGCGAATTTATTTTGCCAACCATACGAGCCATCTTGATTTTGTTGTTCTGTGGTCTGCACTGCCCTCGGAAATCCGCGCAAAGACAAGACCAATTGCGGCGCGGGATTATTGGGAAGAAACTCCTCTGCGGCGCTATCTCGCCGAAAACGTGTTCAACGCTTTGTTGGTCGATCGCGGAATAATGGGCAAAACCAAAGCACCTGAAAATGCTAGATCCGCCAGCCGCTCATTGATTGAAGACTTGTCTCGAACACTTGACAGGTCGAGCTCACTGATTCTTTTCCCGGAAGGGACCCGCGGCACAGGAGACAAAGTCGGGACATTTCGGCCAGGCCTTTATCATCTCGCGCTACGACGGCCGGAAATCGAACTTGTTCCGGCTTATCTCGATAATCTGAATCGCATCTTACCGAAGGGTGAAGTCTTGCCCGTACCGATGCTGAGCCTGCTCACTTTTGGCAAACCGATTCATCTCGAAGCCCGCGAAGAGAGAGAGCGTTTTCTGGAACGCGCAAGGGAAGCAGTCAGTTCGCTGCGCCGGATCGGATCCTCATGATGTTTCAGGCATTTCGCGATCAGAAGATGCTGTTCCTTTTTGGGGCCACGATCGCCTTGTTGATCGTCCTGAGACTGATCGCCAATTTTCTGAAACTGCGCGCAGAGACTGATTCGGCGCGAGCCACTGTCGACGATCTGAATTCACGTATCCGCGCCTGGTGGAAAATGTGCGTGGTCTTCGTTCTTTGTCTGCTCTTCGGGCGCGTCGCTGCCCTCGTAGTCTTTGGGGTGATCTCGTTCCTGGCCATGCGTGAATACATGACCCTGGTACCAACGCACCGCAGCGATCACTTAACCCTCTTCTGGAGTTTCTTCGTCATTATGCCGCTACAGTATTTCTTGCTGGGAATGCAGTGGTTGGTCGCGTTCGTGGTGGTGCTGCCATTTTTCGCTTTTGCGTTTATCCCGACGAGCATCGCCATCGAAGGAGATACCTCTCATTTTTTGGAACGAGTGGCAAAGATTCAATTTGGGATCATGGTGTGTGTGTATTGCCTCAGTCATCTGCCCGCATTGCTTTTTCTTAGCATCCCGAGCTTAGACGGACGCGATGGACGCCTCTTGTTGTATCTAGTAATTGTCGATCAGCTGAGTGATGTGCTGCAGTTCATCTGGGGAAAACTGATCGGCAAACGTAAGATTGCATGGCGAGTCAGCCCCAACAAAACCTGGGAAGGGTTTCTCGGAGGCGTTGTAAGCGCGACAGTCATCGGCGCCGGACTTTGGTGGGTGACTCCGTTCACTCCCGCACAGTCCGCGGGAATGTCATTCATTATCTGCATTTTGGGATTTGCCGGTAGCTTGGTTATGAATGCCATCAAACGGGATATTGGCATTAAAGATTTTGGCGTAGTCATAGAAGGAGATGTCGGCATCCTGGACCGAATTGATTCTTTCTGTTTCGCTGCGCCGATCTTTTTCCACGTGGTGCGCTTTTATTTTAACCGCTAACCATTTCTACCGCGAAACCACTTCTCCCACAGGCTTACTCGCCGTTAGTCGTGTTTTCAAATAACCTTGAGCCGCGAGCAACTCCGCGTTCAGTAAGGCCGCACCTGACGCGCCACGCACTAAATTGTGGGACAACAAGGTAAGCTTCACATCAAGCAACGGACACTCGCGTACCCGGCCCACCACCGCAGCCATCCCGTTGCCGGCGTTGACATCTTTGCGCGGTTGCGGCCGGTCCGGTTCATCCAGCAGCACGACCGGATTCTTTACTGCTGTGGGCAAGGAGGCTAGCTCCTCCGAAACCTGAAAATTTCGCAGCGCTTCATGAACTTCCTCGAGGGTTGCCGTTTTCTTCAGCCGCACGGAGACACACTCAAGATGACCGTCTGTCACCGCAACACGATTGCAGTGCGCGCTGATTCCAAGCCCGGCCCCGATGAATCGCGAGCCGTCCCATTTTCCAAGTAATTTCTGCGGTTCCTCTTCCATCTTTTCTTCTTCGCCACTGATAAACGGAACGACGTTTCCCAGAATATCCATCGATGCAACTCCCGGATATCCTGCTCCGGAGACTGCCTGCATGGTCACCACAAACAATTTCTCGATCCCAAAGGCATCGGCCAGCGGTTTCAACACCACAACGAGCCCTGCAGTGGAACAGTTCGGATTGGTTACGATAAATCCAGTGTCGTATCCACGATTTTTCTGTTGAAGCGGAATTGAACTCAGGTGAGCAGCGTTCACTTCGGGAATCAGCAGCGGCACATCTAGATCCATGCGGTGATTCTTCGCATTACTTACCACCGGATACCCAGCGCGCGCATAGGCCTCTTCTGCCGGTCCAGCCACTGAAGAATCCAAAGCCGAAAATAAAAAATCGCAATCCAACGCCGCTTCCAAATCTTTTACAACCAGCGAACAGGCCGCTTCCGGCACGGGCTGCTCCAAGTGCCAGCGCATCGCCTCAACATAACGCTTCCCCGACGAGCGCTCCGACGCTACCACTTCTGTCAAAGCAAACCAAGGATGTTCCGCCAACATCTTGACGATTCTCTGTCCAACCATTCCTGTAGCGCCTAAGACGCCGGCACGCCACTTTTGTTTGGGATCCTCCAGACCACTCACGCCACACCTCCACATCCTCATCTCTTTGCTGGGCATTCTGACCTTGCTGGTTCCTGTCCCCGCTACTCCTATTCCGGCGGAGCGATTCTCGAGCAGCCGTAAACTAAAAAACCCACCGCCAGATTCGCCTCTAGCGGTGGGTTGGAAACTTTTTGCTGCGTTTTAACCGTTTCTCCCGTCGCCTGAAGCCGTTCGAGTGAGCTTGGCAGTCGTGCTGCATGTTACCGTGGGAACCCGCGCGGCAAGCGCTCTAATACTTCGCTTATTCAAGAGGAGCGACATGCCGCTGAGCATAGCACACCCCCTAGAAAATCAGCATGAAAAAGGGACGAATGCAGCAGCTATTCGCGCAATCTAGAAACAGGTGCAGCTTCCATTTCAGTTCCAGTACAGGCACACCAAGTAATAGAAAATACGTAACTTAACTTGCGCAACTTAGCGCACTTCCCCGGGTTAAGGTACGGCAAGGGATGGGAAGCGGCTGTGGGCTTCCGGGGGATGTCCAAAACGAATTCAAATTCGAAAGGAACATCTTGTATGCAATCCAAGAAGTGGTCTGGTGCGATACTCTCGCTCGCGTTCGTGGTTTTGTCGACTGGTTGTGGAACTGGTTCGAGTTCCGGTAGTGTGGCAGATCCGAATCCAACCCCGCAACCGCAAAGTGGCACCGTCAGTTTGATTCTGAGTGATGCCTCTAGTGAAGATTGGGCTGGCATAAATGTCAAAATCTTGAGCATTGCTTTGGTTCCCCAAGGTGGCGGATCGAATGTCACCATATACACTTGTCCGAATCCGGCGCCCGGCATCAACCTCGTTCAGTTGGATCAGCTGGGCGAGATCTTGGGAAATGTCCCGGTGCCGGCGGGGAGCTACTCGGGTGCGCAATTAACAATCGGCGGCAATCCCGGAGATGTTTCTTTAGTCGTTTCTGCTGATCCGGAAACAGGATTTGCTGCAGCTCCCGGCACAACGATTCCTTCCAATCAGATTCAAATTCAAGGCACGACCGGCGGGGCAGGCAGCTTGACGGTTGCGGTGAATGTGAAATTTGCTTCTTCCCTTGTGGTTACGGCCAATCAGAGCAACGCGCTAGATATAGAATTCGACCTGGCGCACCCCGCCTTCATCATTGGCCATGTTCCCCTGGCTAGCGGAGGCAACACGCTTTGGGCCGTAAATTTCAACGGCCCCGTGCGCCAACATCGCCTCGAGGACATCACCAGGCTCGTTCTGCGCCACATGTATGGCAGCGTGAGTTCCGTTTCCTCTGACAACACTTCGATCACCATCACCAAACTTTTCCCCGTCGAGCACCCGACGAATCCGGAAACTTCGATTGCTTCCGCCCAGTCTCTGTCGATTCTTGCGGATGCAACCAACGGGACACTTTTCTATGATGTTGACGCAAAGACCAGCACCAGCATCAAGGACTTCTCCTCTTTGGCCAGCACTCTTACGGGGAAATTTGTCCGCATTGCCGCTCGCTACCAGGAGAACGGCACTCTGACAGCCGTCCGCATTTGGGCGAGTTCCACCTTTAACAGTGTATGGATCAGCCCGGAGGGCCACGTCCTGCATGTCAATACCGGTACGGACATCATCACCGTCGCCAGCGAAACCGGCAGCGGCATACCCTTGTTGGTAAATTCACAAACTCAATTCTTCTTCCGCACTCCGTGGGATGCCGTCAGCGACGCTACTCCGATCGCCACCGGCACTGGATTCCTCACGTCAGACAATTTTGTTCGTGGATTTAAAGTTCACGCGAGCGTTGTCGATCCACTTGCTGTTCCATTGGTCGCCCAATCCATCGACATTGAAATTGCGCGCTTTGACGGCACGCTTTCAAATCCAACGAACACTGCGTTTACCTACACCCGTGACTTCCCCACGGCCAGCGACGACTACACCAACACGCTCGACTACATCTCCAGCAGTTCCGCGAATGGCAAAGATTCCCTCGGCAATCCCATCGTGGGTTTCAAGTGGTGGAATTTCACGTTCCCAACGCTGGCCGATACCGGCAAAGATGCCATCGGAGATTTCATCAATGCGACCAACGGAACGGCCAACTTTGGCGGCTCTGTCGGCCCGGTCAACGCGTGGGGTGAAACCTACGGATGGTGGAATGATCCTGCAGCCCCAACTTCTTGGACTGCGCCTTGGACCGTTTTGCTGCCAACGAGCCTTCCGATCGGAACCGTGGCCTACGGCTATTCCCCAACTAGCTCCACGTTCACGTTCCTGGTTCAGGGCGGAGTAAATGCTCCGACAGTCACTCTGGGCACGACTTCCGGTTCTGCCGCTTTGGTCTATCAAGTGGATCGGACCGGTGGGATCGTCACTGTTAGCCCCGTTGATATCACGACGCCAGCAGGGCAAACCACAATCCAAACGAACCTCGTTGCCAACACCCCCGTCAAAGTGTTTGGCGTACCGCAAGCCAACGGTTCCGTTAAGGGATATGTGGTGCTCTACTATACCGGAGTTAGCTCCACCAACTGAGCTGCTTCAATATCGCACATCCAGAAAACGGCCGCTTCCTCCATCGGGAGCGGCCGTTTTCCTCTGGTTCCCTCTGTGACAGGTCTATACGCTCGCCTCAAACAGCAGGCTCGAACAAGTCAGTCCGGACTCGGCTTTCTGCAATTCCGAAATGTCCAGGAGTTCCACTCTAAATCCCTTTCCTTTGATCCGGCTGGCCGTGTGCGGGAACGAGGCTGGAAAGATCACCCTATCCCCGATCGCAAGTGCATTCCCCGCATGCGGCTCCGTTGGGTCGACATCGATCCACTCAAACGCGGAAAGCCGCTTCGATTCAAACCAGGCACGATTTCCGAGTAGCGTATTTTTGCCGAGAAAAGTTACGGCTGACTTCAGATGCAAACACCCGGTGACGGGCACCGCGGTCAGTTCATATCCGTACCGAGCCACGACTACACCCAACTGCCGTATACCTTCGGGATTCGACCTTCGCGTAACTCCCACATAAATCTGCTTGCCGACCCGCAAGACGTCTCCACCTTCGAGTGTCCCCGGCAATTTGATGTACTCGAGTTTACGGTATTTTTCTAAAGCCGCGGCAATCGAAGCCGCTTCCTTTCGCCGCGTTTCCGTTCCCAAAGGACAGAGGATGGCGAGCTCTTCGAGTACGATCGCTGGGTCCTCGACAAACATGGAGTCCGGCAATGCCGGCTCTTCAGGCAACGAAATGACCCTCGCCCCCAATTTCCCTAGCAATCGCTCGTAGGCGTAATGCTGAGCCCTCGCCGTTTCGAGGTCGATGGGTCTCCTCTCGATAAAGTTCAATTCACAGTTCACTAGCGCCGAACTCACGGCGCGGGTAATGGCAGTCAGCATGGATCGACTGTAGCAAAGAACATCAGCCAATGGCATTCCCCGTGGTGTTTTCGACCGGCTTGTGAGGCCCTACTTTTCTCAGTAAACTCAGCAAGCATTTCGTTGCGCTAAGATTGCTTGCGATTGATTGATCTGGGTGCGTGGGGGAGCGTTTCATGTCGAAGGAAGTTCGCAGGATCGTTGCGGTTGTCGTTCTCATTGCCGGAGCCGTGCTCCTCTGGCTCGCCCGGGATGCCGACAAAGAAGCGGACGCGGCCAAATCTGAGCTAGATTCCACAGTTGCGTATGCTCGCGAACGCGCGGCTTCGAATGATCCTCGCCTGGCTGGGACGTACCGCTTCGAACGCGGCGGTTGGGTTTACGCGCATCTGGAAGGCGATCCGGCGCAAATCGGATTTCAGCATGGATATATGCTTGCCCCCGAAATCGAAGATGGATTCGCCGCCGTCAGTACCAATATGATGCATTCCACCAAACGGGATTGGCCTTTTTTTCGCGGAGTTGCGCGCGAAATTCTCTGGCCAAAAATCGACCCTGAGTATCAGCAGGAACTTGAAGGAATTGCGGAAGGCCTGAACGCTCGCACGGGGTCTCCGCTCGACGTCTACGACATCGTGGCGTTGAATTCCTTTGAAGAAGTTCCGGATTACTATGTCCCTTGGTTCGATAAACAACAAAAAGTTGCCAACGCGCCAAATTTGAAAAGCCCCGGTAATTGCAGCGCATTTGTCGCCACCGGAAGTTGGACCAAAGATGGCCAGATCGTTATCGCGCACAATAATTGGACCAGTTACATGAACGGCGAACGTTGGCGCATCATTTTCGATATTCAACCGAAGAATGGATATCGGATTCTGATGGATGGCTTTCCTGGCGTCATTGCCAGCGACGATGATTTCGGCATCAACGGTGATGGACTGATGGTTACGGAAACAACTATCACCCAGTTCGAAGGCTGGGATTCCAACGGCAAACCAGAATTCATGCGCGCCCGAAAGGCTCTGCAATACGCAGGCTCAATCGATGAGTACACGAAAATCATGCTCGACGGGAATAACGGGGGATACGCAAACGATTGGCTGCTCGGTGATTCGAAGACCGGAGAAATCGCACAACTCGAATTGGGATTGAAAGCGTATAAATTGTGGCGAACGAAGGATGGGGTCATGGCAGGCTCAAACTGGGCGCGCGATCCAAAAGTGCTGAAGGAGGACACTCCGCAATTCGATTCGAGCAATCTAGAAACTTCCCCGAACGCGCGTCGTGTTCGTTGGGAACAACTGCTGAATCTAAACAAAGGACAGATAGACGTCGCCCTGGCGCAACAAATGCTTGGCGACCATATGGATTCTTTCGAGAAAAAAGAGCAGCCCAACGAACGAACGCTTTGCGGGCACGTCGATACCTCGACGCGCGGTGTTGCCATCTGGACTTGGGGACCGTCTTATCCCGGCGGCGCCGTGCAAGGAAAAGCCGCGGACTCTACTATGGCTAAGGCAATGCGGCTCACCGCTCGGATGGGCCATCCCTGCGGGCAGGATTTTCTCGCCAAACCATTTCTCGCAGCCCATCCGGAATTCGCGTATCAGGAACCGTTTCTTCGCGACATGAGGGCCGGTCCCTGGACTACCTTTTCATCCAACGAATCCTCCGCCGTTCAGAAATAATGCCTGAACGGATTTAGCGCTTCGCGAGAAATCAAGAATTTAAGCAGTGCCGGTAAGCGCGATAGGTCAGTTCAAACGCGTTGTCCCAAGATGCTCCGTAAACTTTTTCACGTGCCGCGTTTCCCATCGTTCGCAATCGGCCTCTGTCTCCACACATCGCCACAACTTTACCTAGGAAATCTTCATCGGAGGACGCAATTTCTCCGGTCACGCCATCCACAACCAAGTACTGCGGACCGCCTTCATTCGTCACGAGCGACGCGACCTGCGAAGCCGCCGATTCCTGGATTACATTGCCGAAGGTATCTGTTTTGGAAGGAAACACAAACAAATCCATATTGGCATATGCACTCGCCAATTCCTCTCCACGCAAGACTCCCAAGAATTCCCCATGCTTCAGATTCGCCTTGAGCCAATTGACTTCGCTTCCGGCGCCCACAAAGAGAATTCGAAACTCTCGATGGCCAGCTGCTTCGAGGGCCCTTTCAATTTCTTGAAACCGGCGCACCCCTTTCTCTGGGGTGATCCTGCCCACAAATCCCAGGCGCAATAGGCCATCGCGAAAGGTTCTTTTCTTGGGGTGAAAGAGCTGGCCATCGACACCCCGCGGCATCAAAAATGACGGCCGATGAAGCATTCCCTCCAACCATGCAACCTGCGCGGCCGTCGGCGCCAGCGTAACCGTTGCTCGACCATAGAACCAGAGTAGAAGCCTCAGAGCGCCATCCTCGGACCACGCCACGGTCGGTTGAGAAACCTTCTTGGGGAAAAGACCTAGCACTTTCTGCAGCCTTCGCGCTACAAACTGATGAAAATTCGTGTGCCAGGAAGCCACTAGGGGAACTTTCGACCCGTGGGCCAAATACGCCCCGATCTGTCCAAATTCTCCTGGGCTGGTGATGTGAATTACATCAGGCTGGAACGCTTCGATTTCCTTGCGAATCTGGTTTTGATATCTCCAGAAAAATAAATCATATTCGAGATCGCTTTCGATGGGGATGCTCATCCGCGCCCGCCGCAATTCAATGCGCCGGACGCTTCCTTGCTCCTCTACCACCGGGTTTTTGCCACCATGAATCGCGAGCAAAGGCAGATTGTGTCGTTTCGCGAAGGCCACCAACTGCCGCACTGTCAGAGCAACGCCGTTTATTTCGTGAAATGTTTCACAAAATAAGGCCACGCGTGGCTCGCGGCTCATAGCCCCCCTTGTTCATTTCCCAAAAACGGCAATTTCAAAGCTGGCTTCAAAACCGGACTAGCCAATAGCGCTATCCACCACCGGCACTGATCGATGACTCTTTGGGAGCGCGTTCCCGTGTACTTTGACAGCGGCCTGGCTTCCCCGTTCTCGATACAAAATATTCGACTCATCCAGTGTCGCCTGCCATATTGGCCGAGCGCCTCGGCAAGAGCATGCCATGCATTCTCTAGGAGACGCAACTGCAGGGGCTCTGAAAATTGTGGCACTCCCAAATAAATTCTTCAAAACTACCTGCACACGAAAGATTTAGAACAGCGTTCGGCTCAAATCCGTGGCGATCTCCTCCGGCAACCACGGGAAGATTTACTTCTTCTGCGAGCACAACTACCTCACGGTTTTCTCGTCGTGAGCGCATGCCATTCACTTCCAAGGCGTGGAGAAACGGCAAAAACTTCTGAATGCGAGTGAAGCAGCTGCTCATGGCACGCTCCTCGTCCGCTGTGCTTTTCGTTCTGGTTCGAGCGTAAGAAGGAGCTGTTACTCATCTGTGAACCTGATATCAACATTAATGGGTTCAGTAACTGATAGAACATCCTGTTTCGCGAAGTGTTACTCTTGTGAGACCTTCTTAGCCTGCTCGTAACAACTGTCGATCAATCTGCGTGGCGTACCAGCGCCGATTGTTGTTTCAACAGAGGACCAATCGGATGAGAAACCAGCCTGGTTGTCGACTGCCCCTGCTCGTCATTCTCTTGCTCGCTCGTCTTTCATGGGCATCGACGCCACTCGATCGGCAACCTCTTTCGGAAGCACTCCGCTGGGTCGAAGCCACGCCAGAGACCCTTGCCGAGTACGACTACATCATGACGGTCCGTCTCCATCTTCTATTTTTCTGGACCAGCAAGGATGATGTTGGCAGCGGATACATTCGCCGTGGAGTTTCCCAGAAAGATGTCCATCTAGAGTTCTTTCAAGTACTTTTTGGCAGCGATCCCGATAAGGCTCATTCCGTTAATCGCTGGGGCGCCGGCACAGAAGTCGCCTGGCATACGTCGCCGGTGACCCCTCAGTCAACTGAAGGCGATGTCGTTTCAAGCGCTTTTTTTGGATTCATGAAATCATCCCGCGGAAAATCTGTGTCGGAAATGCAAGCAGAACTGAAGAAGGAAAGTGAGCAGGGAGAACATTCCTTCACCGGCATCCTCAGCCGAGTTGAACCAACCCGAGCAATGTCCATCGTGGTTCCCATGCAGTCCGTGACAGATTATAACCTGCATCAATACGCTGTTGCCGAACCGGTGATGTTTCAACGGATCAGGGTTTCCGAAGAGCCCGTAAAAACTTTGCAGGCCCCGACCAGGTGCCCCAGTGGCAGCGGGTTCATGGCAACCGTAGCTGAACTTATGGATGCAGCAATCAAGGGCCAGAAAGAGATGGTCTCCCGGTGTTACGTGCACAACTCTCAGGAAAATACCCTCACCTTGGAGAAAATTTCCCCGGTCACAAATTTCCCCGTGCAGCTCCACGGCCCGAACAGCACAACCTTATTGGACACCGACTACCACGATTTATTGCAGTTGGACTTTGTCACAACCCACAAGGAGACCGGCAAGAAGGTTTATTTCACGATTTTCATCGGAACCCAGGGAAAAGAACGCGGGGTCCCGTTGCAAATTCGCTATCAGCCGAATTGGTGGTTTCAAGTGGTTCTTAATTTACGCCCAGCCCAGAGCACGCAACCTATGAGCTAAATGGCCCAACGGATCAATTCATCGCACCGCTTCCGTTTGGCACAATGGAAACCTCTACATTCGAAGGATAGGTCCTCGTTCTGTACACTTTGTCGGTGGCCTTCTGGTAATCCGATTCCTTCGCTTCGAATATGTTCGGCACAAATTTTTGTGGATTCCGGTCGTAAAGTGGGAACCATGTGCTTTGCACTTGCACCATGATGCGATGTCCCTTCTTAAACACGTGATTGGTTGTGTGCAAATCAATCGAGTACGGGGTCACCTGTCCTGCCACAATTGCTTCGGGCTTCTCATACGAGTTGCGATAGCGGCCCCGAAATATCTCATCGGCCACCATCAGTTCAAATCCAGAAAGCTTCCAGTCCTTTTCCACTTTCTCGGGATATACATCGACGAGTTTCACCACCCAATCCGCGTCCGTTCCGGTCGTCGAGGCAAACAATTTTGCGGTCACCTGGCCGGCAACGGTCACATCCTCGGTCAGTGCATCGGTTGCCCATGTCAGCACATCCGGCCGGGCTTCAATAAAGCGTTGGTCTTCTACCAACCAGGTGAACCAGCCCCCCGGGTGATCGTTCGGGTAAGTCATATCAACGGGAATGTGACGATACGGCACGGGATGCGCCGGATCGCTGGTATAGGAATCAAACGCTTCTACTAGATCTGAACTCGGTGGCTCCCAGGAAAGTTTTCCGTCCCCGGCGAAATAAAGACTCTTCTGCTGCGCTTCCTTGGGGGGCCACGCATCGAACTTCGTCCACACGTTGCTTCCGGTCTGGAAGGTCAGAGCTTCTGTGAGAGGCAGCTTGCCTTGACCGTGTAGCCAGTAGGCGAACCACGCCGCTTCCACTTTTTGCCGATAGAAAGTTCCGGTGTCTGAATCGAATGGAATCTCACCCAGAGAGTTCCCTGGTCCATAGGCCCAGCCGCCGTGATTCCAGGGCCCGACAACAAGATAATTCAAGTGTTTGTCATCCGCTTTCTCCAGGTTCGCATAGGTCGTCATCGGCCCGAAATAATCTTCCTGATCCCACCAGCCGGCCACATTCAAATTCGGCACAGGGGTCTGTTTCAATGCAGCGGCAATGGCATGCCTCTGCCAGAAATCGTCGTACGTGGGGTGGCTCACAAAATTGTTCCAAGTCGGAATTTTTCCGTGGAAATATTTCTCGTTGACGTTTCTCAGCACGCCCAGTTTTAGATACCATTCGTACAAATCGAAGGAGTCAAATGAAAAGCTATAATTTTCCTTCGACGTTTCCATCAGCGCCGCATATTCGAATCCGTAGCTCAGGCGAAACGCACCATTGTGAAAAAAATCGTCGCCTCGCCACGCATCGCCCATGCACGCCTGCTCAGATACCGCCTTAAGCGCCGGATGCGGATTCACCATGGCCATCGCCGCCAAAAAGCCTCCGTAGGAAATTCCGGCGATACCGGCGCGCCCATTGTTGTTCGCAACATTCTTGGTCAGCCATTCGATCGTGTCGTAGGTGTCGGTGCTCTCATCCACTCCATTGGGATCATTGGCCTGGTGCACTGGTCGGTTCATCTCAAACTTGCCCTGCGACCCGTATCGTCCGCGAATATCCTGAAATACGAAGATGTACCCGTCGGCCCACATGTCCGAATAACGAAATAGGATTGGGCTGGGCCCTTTGTCGGCGGCCGAAATCCCGTAAGGTGATCGCTCGATGAAAAGTGGCAGAGGTGGTTTAGCACCGATCGGCGTGTAAATTTCGGTATGCAGCTTGACTCCGTCCCGCATCGGAATCATCACATCCTGTTTAGCAAATAATTTGGTCAGCTCTGGCCGTGCAGGTTGGGATTCTTGCGCTCTGCTCCTGTTGACCCAAGGCAACAAGACCATCCAAACCAGGACTGCTCTTCGCACTTTCCTCATGTTTCTCCCTCTTGCTTACTTGCCAAAGTTTCGTGAGAATACCACACCCCTGTCGTCACCCTCTCTTTCTGTGGCTTTTTATGGTTTTTCTGGCCGGAACACGCCACCTCTGTTAAACTTAAACTTCCTTTGACCGCACCTGAATTCACTGAAGAAGGGGTTCTTCCGGGCTGCTGGTTGTATCAGCAGCCATTTTTGTCTGAAGACGCTTTAAAACTCATGACCACCGCTATTCGTAACATCGCCATCATCGCTCACGTTGATCATGGCAAAACCACTCTTGTCGACACCATGCTCCGGCAAAGCGGTATTTTTCGCGCCAATCAGGAAGTTGTCGAACGGGTTATGGATTCCAACGACCTTGAACGCGAACGAGGCATCACCATTCTTGCCAAGAACACCGCCCTGTTTTTTCACGATACCAAAATCAACATTGTCGACACTCCGGGCCACAGCGATTTTGGCGGTGAAGTGGAGCGCGCACTGCGCATGGTTGACGGTGTTGTGCTGCTGGTCGACGCCAGCGAAGGTCCCCTGCCGCAAACTCGTTATGTTTTGCAGAAGGCCCTGGCCTCCAAACTTCCTCCGGTCGTGGTACTCAATAAGATCGATCGCCCTGATGCCCGCGCCGAAGAAGTTCTCAACGAAATCTACGATCTGTTCATTGATCTCGACGCAACCGAAGAGCAGCTCGATTTCCCCGTCGTCTATACCAATGCCCGCGCCGGCGTCGCCCATCGCCAAATTGGTGATGATTCAAAGGATTTGCTTCCGCTCTTTGAAGCAATCGTCAACAAAATTCCTAGCCCGACTGGGGATCCGAATGGCACCCTGCAACTGCAAGTCACCAATCTTGATTACAGCGAATTCCTAGGTCGCATTGCGATTGCCCGCGTCTTCAATGGCACCTTGCATCGCGGCGAGGAAGTCGGTATCAGCAAGCTCGACGGAAAATTAGTCTCTACCAAGATTACAAAGCTGTACACGTTCCGCGGGCTCGATCGAGACGAAGCAGAAGCCGTTGTCGCAGGCGATATCGTTGCCATTGCCGGCGTGGAAGGCATTCAGATCGGGGAAAGTATCACTTCGCTTGAGACTCCTTCTCCGCTTGAGCCCCTGACAATCGACGAACCGACCCTCGCAATGATTTTCAGCGTGAACTCCAGCCCACTCTCTGGCCGCGAAGGCAATTATCTGACTTCACGCGACCTCCGCGATCGTCTGGCCAAAGAACTCCTCACCAACGTTTCCATTCGCGTGGAAGACACCGACACGCCCGAATCGTTTCGCGTTCTGGGCCGCGGCGAATTGCAACTCGCCATACTCATTGAAACCATGCGTCGCGAAGGATTCGAGCTCATGGTCGGCAAACCGGAAATCGTGGTTCGCACGGAAAACGGCAAAAAGCTGGAGCCGCTTGAACGGCTGGTCATCGATATTCCCGACAACTTCATCGGCATCATCATGGAAACGCTCGGAAGTCGTCGCGGCGAAATGGTCAAGATGAGCAATCACGGCTCCGGTCGCGTTCGGCTTGATTTCAAAATCCCGTCGCGAGGCTTGATCGGTCTTCGCAGTCAGTTGCTCACCGATACCCGTGGTACCGCTCTCATTCACTCCATCTTTGAAGGTTGGATGGAATACGGCGGCGACATGGCGCTGCGTCCCACGGGCGCTCTGGTTGCCGATCGGCCCGGCGTCTCGACGGCGTATGCGCTTTGGGGCACTCAGGAACGTGGCGAACTTTTCATTGGCCCGGCCACGGAAGTCTATGAAGGCATGGTGATCGGCGAAAATTCGCGGGAACAAGACATGGAAGTGAACGTAACGAAGGAGAAGAAGCTCACCAACATGCGCTCCTCTTCCGCCGACGAAGCGATTCGCCTGGTTCCGCATCGCGTGCTCAGCCTGGAGCAAGCCATCGAATTCATCGCTGACGACGAGTGCGTGGAAATCACTCCTAAATCCATTCGCTTACGGAAGAAAGTCTTGCAATACAACAAGCGCCCGCGCCGCTGGCAGGAAATTCGTGCCAGTCAGGAATCTGCGAAGTAGGCAACTCCAGCCGATTCGTTGCGGCTTCCGGCCGAGGGACCCGGTCCGTCCTAGTTGCCTTACGGCAGCAAGGCCTTACCTTCTGCGCTCGGCAGCGATAACCTGGCTTCTTTCGCTAACGTGGGTGCTATATCTCGCATATCGATCACCCCAAGATCTCTCCCGGCAGGCACGTTTGGCCCAACCACAAAAAATGCCGCTCGCAATTCGGGGACATCAGGCAGTTCGCCATGGGTCGCGCCTGGTTTCACCTGGGAACTGACTGGCCCAATTAAAGAAGATCCAGTCCGCCATCCTGGCTTCAAATTGACAAAGAAGGACGCCGTAGGGAAACCTCCGCGTTTATGCAGTTCGTCGGCTTCGAGCACCCGGTCAATTCCATTGGCCGGGTCGCTCTGAAGTTTTGCCAGCAACGCACGCACTTCTTCAAGTGTGGCGGTATCCCGAGGATCTTTCAGCACAATCGCGGCCGATCCGCCGGTTACCCATGGCATGGCTCTCCAATCGGTAATTGTTCCGCGCTCATCGGCCCAAATTAGTTTTGCATCTCGAAATGCAGGGAATAAATTGAGTTGTTGGTCGTAATTGGTGAAGCCATGATCCGATACCACTGCTAGGTACACTCTACCCGGGGCCATTATCTCGGCGGCCGCACGCACGCTCCCGATGACTGAATCGAGTCGTTCCAAGATCCGAAAGGCCTCTGGGCTAAAAACTCCCGTTTCGTGTTCCGTGTGATCCAAAGCCGTTAAATGCAGTGTCA
Organism: Candidatus Acidiferrum sp.; assembly: GCA_035314425.1. Lineage (GTDB taxonomy): Bacteria > Acidobacteriota > Terriglobia > Acidiferrales > UBA7541 > Acidiferrum. The sequence goes on along the minus strand of DATFZN010000019.1, from coordinate 43,677 downwards.
ACAACCCCGGCTTTTTGTGCTCGAGAATCCAGATCGCATACCTTCCTCGAACTTCATCGGCATCCCCAGAAGTATCGATTCCTCCCCGATATTCACCGATCTCTTTGCTCGCCTCCTCCAGCAGTCCGGTCGTAGAAACCACGTGCAGAAGTTTTGCATCTTCAGGCGTTCCGGCCCGCCATAGTTCGGGAATATTCCAGTCAATCTTTGCTCCTACCGTTACCGGCCACTGCAGACTCGCCGTGGTTCGTCCCGCCGCTCGAGCGGCATCCCAGAGCGTTGGCACCTGAATATCTTCCGCATACCAATACCAGCCCTGATAATTCTTCTGCAGTGGGTCGAAGGTGGTGTTGGCGAAGATCCCGTGCTTGGCTGGCCAGACACCGGTCACGAGCGTGGTGTGACTCGGATAGGTAACCGTCGGAATCACTCCGATCACTCCCTCGGCAAAAGCGCCTTCCGCGAGAAAGCGCCTCAAGTTTGGTAGTTTGGCCCCATGGGCGTCGGCTCGGGTGACATAGTCGGGCCGGAGTCCATCAATGGAAACAACGATCAGCACAGGGCCATCTTTTGCCTGTACCAGGGGTTTCCTTGGGCTGCTCCAATCGATCATCGCCAGCAGTAGTGCGATCGCTAGAATTGCTCTCTTCATTGCTCCTCGTCATTTCCACGAAACTCATTCTGTTGTAGAGTAGCGATTACATAGCTTTTAGCCCAAAAATCTCTTATGCTGGTTGTTTCACTGTAAATGGATGAAGTTGACTTCTAGATGGTTAGGACGGTGTTTGTGAATAATTCTGTTCCAGGTTCTTTAAGTGACCACGCCCCGCACGGCATAATTGCCGCGACTGCCACGGCACTCCCTCCCTATCTTATAACCAGGGATGACGTGAAGTATTACATGGGCCGTGTGTTTGACATTCCCGACCGGCGCCTCGAAGCTATGATGTCCATCGTCGACAATGCCCAGGTTCACCAGCGCCATTCCATTTTCCCGATTCAGTACACCATCGAGCCTCGGCCGCTCGCCCAGACCAACAACGAGTATATTGAACATGCCGTAAAGCTCGGGCGCGAGGCGGCGGAGAAGTGTCTGGAACGAGCGCAGCTCCGTGCAGACGAAATTGATTTGATCATCACCGTTTCCTGCACCGGCTTCATGATTCCGTCTCTTGACGCGCACTTGATCAAGCTGATGGGCTTCCGCTCAAACGTTCACCGCATGCCTTTCACTGAACTGGGCTGTGCGGCTGGCGCGATGTCACTGTCCCGCGCGGCGGATTATCTGATGGCCCATCCTGGCGGCAATGTTCTTATTATCTCGGTCGAGCTTCCTTCGCTCACCTTCCAACGTAAGGATATCACCCAGGCGAATTTGATTTCCTCTATTCTCTTTGGAGATGGCGCGGCAGCCGTGGTCGTTACCGGCAGAAAAGTTCCCGGACCGCAAATTCTGGTTACTGAGACTTATACGTTTCCTGATTCTCTGGGCGCGATGGGGTTTGATCTCCGTGACTCCGGCTTTCACATTCTCCTCGCCAAGGACGTTCCGGAAATGATTGGCGGCAAGATTCGCGGGCTGGTCGACGGCTTCCTCTCCCGCAACGGTAAGACCCAAAGTGACATTAAGGGCTGGATTCTTCATCCCGGCGGCGCACGTCTGCTTGGGAACGTGGAACAGGAACTTGGGCTTTGCAAGTGCGATACGCAACCTTCATGGGACATTCTCGGTAACGTTGGCAATCTTTCAAGCGCTACCATTCTTTTTATTCTTCAAGAATGGCTGGAGAAGCGCCCTCTGAAGAGCGGCGAGCACGCCATGGCTGCCGCATTCGGCCCCGGTTTTAGTGCCGAATTCTTACTGCTTCAATGGAACTGAGCGTAAAGCTTTATCTCGCCTTGCTCGTTGTCGTGGCGCTTTTGCGTTTCTACGAATTGCACATTTCCCGCCAGCACCAGCTGCAAATGGTCGCCAGAGGCGCATTGAAAGTAGCTGAGCCTCGGTTCCGTTGGATGGTCGTGGTGCATACCTCGGTTCTTATCGGCGCGGCGCTCGAAGTGGTGTTGCTAGATCGCCCGTTCTATCCAATTTTGGGCGGCATTTGCTTTGTAATTTTCCTGGCCGCCAATGCCGTTCGTTGGTGGGTCATTCGCACGCTAGGAAATCACTGGAACGTACAAGTCATCAATTCCACCTCGCTCGGTGTGATTACCAGTGGTCCATTCCGGTACGTGCGCCACCCGAACTACGCGGCCGTATTTGTCGAGATGCTGGTTTTGCCTCTGATTCACACCGCCTGGATCACCGCCATCGCAGGTTCCCTCGCCCACATTTTGGTACTCTCTCAACGACTGGCGACGGAAGAACGCGTACTCTTTTCCGATGCTAAGTACCGCGCCGCCATGGCAGGCAAGCCACGATTCTTGCCGGGACTTTTTTGAGGATTGAAGATGCGCTTTTCGCTCCTGATATCTCTCGTCGCGATGAATGTTTTCTTTGCCTGCCCCAGTTCTCTCGCACAAACAGATACACCTGGCCTCTCGGAAGTTGCCGAATTGCAGAGCGGCTATCAACTTCTTTACGAACAGAAATTCTCAGACGCCCGCCAGGTATTTGAAAAATGGGCAGCGGCCAATCCGGCGCAACCTTTTGGTCAGGTTTCCCTTGCCGCCAGTTATCTTTTCGAAGAATTTTTTATTCAGCGCGTTCTGACCAGCGATTATTTCCTGAACGACAAACGGTTTACCGGCGGCATCGAGGGCTCCCCGGATCACACTCGGATCGCTAAATTCAACACCTCGATCGCGAAGGCCCGTCAATTGGCCTTTGATCGCCTGAAGAAGCACCCGCGCGACCCGGAGGGACTTTTCGCGCTGACTCTTTGTGCTGGTATGCAATCTGACGCGGACAGCATGCTCCTCAAGAAACACCTGGATGCCCTGAAACACCTCAAAGAAGCGAACTCGAATGCAGAATTGCTGATTGCCGCTCGACCGGATGCCTACGATGCGTATGTCGCCCCGGGCATCGCCAACTATGTGATCGGCTCATTGTCCTCCTCGGCGCGCGTGATGCTCTGGTTTGGGGGCATTCACGGTGATAAAGCCCTGGGGATGCACGATGTGCAGAAGACCGCCGAGCAGGGGAATTACTTGCGGCCCTTCGCAAAAATCTTGCTGGCGCTCTCTGCTCGTCGCGAAAAAAACGAAGCACTCGCCCGCAAAAACCTCAAGGAATTAACCGAGGAATTTCCCGGGAACAGTGTCTATGACGCGGAATATGCCAAGGCCATGGGCCGGCCGATCCCGGCAATTCTGGTCCCGGCAAACTGAGTCCCGACTGGGTCATTTTTCTAGGCCGCTCTGGGGAAAACTGTGTTTTCCCACCCAGCGAGCAGCGGTGCGCTGCTCGTTTACGGATTTAAGTTACTTCTTTTCAATATGATGTGTGTCTCTGCCTTTGGTTCGCTACCTGCTTTCTCCCTTCCGTAGCGCAGTTGGTCTTCCCCTGGGAATTTCGTCAAGAGCGAGGGTCTATGCCACTGGAACAGAAAGAAGCGGCGCTGGAACGGGTCATTGAGGAAGTCGAGGACTTGGCCACTCGTGTAGCTGAACTGAAAGGTCGCTTTGCCCGGCAGCGCGTGAGTGTCAAATTGCAGCATTCTTGGGAGCTCGAGTACGTCCGCACGGGTTTTGCAGAATTTAAGCGCTGTATTCAGGATCTTGAATTCGCGGATGAGGGCGAACTCGAAAAATTCCAGGAAGCGGTCGAGCTTGCGTGGAAAGATTTAGTCCACGCAGTCGATACGCTCCTGGCTGCACTTCCTTAAGGGTTCTACCTGCCACGTGCGGCAAACCAACAGCGCTAGAAAAGCGCGCCAAATTCTTGCCAGTCCGAATTCTCTGGAACCGCGTCAGGTCCCTATTCCGAGCGGTGTTTTAGAGCTTCCCTTCCTTTCCGCTGTGCCGGTCTCTGCGCTTTTCCCCTTTTCCGGGTCATCCTGGTTCCCGCTTTCCCCTTCCGAGCACCGGGCTGCTACAATGCTCGTGCTTTTTTGAAAGGCGGTGCCAGATGTTCGAGCCTGGTCTCTTGAAGGGGCGCGGGATTTTTCTTACCGGAGGCGGCACGGGTCTTGGCCGTTCGATGGCCATTCAGTTTGCGCGACTCGGAGCGCGCTTGTTCGTCGTCGGCCGCAGAGAACAACCGCTCAAAGAAACCTGCGATGAAATTCACAAAAATGGTGGCGCAGCAGCGTTTGCTCTCTGTGACGTGCGTGATTTTTCTGCGGTGGAAGCCGCTTTTCATGCTGCGGAACAGCAATTCGGCGAGATCGATACGCTAGTCAACAACGCCGCCGGCAATTTCATGGCGCGGACCGAAACACTTTCTCCGAACGCGTTCAATGCCGTTGTGGGGATCGTTTTGAACGGGACGTTTCATTGCACACAGGCCTTCGCAAATCGGCGTATCGCGAAAAAGCTCGGAGGCAACATTCTCAACATCACCACGACCTACGCCGCGGCGAACTCCGGCTCAGGGTTTGTGGTGCCTTCCGCCTGCGCCAAAGCTGGAGTCCTGGCAATGACTACTTCCCTCGCCGTGGAATGGGCGAAATATCACATCCGCGTAAACGCGATTGCTCCGGGACCATTTCCAACCGAAGGAGCATGGTCCCGGTTGATTCCCAACAAACAGTTTGAGGAACACGCCATCAACAAAATTCCAATGAAGCGATTTGGCAAACATGAAGAACTTGCGAACCTTGCTGCTTTTCTGCTGAGCGACATGGCGGAGTACATTAACGGAGAGTGCGTAGTGATTGACGGAGGCCAGTGGCTGCGAGGCGCCGGCGAATTCAACGACCTAGCTTTGTTGCCGGAGGCGATGTGGGAGCAGTGGGAAGCTGCTCGCGCGAAAAAATAGCCGAATTATCTTCCAAGGAAAGCGTCGGCCCTCTACCATTGCCACTATTGCGGCAAGGCATTCGCTCGCAATCGCACTCTCAAGTGCACTTCACCGATGAGCTTGCCGTTTGTCGCCGCTCTCACAACGATTTCCTGTGTCTGAACCGTCTTCAGCTCATCTGCAGCGAGCGAAGGTGTCTCAATTTCGACGCGCAACTCCGTGGACGCTTCGGCGGGCAAGTTGAATTCGCCTTGTCCCGACGCGACCTTCCATCCGGCAGGGGCTTCCACGCTGAATGTCGTCCGCATGGGAACCAGTGCGTCGGCATGCTGCAAAACGATAGGAACCCCCAGTAGCGATCCCGCTTTGATGGCGATTTCCGGAGTTCGCGCGAAAGGGATGCCTTCCAGCTGATGTTTGCCACGGAAGTATGCGTAGTATAGCCATGGTCCAGCAATTGAAACGTGGTCTTCTTTTGCCCAAACCAGACCTTCGTAGTTCGCCGCGTGCTTCTCGGGCTTGAGCGGTCCTGGTTTTATTCCCGCGAATACGTCGTCGGTCGGCGCGGCGGGCACTTGCGATTTTCCAAAAATCAATATCTCCGGGTCTCGCCACCACCCGGTGTTTGGATCATTCATCATTTTTTCGATCTGCTCGTCGCTGGCTTTGAGGATCTCGTCAATCTCTTTCGGGAATTGCGTTTTGTGGGGAGTAGCCGCGTCCAAAGCCAATCGCCAATACGGTTTTTTCTGCGAAGGCGAAATCTCTTTGATCGAATAGCTGGGACCTTTCTCGGCGAACTGCTTTTCATCATTGGCATCACTGAAGAAATAAATCTTCTTGGCCTGCCAGGGTGTTAGATTTTCCAAATAGGGTTCAAGCCGTTTCGATGCACCGGCAACCTGCGCCGGAAATACTTCAGGATCGCCGGAAAGATCAAACGCCTCGGATGACAGCACACCGGAAGCCTGATGGTCTCCGTGGTTTTCACCGATGAAAATGCTTGGCAGCCAGGTGATGACAACTTCAGGCCGAGTCAGCCGGAAAATTCCCACCAGCTTCTCCAGATTGGCCCCATGTCCCCAATTCGACAGCGAATTCAGTACATCCTGTGAAGCCGTGTCTTTACCATCCAGAAACCATACATCTGTAATTCCCAGCTTGGCGCAAGCTTCCCGCGCTTCAATCTCCCTTATATTGGCTAGGGCATTCCCGTGTTCCCGCGAATAATCATTTCCGCCACTCCCACCCCGCGTTGCATACACAACCGCGACTCGCTTGTGCTCGTCGTAAATCGCCCTTGCGAGATACGGACTCACTCCTGCTTCGTCATCCGGATGGGCCACCACAACCAGAATATCCACCTTGTACCGATCATCGGCCCCGGCAACGAACTCTCTCCCCAGTCTGAGGTTTGCAACACAGAGAAGTGTTCCCCACAGAACGAACCAACTCAGGTTTTTTGGACTCATCCATACCCTCTGTTTGAACTAGAGCTTTGAACTGAACGCTCGTGAATGCGCACGCCACAGATCGCGACTGGAATCATCATACCCATTTTCAGTTGAAGGAACTGCTTCAAGTCATGATCCTCTGATGGCATCTGTGGCTTGACCAGCACCCCACCCGCCGATACTCTAAATAGTTAAAATACGCGGCAGATACTTAGCCTGTCAGGACAACGTCTAATGGATCAGATTCACGTAACTCTCCCCGATGGCAGCGTAAAGGAAGTACCCAAAGGCACGACACCCCTCGAGATCGCCAAATCAATCTCTCCGCGCCTTGCCGATGCGGCGCTCGTCGCTAAGGTGTTTGCCACTGGCGCAGACGGCAGAGAGGAAAAGTCGGGCATTTTCTCTAATTCCGTCGATCCCGCCGAAGACGGTAGTTTATTGTTTGACCTTCGCCGCCCGCTTGAGCAAGATGTCAAACTTCAAATCCTCACCGAGAAAGATCCGGATGCCCTGTTCGTGTTTCGCCATTCCGCCTCGCACCTTCTCGCTGCAGCGGTTATGGAACTTTATCCCGAAGTGAAGCTCGGCATTGGCCCACCAGTTGAAAATGGATTTTTCTATGAATTCCTGCGCGAGCAGCCTTTCGTCCCCGAAGACCTCGAGAAAATCGAACGGAAAATGCACGAGCTCGCGGCCAAAGATCTGCCAAACGAGCGCAAACTGCTTCCCAAAGACGAAGCTCTGAGGCTCTATCAAGATTCCAAGCAGCTTTTCAAATGTGAATTGATCCAGGAAAAAGCCGATGAACCGATGGTTTCGTTTTACACCACCGGCAAATTTATCGATTTCTGCCGCGGCCCGCATATCCCTTCTACAAAACGCATTGAGGCATTCAAATTAATGAGCGTTGCCGGGGCCTACTGGAAGGGTCAGGAAGGGAATCCCCAACTGCAGCGGATCTATGCCGCGGCGTTTTACAACCAGAAACAGCTCGACGAATATCTCCATCGTTTGGAAGAAGCGAAGCGTCGCGATCATCGCAAACTTGGCGCGGAACTCGATCTGTTTAGCGTTCAGGAAGAAGCCGGTCCGGGTCTGATTTTCTGGCATCCCAAAGGCGGCTTGATCCGCACGATCATGGAAAACTGGCTTCGCGAAGAATTGCAGAAGCGCGGCTATGATATGGTTTTTACTCCGCACATCATGCGCCTGGACCTCTGGAAAACCTCCGGCCACACCGGCTATTACAAAGACAACATGTTCGGGCCGGTAGAAGTCGAAAACGCCGAGTATCAGCTAAAGCCCATGAATTGCCCGGGCCATATCCTGATTTACAAATCGAAGTTGCGCAGCTATCGCGATCTACCTGTTCGCCTTGCCGAACTCGGCACCGTTTATCGCTACGAGCGCAGCGGCGTTCTCCACGGTCTGTTGCGCGTTCGCGGTTTCACCCAGGACGACGCTCACATATTCTGCACGCCAGATCAGATCGAATCGGAGGTTGAAGGCTGCGTCGACTTTGCATTCGCGGTCATGAGGAACTTTGGCTTCGACAAATTCGAAGTCGAACTTTCCGATTGGGATCCCCAGCATCCGGAAAATTACACCGGCAAACCCGAAGACTGGGCCCGAGCCACCAACGCTCTGGCCAACACTGTGAACCGCATGAATATTCCCTACAAGCGCATCGAAGGCGAAGCCGCGTTTTACGGGCCCAAAATCGATATCAAGATCATCGATGCCATCGGGCGGCCCTGGCAACTCGGCACCGTTCAGTTCGATTTCAACTTGCCGGCGCGCTTCGCTCTGGAATTTGTCGGTGAAGACGGTGCGCGCCATCAACCCTTAATGGTTCACCGGGCGTTGCTCGGCTCCGTTGAGCGCTTCTTCGGCATTCTCATTGAGCACTACGCCGGGGCGTTTCCTCTTTGGCTTGCTCCGGTACAAGTCGAGATTTGCCCGGTCAGCGAAAAAGTGCAGGATTACGCCCGCCACATTTTCGACACGCTAAAGAGTCACGCGATCCGCGTGCATCTGGACGAACGCAACGAAAAGCTGCCGGCAAAAATTCGCGACGCTCAGCTCCAGAAAATTCCCTACATGCTCGTGCTCGGCCCCAAAGAAGCCGAAGCCGGTACTGTCAGCGTTCGTCATCGCACCAAGGGTGACCTCGGCCCGCGCCCCATCGCGGAATTAGTTACAAATTTACAGACTGAAATTTCGTCGCGAACCATTCTATAGCTTTCCTGTTCGCTGTTTTGAGCGCTGGCTGTGACGGAAATCCTCGATCACCTAATTCTTGGTTGCAGCGATCTCGGTCGAGGGATCGCTCATCTTGAAAAGCTTTCCGGATATAAGGCGGCCCTTGGCGGTTCGCATCCCGGTCGCGGCACCCGCAATGCGCTTCTCAAGATTGGTCGGACCTCGTATCTGGAAATTCTTGCCCCCGATCCGGCACAAAGCGAATTGGCCTGGCACAAAGAAATCAGAACCCTCTTTGAACCGTTGCTTGTGGGCTACGCCATTCGCCAGAAGTGCCTGGAGCAGTTTGCAGCAACCCTGCGGCAAAGGGGAATTCGCTGCCAAGGGCCGATTGCCGGCTCCCGCCGGCGTCCGGACGGCCAACTTCTCAGTTGGAAAACGCTCTCCTACGTGGATGACCGGGAAGGCCTATTGCCCTTCTACATTGATTGGGACGAACGTTCCGCTCATCCTGCAAGCGACGCGCCCGGATCGATCGCTCTGATTACCTATGCCCGTAGCGGCCATCTGGTGGAGGAGAGTACGCCTCCTCCGGGGACACGGCTCGTTTCGATGCCCGAGAAACCGGTGCGACTGCGCGCCCGCCTACGAGGTGCTCTAGGCGAATTCGAATTGCTCTCCCGGGCGGTCTCATCTGAGGCTTGGGTGGCCACGAGCTAAACAAAAAAAATGAAGGTCGCATCCTGGCAATCCTGGCTTCTCTACCTTGTGCCATCCCTTTGCCATGCTATACTTTATAGCCTGCCTCTTGTGCTTAACTAGCTGAGGCGTGGTTGTAAAAACGGAGTGCGTCCCGGTTCTTCATGGGTGCCTTTCTTATGTCTAGGGGGATTTATCGCTGAGCGGAATTTCCGGCAAGCCGACCGTATTCGTATTAACGAGCGAATACGCGCTCGAGAAGTCCGGGTAATTGATGATGCAGGTGGCCAGCTTGGGGTAATGCAGCCCTTTGAAGCCGTACGTATGGCACGTGAAAGGGGTCTCGATCTGGTGGAAATTTCGCCAACGGCGGATCCACCGGTTTGTAAGATCACCGACTACGGCAAGTTTCTTTACCAGCAGAACAAGAAAGCCCACGAACAGCGGAAAAGCAGCCGTGGTTCGCAGTTGAAAGAAGTAAAGTTTCGTCCGGCGACCGCGGAGCACGATTTTCAAGTTCGCAAGAATCAGATCTTGAAGTTTCTCGGTGAAGGCCACAAAGTTCGCGCCATGATTTTCCATCGTGGCCGCGAAATGGCCCACCAGGAAGTTGGTCGTGCCAAGATGACGCGTTTGTTGGCGGAGATTGGCGAACAGGGTCAGATCGAGACGATGCCGCGTATGGAAGGCAACGTTCTGGTCGCGCTGCTGGCTCCCAAAAAGGGTGGCACGCCTGTAAGCAAGCCGACAACATCGGCCCAGCAGAACGCATAAAGCGGTACGATTGGGGACTTGACGGACTCAGAGAAGACTGTTGTTCCCTGAAATCTTAGAAGTGGCCGGGTTCACTCGGTCCGTAGGGAGAGGATTAGAAGCAATGCCACGCAATTCGCTGAAACCAAAACTGAAGTTGAAGACTCATCGCGGCGCTCGCAAGCGTTTCAAGATTACCGCCAATGGCAAAATCGTTCGCATGCATTCCGGTAAGCGCCACCTACTCGGCACCAAAGCCGCCAAGCGTATGCGCAAGCTCAAGAAACTGACGAAGGTCGACAAGACCGACGTCAATGCCGTTCGGCAGATGATGCCCTACAGCTTCTAGTTTTTCGATCTTCGTGGATGCGCAATTCATCGCGCCTTCATAATGAAGTTGCGGATTCGAATCCGCAAAACGTGCCAGGCAGCGCTTCACGGGTGCCTGCCGGCTGTTGGCTCCCGATTGCGGAGTCTGTTTTCCTCGGCGCAAGCTCGAGGAAAACGAATGTAGAGGTGGTTTGCGCCGCCAACTACAAATCTCACCGGAAACAAACCCGTTGCGTGAATCGCATTGTGCATCTCTGCGTTTCTCCGCAACCTGATGTTTCTCGAATAAAGCGGTAGCTCGGGCCTTCAGGCCAGAGGGTTTCTAGGCTGGCAGCGCGAACCTTCATCCCTGATCACCGGGTACCATAAATTTGAAGGAGAAAACCCATGCCACGCGTAAAACGCAGCACGAAACGCCGGGCCCGGCGTAAGAAATATCTGAAGAGGACCAAGGGCTTCTTCCTCACCAAGAGCAAGCTTTACCAATCCGCTCAGGAAGCCGCCAATCGCGCGGATCGCTATGCGTTCCGCGATCGCCGCGTGAAGAAGCGCCAGTACCGCCGCCTGTGGATTCAGCGTGTCGGCGCTGCCGCTCGTTTGTGTGGCCTGACGTACGGACAGCTGATCAATGGCATGAAAGTCGCGGGCATCACGATTGACCGCAAAGTTCTTGCCGACATGGCTGTGAAGGACGCTCCAGGCTTCGCACAAATTGCTGAAAAAGCAAAAGCCGCCGCTCCGCCACAAGTCAAAACCAACAAGAAGCCACGCAGCACGTAATTTATCTGTAGCTCACAGGAGGATTTCCCTAGCCGGGGCACGACGGTGCGTGCCCCGTGTTGTATCCTGAATCGCTGATCACCATGACGACTTCAGAATCGAAACTCGCGCAAACTCTCGCGTCCTTAAACATCCACTCCGCCCGGGAGGTTCAATCGCTGTTCGCGGAAATCCGCTCGCGTTTTGACGCCGAAATTACCGCCGTTAAGAACGAAGCTACATTCAAAAGTTTCCGCGATACCTGGCTTGGACGTAAGTCAGGCGTCCTTAGCCTGGTCACCGATCATTGGCTGAAACCCGCCACACCGGAATTGAAACGCGCTGTCGGCGCTGCGCTAAACGAGTTGCGCAAGCATGTCGATTCGCAGATGAGCGAACGTCTATCCTCCCTCGAAGCTGCCGCGGGAACCGAAGCAAGCGCCAAGCGTGGCATCGACCTTTCGCTCCCCGGGGTGGCTCGCCCGATCGGGACCCGTCATCTGCTTCGCCAGGTCATGCAGGAAATCGAAGATATTTTCTTCTCGATCGGCTTTTCCGTTGCCGAGGGCCCCGAAATTGAAACTCCTTATTACAATTTCGAAGCGTTAAACATTCCCGAGTATCATCCTGTCCGCGACGACATGGACACGTTCTATCTCGAACTGCCGAAAGGCACTGCGGAACAATTGCTTCTCCGCACGCACACTTCGCCTGTGCAGATCCGCACCATGGAAAAGCGTCAGCCTCCCGTTCGGGTCATCGCCCCCGGCAAGGTTTATCGCCGAGACAATCCCGACGCCACGCACTCCTTCATGTTCCACCAGATCGAAGGTCTGGCCGTCGATGCTGACATTACTTTTTGCGATTTCACCGGCACGATCGATTATTTCATCAAAAAGTTTTTTGGTGAAAATGTGAAGAGCCGTTTTCGCCCCAGCTATTTTCCGTTTACCGAACCGTCGGTCGAGTTCGACGCCTCCTGCATTTTCTGTGGCGGCAGCGGCGCAGCTAAATCCGGTGGCACCTGCGGCAAGTGCAAAGGCTCCGGTTGGATCGAATTATTCGGCGCCGGCATGGTTGATCCTGCAATCTACGGCTTCGTGAATTACGATCCGAAAAAAGTAACTGGCTTCGCCTTCGGCATCGGCATCGATCGTCTGGCCATGCTGAAATACGGCATTGACGACATTCAGATATTTTTCCAGAACGATGTACGTTTCCTGCGCCAGTTTCCGTAATTGAGGTGGCATGAGCGACTCCTGTGTCATGCTGAGAGGAGCGCCGAGGAAGTTTGCCGGTGCCCAGTCGAGGGATCTCTTGTCGATTGCAGAGGCTTCTAGAGAACGGATGCTAAATCAATGACGTTCGCCAATGCCAAACAGCGCTTCTCTAATCGCGTAGACGATTATGCCCGCTATCGCCCCGGCTACCCACCAGAGGTCATTACTTTCCTCGCTCTGAACTGCGGACTGCATCCCGGCCACATCATTGCTGACATCGGTTCCGGCACAGGCCTTTTCAGCAAACTATTTCTGCAAAACGGCAATCACGTATACGGGATTGAGCCCAATGCCGAAATGCAGGCGGCCGGGGAAGACTTCCTCCGCGCCTATCCAGGCTTTGCCAGTATCACGGGATCAGCGGAAGCCACCACTCTCGCCGACCAGAGCGTGGATTTTGTGACCGCAGCTCAGGCGTTCCACTGGTTCGACCCGGCAAGCACTCGCCAAGAATTCTCGCGCATCCTGAAGCCGGGCGGTTGGGTGGTAATCGTCAACAACGAACGCCAGTCGGATACCACCCCCTTTCTTCGGGACTACGAAGCGCTGCTTCGCCGCTTCGGGACCGATTACGCCCGCGTGAGTGACAGCTATCCGCAATCTCAGGACATACTCTCTTTTTTCGGCACCGACGCCTTTGTTTCGCACGACGTGCCCAACTTTCAGGATTTTGATTTTGCGGGCCTCAGCGGCCGTTTGCACAGCAGTTCCTATGCTCCTACGCCCGATCAGTCAGGCTTTCCGCAGATGATGAATGAGCTAGAGCACATCTTCACCGCTTACCAGTGTAACGGCCTTGTTCGCTTCGAATATCGCACCCGGATTTTCGCCGGCAATTTACCCTCGACAGGGATTGGCGCATGAAAGTCTCTTGCAATTGGCTCAAAGAGTTTGTCGATTTTCCCGCATCGCCCGATGAGCTCGCGTCGCGCTTGGCTCTTTCCGGCACCAATATCGCAGGCGTTGAAAAGGGTCCTCACGGAGCGGTAATCGATGCGGAAGTCACCTCCAATCGCCCTGATTGTCTCGGCATGCTAGGTATTGCTCGCGAAGTTGCCGCTATTTATCGCCTGCCGTTAAAAAATATTTCACCGAAACTAGCGGAAACCACCTCTGCCGGAGTAACGGACGGAGCCAGTGTGAGGATCGAAGCGCCGGAACTCTGCGGGCGATTCACCGCTCGTGCGATTCGCGGTGTAAAAATTCAACCTTCTCCTGCTTGGCTGAAAGGCCGATTGGAAGCCGCAGGCGTGGCCAGCATCAGCAACGTCGTAGACATCAGCAACTACGTCATGCTCGAGCTCGGTCATCCGTTGCACGCATTCGATTACGACACAGTGAGCAATCACAGTCTGGTGATTCGCCGCGCCAAGCCCGCTGAGAAAATAAAAACACTCGATGGCATAGAACGCACGCTCGATCCAGCCATCTGTGCGGTTTCTGACGGTGACGGTAGTCGTGCCGTCGGTATTGGCGGCATTATGGGCGGCGCGGAAACTGAGATCTCCTTTTCCACCAAGAATGTGCTCATCGAGTGCGCTTGGTTCGATCCGATCGCCATCCGTCGTGCTAGTCGTCTTTTAAAACTCCACACCGAAGCGAGCACGCGCTTCGGCCGTGGAGCTGATCCGGAAATGGCAGAATTCGCCTCGCGCCGATGCGCCGAATTGATTCTGCAACTGGCGGGCGGTGAATTGCTTGCCGGCGTGGTTGATGTTTATCCTGGAAAGCGCGAACGGAAAAAAATCGCACTCACCCGCGCCGAAATGCTTCGCATTCTTGGCGCCGATGTTCCCGACAAGGAAGTGGAATCGATTCTCTGTGCTTTGGGCTTCGCCCCGCAACGTGCCGATGACAATCGCGGCGCGGAAAATTCTCTGCTTGCTGCCTGGGAATGCACAAAACCATCCTGGCGCGCCGACGTCGATCGCGAAATTGACCTCATCGAAGAGGTCGCCCGCATCTATGGCTTGGATAAATTTCCTCCTCGTTTGCCTGCGGCACAGATCCCCGCCGCGCGCCTCCCCCAGTACGAAGCGGAAACAGCTTTACGCGAGCGCCTCATTGGCCTCGGCTATCACGAAATCGTCACCATCCCGCACGTGGCCGAAGAACGCAATGATTTGTTCCGCCCTCCCGAGGTAGCACCCGCAAAGCTTTCTAACCCTCTTTCGGAGGAAGCAGGTGTCCTGAGATCGACCGGCGCGATCACCATGGCTGCCGCGCTTGAATGGAATCTCAATCACGGGCAGCGCAACGTTCGTCTCTTTGAAATCGCTCATCGCTATCTCGTTGCTCGAGGAAAATCCGTAGAAACCCGCGTGCTTACAATCGGGGCAACCGGCCTCGCTCGTCTTGAAGGTCTTTATGATCCCGCACGAGAATATGATTTCGCGGACTTAAAAGGGGATCTCGACCTAGCCGGCGCGCTCTCTGGGGGATTCTGCTGGCAGCCGGGCGGTCCTGAGTGGCTGCACTCTGCAAAACGCGGCACAATTTATCTTGGCAAAGAAAGCAAGCAGCCTCTTGGTGCTGCCGGTCAACTTGCCAAGCGCGTCGCCGACAAATTTAAATTCCGTCAGGATGTTTTTCTTGCCGAGCTTGAACTCGGCCCGGTCTATTGCATGTTCTATGGCGTTAGAAATAGTCGCCGTTACGATCCACTCCCGCGTTTCCCGGGGGTTGAACGCGATTTCTCTCTGTTTCTTCTAGATGGCGTAACCTTCGCGCAAGTTCGTGACACAATCGCCTCTCTGAATATTCCAGAGATCGCTTCTGTCGAAGCCGCCGATCTTTTCCGCGGGAAAAACGTGCCGGCGGGAAAATATTCCTTGCTCGTCCGAATCACGTTCCAGAGCCGCGAAGCAACATTCACCGATTCTCAGCTGAGTGATTTTTGCGCCAGAATCATCAGCGCCGTGGAAAAAAAACTAAACGCCTCACTGCGCACCACCTAAAGCGAAGCTGTCGTTTGGTATGCCGCCTCGAACTGGGGCGATGCCTCCGGGCGTTCACCTACTCTGTCTGTTTAATCGCTCTCTCCACCAGCGTCAAGCAGCGCTCCGCCTGCTCTTTCAACAGTTCCTCCCGATTCCCGCGCTCATTCCGCACACTGTACAACTCATCGGCAATCGATAGCGCCGCGAGTACCGCGGCCTTCTGTGTATCAATCGTGGAGGTATTCTCTGAAATCGCTTGCATCTTTCCGTCGACATAAGCCGCCAGATCGCGCACGTAGGCTTCATCCAGATCGCCGTTGATCGTGTAGGTCTGCCCGAAGATTTGCACTTTAATTCCCCTACTCATTTACGCCTCGATCACTGCGACCAGGGAGTCGGATTGCGATCCCAACGGTGCGCTCGCAGCTTTCTATGCAATTCCGCCGGCAACGGGCCGGCATCGCTGGCCGCCACATTCGCTTGCACATTCTTCATTTTGCGCATACCCGGAATAATCGTGCTCACATTCTTATTCGACAAAATGAATCGCAGCGCCAATTCCGCCATGGTCATTCCCGAAGGAATCACCGGCCGCAGCGCTTCCGCATGCTCCACGCTCGAGTTCAGATTTTCCGGGACGAAATACGTGCTGCGCCAATCGTCGGCCGACCATTTCGAATCCAAAGTCAATGTCCCGGTCAGGGTTCCTTCATCAAACGGCACTCGCGCAATGAATCCCACTTCTTTCATGGCGCAAATCGGCAGTAACGCATCTTCCGGATTCTGGTCAAAAATGTTGTATATCGCTTGCACCGCATCGGCATAGCCTTCGAGCACCATGCGTAATCCGTTGGCGGGTTCCCATCGATTGATGCTGGGCCCAACCGCCCGCACCTTCCCACTCTTCTTCATGTTCTCAATCGAACGTGGCAAACGCTCGTCATTCAGCCAACGGTCTTCCCAAGTGTGGAATTGCATCAGGTCGATTGTGTCCACCCCCAGATTCTTCAAGCTTCTCTCGATGTATTCCTCGACATAGTCCGGGGGATAGCAATCGTCCAATGTAAATTCACGAGTACTCGGCCATCTCCGGTTTCGCGGCGGAATTTTTGTCGCGACATACAAGTGTCGATCCGGCCCACCGGAACTCGGACTATACTTTTTTTCGCGCAACACCTTTGCCAGGATCTGCTCGCTTTTACCGTCTCCATACGCCCAAGCGGTGTCGAAAAAGTTGCAACCCAATTCGATCGCTCGGTAGAGCGACTGTAGGGTCTCGGTGTCGTCCGACCCGCTCCACTCGGCTAGTCCCCACATTCCGTACCCAATTTCGCTGACCCGCCATCCGGTTCGTCCAAATCGCCGATAATTCATCGAATTCTCCTGACCTCGACACGACATTGTAGCGGCCCGCCGCTGCTCAAGGGAAGCACACAAAGCCGTCGCGCCGCCACAATCGACACTGGCTGAACTGGCTGAGCAGTTGGACGCGAACCGCTGCAGGTAGGATAATATCTCTCGAGCGGTACTTCGAAGCAGGTGTGAAGCGAAAGCCGTTTGAACCGTAACGAATCTCTGGGGTGCTGCGCAAAGTCAGCTTGTGTGCACGGCCTGTCCCGTTGGCGGGTTCTCTCAAGGAGCCGCGAGCGGGGCAGGAAAGCCTAATGGTTGGCTCGCGGTGCCCACCTATTTCAGAGGTTCACGGCCTAGCCTCTCACGGCCAAGCAGTCCCGCTCCTTTATTTTTGTAGCCGTCATCCCGAGCCGAGAGATCTGCTTGCTAAGGCCCGGCTTGAAAGGCCGAGTTCTCCTCGATGAAGGTTCTTTTTATTGGTGACATCGTTGGCTCGCCGGGCCGCCGGATCGTCCATGACCGTCTCGCCGACCTCGTCGAGCAACGGGGCATCGACCTGGTCATCGCCAACGGGGAAAATTCCGCCTCGGGCTTCGGCATTACTCCGCGCATCGCCCAAGAACTGCTGGCCCTCAATATCGCCGTGATTTCTGGGGGCAACCACAGTTGGGATCGAAAGGAAATCATAGACTTTATGCCGCATGAGCCCCGGCTTCTCCGGCCGGCAAATTTTCCGGATCAAAATCCCGGTTCAGGTTTATACGCAGGCACGGCAAAAAATGGCGTGAAATTCGCGGTGCTGAATTTGCAGGGACGGGTCTTTCTCCCCGCCATTGATGATCCCTTCAAAAAAGCCGACGCTGTTCTTGAAAAAATCCCCGCGGATGTTGAATTTGTCCTTGTTGATATTCACGCGGAAACTACCAGCGAGAAAATCGCCCTAGGCTGGTATCTCGATGGTCGCGTCACCGCCGTCGTCGGCACTCACACGCATGTCACCACAGCCGATGAGCGGGTTCTCCCGAACGGCACTGCGTATATCACTGACGTAGGCATGACCGGTCCGCACGACGGGGTAATCGGCATGGAACGTTCTGGTGTCCTAAAAAAATTTATCGAGGTTCTTCCCTCGAGGTTCGAGGTTGCCACCGGTGACGTGCAGATGAACTCGGTCGTTATCGAAACCGACGACACACTACCGCGCAACGATTCCGGGCGTCTCCGTGCAAAATCCATCGAACGCGTCCGCCTGCTCATTGACTAATCTCCCCAATTGACCGGGGGCCAGTGCAGTTTGCTCTCTCAGGTTTGGCCCAGAAGCTGCCCCATCCGCTCGCCGGGTGAATTTTCCGGGCAACCGGGAGGGCTTCTCTGCAATCTGAAAGACCATGCAAAGATCCTTGGCCAAGCTTTTCCTTGCTGCTGCATTTCTATGTCCTGTAGGAATCGTCCTTGCCACGGCCGCTCAAGAGGTCGACGACCAGCTCACCGCCAACAAACGCCTGTTCAAACCCATCGGGCCCGGCCTGCGCGCTCTTCGCCGGGGCGCGGATGGCAAATATTATATTTTGGCGACGCCCAACACTGGGTTGGTCGTGTTCGACTCTCAGCAAAGGCAACTGATCGTAATCGGTGCTTCCTCACCCGAGTCCGTTAGCAACAAGGCAGGCCGGTCTGCGATCTCTTTTGGCGAAGACTGCGATGTCGACACCAAGGGCAACATCTATGTCGCAGATCGCGGCTCCAACCTGATCAGCGAATTTGCCCCGGACGGAAAGCTTCTCCGCTCCATTCCGGTCAACGCCCCCCTTTCCGTCCTTGCGCTAGAGGATGGCGAAGTGGCTGTTGCTACTTCTCGCGGGGCGCATCTTGTGACGGTCTACAACGCCGCCGGCCACCCGGTGCACGAAGTGGGCGATCCGGAAGAGCTCTCTTCCCGCCCCGAGCTGAATCGCTATTTGAGCCAGGGTAGCCTCGCTTCCGACTCTGAAGGCCACATGTATTACGGCTACACCTATCTCCCCGAGCCACGTGTTCGCCAGTACGACCGCTTTGGCTATGGCGGAGTTGATTTCGAGTTCACGGGCCTCGGTGCGTGGTCTGAAGGGCGCGCGGCACGTCGCGAAATCGACCGTCAGGATAAACGTGATGAGCCGCCAACGCTTCATCCGATCCTCACCGCTTTCGGGGTCGATCCTGTCAATGGCGACCTCTGGATGTGCTTGCACAACACTTTGCTGCACTTCGATAAGGACGGGAACCGCCGTTCCGAGTATCAAATCTACACTTCCGACAACGCCCGGCTTGAAGCCAATGTCATTCTGGTCGAGGAAGATCGTCTTCTAATCGGTTCCGACCCGTTAGGCATCTTCGAATTCCGCCGTCCCGACCGAAATCACTAGAAAACTGTTCAAGTTTTCCTCAGGCTCAACTGCACCACAATTGGGCACTCTCGTTTTTGGAAACTTTTAACACTACGAAATATATGGGAATCTGTGCGGTTTCGCGGGTACTTGCACAATTCTTGTGCTTGTGGAAAAGTTGTGAATGTTATGTGAACGTTGCTACCTGGTCTCTCTCACTTTTCGCTTGCCCCCAAACCAACAGTGCGCGAGAATTCTCGCAGTTTGTGGTGCGAGATTTGGTCCAGCAACTCTGAAGGGGCTGCACGGGGATCCACGGGGCAAAACGATTCATTCCCGGCGCGAGCTTGAACTCCAAAGCGAGAAGCTTTAGGGCGATACGGCTTTCCACAGCATATTCACATCTGTGGAAAATGGCCGGGATTTGGTTTTTTTCAATACGATGACGACCGCTACCCAACTTGGCAGAGAACACGAAATTCAAAACACTTGGGACAAATTTCTTGATTTGATCAAGTCCCGCGTCAGCATCAACACCTACAACACCTGGTTCCAACCTACTCGGCTGAACCGCGGCGAAGGCGATACGCTATTTGTTCAGATTCCCAGCGCGGTCTTCCGTCAGGTCCTTACGCGCACATACGGCGAGATTGTGAAGGCTGTCTTCCACCAGATGGGGACTCCCAACACCAAAGTGCAATACGTCTGCACGGAAGAAGAGCCCGTTCAGGGTACTCCTGCGATCTCCTCGGCCAAGCAGTCTAAGCTCGACTTTGAGAGCAGCGATCATCAACTGAACACGCGCTACACCTTTGATTCGTTCGTCGTCGGCAAGTCCAACGAGTTTGCGCACGCCGCATCCCGGGCCGTTGCCGAGCAGCCATCCAAATCCTATAACCCGCTTTTCCTCTACGGCGGTGTGGGCATGGGCAAGACCCACTTGATGCATGCCATCGGGCACACCATCAAGAAGCGCAATCCGGCCATGCGCCTCAGTTACGTGAGTGCCGAAAAGTTCACCATTGAAGTGATCAACTCGCTGCGTTTCGATCGCATGATCAGTTTCCGCGATCGCTTTCACACGGTCGATGTTTTGCTGGTTGACGATATTCAGTTCATCGCCGGCAAGGAGAGGACCCAGGAAGAGTTCTTCCACACCTTCAATGCCTTGTATGAACAGCAGAAGCAGATCGTGATTTCTTCAGACTGCTTGCCAAAAGACATCAACTCGATCGAAGAACGCCTTCGTTCGCGTTTCGAATGGGGCTTGATAGCAGACATTCAGCCGCCCGATCTTGAAACCAAGATTGCCATCTTGCAGAAGAAAGCCGAGAACGATCGTTTTAACCTGCCTGATGAAGTCGCGGAATACATTGCTCGCGCAATCAAATCGAATGTGCGCGAACTTGAAGGCGCTCTCACCCGCTTGATGGCCTACGCTTCGCTGACCGGCACTTCCATATCGCTCGCGACAGCTCAGCAGGTATTGCGTAACATCATCGCTTCGCAGGAAAAGCGTGTAACCATCGACTTAATCCAGAAGCGCGTCAGCGAGCATTTCAATCTTCGTGAGCAGGATCTCAAGATTCGCAGCAATACCCGCGCCATCGCTTTTCCGCGCCAGGTTGCGATGTACATCGTGAAGCAACTGACCACTGCTTCGCTTCCAGAAATCGGGCGGCAATTCGGCGGCAAACATCACACCACCGTCCTGCACTCGATCAACAAGATCGAAGAACTCCGCCGCTCTGACAAAGAACTTAACCGCACTATCACCCGCTTGATGGACGCCTTACAGTAATCTTCCTATTAGATTTTAGGCCCCGGTTGGGGCAGCTTGGTCTGTACGATCTCGCCTGGCCCCAAGCTTTCCTCTGGTTCGCAACCACCGATTGATCGGCTCCGAATACCAGTTCGCGACGATCCAACCTAAAATCCCCGACAACACGAACATGATCAGGTACCAAACCGGTGCCCATCCAGAGGAAAGCCCCAGCACCAAATAACTCTGTATTCCCCATATCATGATGAAGCAATGCGTCAGATACACCTCGTAGCTGTGCCTGCCAAACCATCGCAGCAAGCCCGTTGGCCATCGCCCAACTTTGTTTTCTTGCGCTACAGTCAGTATCAGGAAGCACGTGCCTAGCGCCAGTACCGTAAAATCGAGTCCAAATTGATATAAATGCAGCCCCGCAACCAGCGGCCGCGCCAGCATCACCAGCATGATCAGCAATGTGCCGCTGATTTTTAGCGCGATCGATGGCCATCGACCGGCGCGCCACACCCTCGCTAGCAGTGCTGTTAAACATCCCCAAGCAATCCCGTCCATGCACGACAGATATCCGTAATCCGCCCACAATTCGTTTTTCGTCAAAACTGTCCGCGCGAATGGCCCGATCGCGACAAACCCCACTAGAATCAAGATGAGGGCTAGCGGCCCTTTCGCGAGTCGGCAGATCACCGGAAAGAATAGATAGAAAACTTCCTCGATGGAAAGCGACCACAGCACGTCCCAGCTTGCCGGCAAATATCCCCGGACCGCCTCCAATCGGTTGATATGAAATGTGAGCGCTGCAAATAGCGCCCGCCCGAGGCTCGCCCGTTCTGGTGGAATGACAAAACCTTGCACGTGGGAAAGATGTAGTACGCTGAGAAAGACCAGAAGGGCCAGCAGCAACGGGGCGATTCGCGCAAACCGCAATTTGTAAAACTCCAGTAGATCAACGGCGCGCAACGAACCCCAACGCCGCAGAGTCATGGTAGTGATCAGAAATCCGGAGATGGCAAAGAACACGGTGACGCCATTCGCCCCATTCCAGAACAGAATCTTACCGAGTTGCTTCGGAAGCTCCGGTTCGAGTGGGACATCGTTGATTAAGAACCGCAGGTTGATGTGATGTAGCACCACCACCACGATCGATAAACCGCGCAATACGTCGATCCCGTCAAACCGGTTGGCTGTCTTCGTTGAATTTGTTTCGATAACGCCCTCTACCTTCGAGCTGCACGCGGAAGACAGAAGTTTAGCTCGCGCCCGGGCTCTGACCGAGCGCCATCTGGCCCCGCACTTGTCCCATCCTTTAACGCGGTTGCAGCCACCGGTCTAGCCCGAAAAATTTTCCCGATCGGGCCGTCAGATTCCCGCCCGCGTTTGGTGCATTCCCTAGATACTATCTTTGGGCATCACGACCGCATAGACAACCGCTCTGAGCGATAGACCAGTGAACATTCTGTGGAAAGCGGCACTCTAGACCGCCCGTTCGAGGCGGCTCTACTCAGAGTGTTGTTCGCTAAACCTGTGGGGAATTTGTGAACAACCACTGTGTTTCTTGCGGACAATCTGTTTATGAATGTTCTAGAGTTCTCTCGAATGTTCTATTCACCGCTGTTATCCGAAGCGTCGCAGAAAAATTCACTGAACAGCTGTCATAAAAAACGCAACCAGGAATTCATTTTATGCACTTTTCCACCAATCCACAGCAGTCATCATCACAACAAGGGTTTTAAATTCCTTTTAAGTTCTAATTCTTGCCTTGATGATTGTTTTTTTGAAAACTCTTGTGTGAGAGAGAAACTTCTACTGGCAAACAGACCCAAAATAAAGATGCAATTTCCACAGACCCTGCCCTGCCCCACCTGCCCCACCTGCGCACTTTATACTTTGCCAAAAAACGAGTACAGTACGCTAGCGGTAGAGATTTGGACCGGAGACGACATGTCCGCAACAACTGGAACCGCACGCGAGGAAAGTCAATCGATGGAATTCAGCGTATCGAAGTCGGCTCTACTGAATGAGCTCACCACAACGCAAGGTGTTGTGGAACGCAAGACCACCATTCCCATTCTCTCCAACCTACTTGTCGAGGCCAGAGGGAGCCGCCTCACGATCACGGCAACGGATTTGGAGCTGAGTGTTCGTACTTCTTGCGAAGCCAAAGTAAAACGGGAAGGCGCCGGAACCATTCCCGCCAAGAAATTGCTGGAGCTTGTCCGTCTGCTTCCGGAAGGCGAAATCAAATTCAAGCTTCTCGACAATCACTGGATTGAAATCGTAAGCGATAAGAAGAAATACAAACTGGTCGGAATGGCCAAAGAAAATTTTCCAGCGCTGCCAGCTATGCCGCACACGCTAGTGAAAATCCCTGCAGCGGTACTAGAAAGTCTCATTGCCAAAACAAAATTTGCGATTTCCATGGAAGAATCGCGCTACACCCTAAACGGTGGACTGCTCATTATTAAGCCGGACACGCTAGCTATGGTGGCGACCGACGGTCATCGTTTGGCGCTTGCGGAAACGGACCAAAAACTTTCTGGTCTGAACGGTGAAGTTCGCGTTCTGATCCCCAAGAAAGCTATGGACGAGGTCGAAAAGCTTTCCAGTGCAGCGGGCTCTGAAGCTCATCTGGAATTTGCAAAGGACGAGAGCCACCTATTCTTCCAAGTCGAGCACCGTCTGCTGATTTCCCGCATTCTTACTGGCCAATTCCCCAATTATGAAGCGGTTCTTCCGCGCGAGAATAACAAAACCGTCGTTCTAGAGCGGGGCGAACTGAACGACGCTGTTCGGCGCGTTTCCCAACTGGCTGATCAGCGCTCCCATGCTGTGAAGCTTGCCGTTAGTCCGGAAGGCGTGGAAATTTCCGCGTCCAGCCCGGAATACGGCGAAGCCAAAGAAACTCTCGACAAGGAATATAAGGGTGAGGCCATTTCCATCGGATTTAATTCGAGCTATGTTCTGGATTTCCTTGCCGCCGCGGCCGACGGTCCGATCAGCATCGAGCTGAAAGACGAACAATCTGCTGGTCAGATGCGTCCCCTGGCCGACGACAGTTTTCGCTATCGCTACGTCATCATGCCCATGCGCATCTGAACCTGAGTTCCTTTCTCGGGCTCGCCTGTTAGCGACTCCGTTTATTCGACAATGGATACTCGCCCGGCCGTCCGGTGACTGGAGAGGGACGGCAATCGCGCAGATCGTTTTTCCTTTCCAAGCGAACCGTGCTCGCCCGAAAACTCGCCGCTGACCACTTGTAACCATATGAAAAATATGCCTTTATTTATCCACAAGGGCTATGCACAAACTTGAGAAATTGGCCAAGATCCAGTAGAATTTAGGTGCTGTCGAGTCGTGGTTTTTCCGCACCTCGGCACGTCCGCCAGGATCGTTGACTTGTTACCCCTAGCGCCAGAGGGCCGTCAACTCCCTGGAGAATCTAAGTCTTCGCCACGTCTCGTAGCGCGAGACGGGATGAAGCAGGAACCCTACGAGCCTCCGGCAGTATCGGGGTCAAAGGGTCAGGCGACGCATGAGGTCTTCACACTTCACGCCTTTCCTCGCTTCAAATTTTTCACTGGTTCGATCGTTACCGGAAGCTCGGCGAGTTGCCTGGCTTTGCCGGAAGCGGTTGCCGTAGGCACAGATCAGGAGAGTAAATGGGCGACAAAGAAACGATTAAGTCTGGTCATCAGTACGACGCGAAATCCATTAAGGTTCTGGGCGGGCTCGAAGCAGTTCGCCTGCGTCCTGCCATGTACATCGGTTCGACCAGTGAGACGGGCCTCCATCACCTGGTCTGGGAAGTTGTCGACAATTCCGTTGACGAAGCCATGGCCGGTTATGCGGATGAAGTGAACGTTACCGTTCATGCGGATAACTCAGTCACGGTGGTCGATAACGGCCGAGGCATTCCGGTCGACATGCACGCCACCGAAAAGCGTCCCGCCGCCGAAGTTGTACTTACCGTTCTCCACGCTGGCGGAAAATTCGATAGCGATACCTATAAGGTTTCTGGCGGTCTCCATGGTGTCGGCGTTTCCGTTGTCAATGCGCTCTCCGATTTTCTCGAACTGGAAATTCAACGTGACGGCGCGGTGTGGGAACAGTCGTATGAAAAGGGCAAGCCCACTACCAAACTCAAACAAACGGGAAAAACGCGTAAAACAGGCACGAAAGTTACTTTTCACCCTGACCCCACGATCTTCGATAAAACCGTTTTCAGCTACGATACCTTGGCGACGCGCCTCCGCGAATACGCATTTCTCAACAAAGGTCTGAAGGTAACGCTCGGCGACGAGCGCACCGAAAAAACCGCCGAATTCCGCTTCACCGGCGGCATCGCGGAATTCGTAAAGCATCTCAATCGCGGCAAAACCACATTGCACGATTCGCCCATCTACATGGAAGGCAAGCGCGGTACTGTCGAAATCGAAATCGCTCTCCAGTACAACGACACCTATGGCGAAAACGTTTTTGCTTTTGCCAACACCATCAACACCGTTGATGGGGGCACGCACCTTTCCGGTTTTCGCTCGGCTTTGACGCGCACCATCAACAATTTCGCTTCCGGCGCGGGAATGCTCAAAGAGCAGAAAGACGAAGTGACCATCTCCGGTGATGACGTTCGCGAGGGCCTGGTTGCGGTCGTCAGCGTCCGTCTGCCGCAGCCTCAGTTTGAAGGCCAGACCAAGGGCAAGCTCAATAGCGACATCAAGGGCGACGTCGAGCAACTTGTCAATGAAAAGCTCGGTGAATGGTTCGACAAGCACTCCACAGTGGCCCGCCGCATCATCGGCAAATGTATCGACGCGGCCCGAGCCCGGGAAGCCGCCCGCAAGGCTCGCGAGCTAACTCGCCGCAAATCCGCCATGGATTCCAGCGGCCTGCCCGGCAAGCTCGCTGATTGCCAGGAGCGCGATCCGGCACGCTGCGAACTGTTCGTCGTTGAGGGAGAATCGGCAGGCGGCTCCGCAAAAATGGGTCGCGACCGCAAATTCCAGGCGATCCTCCCGCTCAAAGGAAAAATACTCAACGTCGAAAAAGCGCGCTACGACAAGATGCTTGGCCACGAAGAAATTCGCGCCATCATCACCGCACTAGGCACCGGCATTGGCAAAGATGATTTCGACGCCGGCAAACTTCGCTACCACAAAATTATTCTGATGACCGATGCCGACGTAGATGGCAGCCACATCCGCACCCTGTTGCTCACCTTTTTTTTCCGCCACATGAAGGAACTGATCGAGCGCGGCCATGTTTACATCGCCCAGCCTCCCTTGTATCGCGTGAAACGCGGTAAAACCGAAAAGTACATTCGCGACGAACGCGATTTTGCCCGGGAATTAATGAAGCGCGCCACGGAAGATCACATCGTAAAAGCCAAAGAAGGTGTTTCACTTGAAGGTGCAAAGCTCACCAGCTTCCTTCTAAACGTTCAGGAGTACGAGGCCGCCTCCGCCAAGCTTGGCCGCCGCCTCCGCGATCTGGCCTTAGTCGAACTCCTGGTCGACAGCGGCATCGAAAAGAAAACAGACTTTGAAGAGAAGAAGACCGTCGAGCGGCTGTTGAAAGAAATCGAGAAAGCCAAGCTGAAACTAGATGGCCGAGTCATCTTCGATGAAGAGCACAGCTTGTACGAAATCCAATTCGGGCCTCCGCACAATCAGAAAATTAACTGGGGGGTTGTCTCTACCGCCGATTACAAAAAGTTGCGTGGTCTGGCCAAACAAATCGAGGAATACAACCGTCCGCCGTTCGTGGTTGCTCGCAATGGGGACAAAGTCTCCAAGGAAAAAGTTGTCGACGTACTCAACTACATCGTCGAAGACGCCAAAAAAGATTTCACCATCACCCGATTCAAGGGCCTAGGCGAAATGAACGCCGAACAGTTGTGGGAAACTACGATGAACGCGGACACGCGTACGCTGCTTCAGGTGAAACTTGAAGATGCTGTCGCCGCCGAAGACATTTTTACCACCCTGATGGGCGAAAACGTCGAAGCGCGCCGCAAATTCATCGAGGATAACGCCCTCGAAGTCGTCAACCTGGATATCTAAGTGTCGGAGCCGGACTTTTTGGCGCGGCCATCAAATCGGTGTGGCCGACCTTTAGGTCGGTTCTTTTGCAGCGCGACAGAATCGATGATCTACCAATTGGGCTGGACAACATTGCCGGGTTTGCGCGGTCTGAGCGTCAGCGAATTTCGTCTAAGGCTCACGACCGCTCCCGACAACGAGACGGGCGTAGCCATAAATTTCCTAGACGAAGCAAAGTGCAACGATTTTCTGCAGCAACTTGAGGAATATTTTGCCCCTCGCCGTTTCAGCAATGCCGCCGACGCCTATGACTCGGTAAAGGCTTATGTCGTCGAGCGCGCCGCAACGCTGTAGCACTTCATCGACTGCGAACTTATGCGGGCTGGCAGGGGATAGTGCAGTTTAGAAGCTCTTACATTTTCGGTTGTGATCCTCAGCGAGCGGAAGGATCCCGACCACTGGTAGAGCGCAGGCGTCTGGCAACAACGAATTCTGGGCCGCAATAAACGCGACCCTTCACAACGACAGCGAGGACACATGGCGGACGAACAAAATACATCGATATTGCTTCCGATCGATATCGAAGCAGAAATGCGCAAGTCATACCTCGACTACGCGATGAGCGTAATCATTGCGCGTGCTCTTCCCGACGTGCGTGACGGCCTTAAGCCCGTTCAGCGCCGCATCCTGGTCGCCATGAACGACCTCGGGCTGGCCTCCAATCGCGGCTACCGCAAATGCGCCAAGATCTGCGGCGACACTTCCGGCAACTATCACCCTCACGGTGAAGCCGTAATTTATCCGGCGATGGTTCGCCTGGCGCAGGAGTTCAACCTTCGTTACATGCTGGTCGATGGCCAGGGTAACTTCGGCTCCGTCGATGGCGATCCACCCGCGGCCATGCGGTATACCGAAGCGCGCTTGGCGAAAATTTCCGAGGACATTCTCGCCGACCTCGAAAAAGAAACCGTCGATTTCATTCCCAACTTCGATCAGACTCGCGAAGAGCCCGTCGTTCTTCCTTCGCGCATCCCCAATCTTCTCGTTAACGGCGCCAGCGGTATCGCCGTTGGTATGGCCACGAATATTCCCCCGCACAATCTTCGTGAAATAGTCGACGCGGCTATCCTGCTGATTGAGAGGCCCGACGCTACGCTGAAGGAAGTGATGAAGATCGTTCCCGGCCCGGACTTTCCGACGGGAGCCTACATCGCCGGCCGCGAAGGCATCGAAGCTGCCTACCGCACCGGCCGCGGCAGCTTCATCATGCGTGCCAAAGCCGCCATCGAAGAGTCCGGTAAAGACCGGGAAAGCATCGTCATCACCGAAATCCCTTACCAGGTGAACAAAGCGCGCTTGATTGAACGAATCGCCGAGCTCGTCCAAAATAAGAAGATCGAAGGCATCTCCGACGTTCGGGATGAATCCTCTCGAGAAGGCATGCGCATCGTCATCGAACTGAAGCGCGGCGAAGAATCTCAGCTTATCCTCAACAATCTCTTCAAGCAGACCCAGATGCAGGAATCGTTCGGCATGATCCTGCTTTCCATCGTGGCCGGTCAGCCGCGCGAACTTGGTTTGATTGCGCTGATCAAGCTATTTATCGAGCACCGCGTAGACGTTGTTCGCCGTCGCACCATTTTCGAATTGAAAAAAGCCGAACAGCGCGAACACATTTTGCTCGGCTATCAGATCGCGCTCGATCACCTCGACAACGTGATCCGTGTCATTCGTGGGTCTTCCAGCCGCGCCGATGCCAAAGAAAATCTTTTTAAATATTTCACCAACAACGCCGTCACAATCATCGAGAACGGCTCGAACAAAAAACTTAACGGCATCGTTCTCGACCGCAAAAAATACGGCCTGCCTGCCGACGCCGGCCTCAGTTACGCGCAAATCGACGCCATCCTCGAATTGCAGTTGCACCGCCTCACCCAACTTTCTATTGATGAAATTCTCAAGGAGTTGAAATCCATCCGAGAACTCATTGGCGAGCTGCGGGAAATTCTCAACAGCGACAAGAAACTGAAATCCGTCATCATCGCCGAGCTGAAGGAAGTCCATAAAGCGTACGGCGACGATCGCCGCACCCAGATCGTCGATAAGGTGGACGAGATCAAGCTGGAAGACCTCATTGCTGACACCGACATGCTCATTACTGTCAGTCATGCCGGATACATCAAGCGCACGGCCGTCGAGACATATCGCCATCAATCACGCGGTGGAAAGGGCCGCATCGGCGCGAAAACCAAAGAAGAAGACTTCGTCGAGCATCTCTTCATCGCTTCGGCGCACAGCTATATCCTCATCTTCACTTCCAAGGGACGCGTCTACTGGCTTAAGGTTTACGAACTTCCCGAAGCTGCCGCTGCAACTCGCGGCAAAGCGATTTCCAATCTGGTCAAGTTGCAAGAAGACGAAAAGCTGACGGCGCTCGTCGCCGCCACCAATCTTGAAGAAGAAGGCCGCTTCGTCTTTATGGCCACCAAGAGCGGCACGGTAAAAAAATCGGCGCTCACGGAATTTTCCAACCCGCGTTCCAACGGCATCATCGCCATCAATCTCGACGATAAAGACGAACTGATCGGCGCCAAGCTCACCGACGGCAAGCAGATGATTTTCCTCGCCAGCCACGAGGGCCAAGCCATTCTGTTCCGCGAAACCGAAGTGCGTCCGATGGGTCGCAACGCCGGCGGCGTAAACGGCATGGATCTCGACAAGGACGATTATGTCGTCAGCATGGACGCTGTGCAGCCTGACTTCGAAATCATCGCCAAGGAACACAAGACCACGACCACCAATCTGGAAGAGCTTGAGAACGAGCAGATCAAAGATTCGCTCACCACGCTGATGCTCACCGTTGCTGAAAAGGGATACGGCAAGCGCACTCCGCTCGCCGAGTACCGCATCACTTCTCGCGGTGGCAAGGGCGTCGTCAACATCAAGACTACTGATCGCAACGGGTCCGTCGTTGCCACATTGCAGGTCACCGAAGAATCCGACGTCATGATCATCACCGAACAGGGCAAAGTTATCCGCGTCCACGCCAGCGAAATTCGCGAAGCGGGCCGCTCCACGCAAGGTGTTCGTCTCCTGCGCCTCGAAGATGATGACTCCGTCGCCGCCGCCGCGATCCTGCAGGAAGCCGAGGAAGAAGAGAAGAAGTGAAAATCACACCTCGCCTACGTTTTTCTCTTCTTCTGCTCACGGCACTCTTACTTGCCCGCACAACGCAAGCCGCGGAAATTCCTCCGGCGGCTCAGAAATATTTTGTGTATGTTGGCAGCTATACGGCCAAGACCGACAGCAAAGGAATTTATCTGTTCGAGTTTGCCACCGACACGGGCAAACTCATAGAAAAGGGCCTCGCGGCGGAAACCGCCGATCCGTCCTGGGTCGCCATTGATCCCAGCGGAAAAGTTCTCTTCGCCGCTAACGAATCCGGGAAAGCTAGCACGATAAGCGCCTTTTCGATTGAACGGAAAACGGGCAAACTCTCTTTGCTAAACAAACTCCCCGCGCACGGGGAAGATCCCTGCTACTTGTCTTTCGACAAAACTGGCAAATATCTTCTGGTAGCAAACTACTCCTCCGGCAACATTGTTGTTTTTCCGATTCTGCCCGACGGCAAACTCGGCGAGAAGTCGGCTACTGCAAAGGATGCTGGGTCTGTCGGTCCCAACAAAGAACGCCAGGACGGTCCCCATGCGCACTGGGTGGAACTAGCGAAGCAAAATGACTTTGCCTATGTTGCCGACTTGGGACTGGACCGCATCTTGGTTTATCGATTCGACGCTGCCCAGGGCGCGATAGCTCCCCTTTATCCGTCGGGGGACATACCGCCGGACGCAGCGACTGGCAGCGAACCGTTGTCGGTCGGTTTGGCGCCAGCCTCCGGTCCGCGTCACGTGGTTTTTTCCTCCGACGACAAATTCATGTATGTGTTGGGTGAGTTAAGCTCCACCGTCAGCGTATTTGCCAAACTCGGCGGGGGACGCTTCCGCCCCATTCAGGAAATCTCCGCGCTTCCCAAGGAGTTCACTGGCCGCAATGACGCGGCAGAAATCGCCATCCTTCCCAATGGAAAATTTTTGTACGCCTCGAATCGTGGCCAGGACGCCATCGCGGTTTTCTCCATCGACCCCGCGAAGGGAACTCTCACCCAAATCGAAGACGTTCCGACCGGTGGCAAAGAACCGCGCAACTTCGTCATCGATCCCACCGGCCAGTTTCTGCTGGCCGAAAACCAGAACAGCAACACCATCGTCGAGTTTAAGATCGATCCATCCACCGGCAAACTCACCCCAACCGGCGAAATCGTCAAAACTCCCTCTCCGATCTGTATCGCCTTTCTCCCTGAGCCGTAGCCCCGAGCGAATCTCGGCACTGCTGGCTTCTCTCGCAGCCGTGAGGCAACCCTACGAATAACCATTGCGTTACACCCAAAGTGCGATACAATCCCGGCCGAGATGGCCAAACGAAAAGCGAAGAAGTCTGCCCGGCGCAAACCCTCCAAACGCAAGTCGGTACCTCGCAAAATGACCAGGCTTCCGAAGGAAGCCGTCACACTGATTGTTTTACTGCGCTCGAAGGAAGGCCAACACCTTTTGCTCGAAGCAGAAATTCGCGCGCTCCTTGCGCCCACTCGCAAGGAAGAGGGCTGCCTGCAGTACGACCTGCACCACTCGCTTGATAATCCCAGCCTCTTCCTTCTGCACGAAGTTTGGGAAACTCGCTTGCACCACACGGCCCACACCAAGACTCCGCATTTCCTCCGTTGGGATGCCCGGAAGGATTCCTTGCTAGCCTCCCGCGATGTCACCTTCTGGCAACAAATCGTGTGATCTGGTTCGCTGCCGAGAGCATCGACCGCCAGAGCTTTCGAGACCAGACGTTTAAACCAGAGGCTAGCGATTGGAATTCTCTAAACCGCTCGCTCTCCCCGTGTTCCGACCGTTTTCCCCATCCTCACCACCGGCAAGGTCAACCCACCTGGCAGCGGCACCGCAATCCGCTCGATTACGAAATACCCTCGTGCCAAATACATCGGCACTCCCGTCAAGGTGGCTCCCATCTCAAGTCTCTGAAATCCTTCGGCGATCGCCGCTTGTTCGCACGTCTGCAAAATCGTTGTCGCAATTCCCATGCGCACCCACTCCGGATGCACAAAAAACGTCCGGATCCTTGCCGCGTCGGTCCGCGGATCTAGCAAGGCACTTTCTCGATAAGGCCCATGATCGCTGCCATAAAGCGTCTTTCGGCGGCTCCATCCACCGCACGCCACAATCCGCTTCTCTCCCGCGGTCCATTCTGTCACCGCCGCATAATACGTTTGATCGACAATCAACTGCGTATCCACACCGAGGGCCGTGCCGAGGGCCGCATCAATTTGCTCTGCCGAATACTCATTCTTTTGCAACACCCGCACGGAGAGCTCAATCAGCTCCCTCAGCGCGGGAATATCGGCTACCTCCGCCAATCGCAGGGCATAGTTTTTCTTCAGACTGCTCACGCCGACCCTCCGGGCGCACCCGGCCTAGTCGTGAAGTTTAAGCGCACTTTGTCCACCTTCAGGCGCTTCCTGGGCTCTGGCCAGAAAGCCACACAGCAGCAAGAATGCAGCAGAGACCACATACGAATTGATCGAATGTTTCATTCGCCCCCGTACATTCCTTGGTGTATTTGTTTCGACGCAATCTGTCCCAAAGACGTTGCCGAAGCCCCAGCCCCTGCCTACAATCGAAGTTCACTCCTTGGAGACAGCTCATGTCTAAGCACGCTACGAAGCGCCTCAAGCCGCAGCACGCCCCCAAGGCTCCTCATGAAGACCCTACCTTCATGGGGAGCACTCCGGCGCGGCCGATCCGGATCCTCGCGGAATACATTTATCCCCTCGCGCAACTGAAGAAAGAGGGCATCGGCGACACGATCGTAATGTTCGGCTCCGCGCGCATTCCCTGCCACGAACAGGCAGCCACTCACTACCATCGTCTGAGAGTGGTGAACGCTTCAAAACTGAGCGCGCCGAAACGCAAGCTTCATCGACTGGCCCTCCGCGATGCGCGCAGTTCCTTGGAGATGTCCGGTTATTACGAAGAGGCGCGCGAGCTGGCCCATCGCCTCACCACCTGGTCGCTCTCTCTCGGTCCGCGCCCTCGTCGCTTCGTCGTTTGCTCGGGCGGTGGTCCTGGCATTATGGAAGCTGCCAATCGTGGCGCCTACGAAGCCGGCGGAAAATCCATCGGCTTATCGATCGAACTTCCGCACGAGCAATTTTCGAATCCTTACATCAGCCCCGAACTCAGTTTTAACTTCCATTATTTCTTCATGCGCAAATTGTGGTTTGCGCAAATTGCCAAGGCACTGATCGTGTTTCCGGGCGGTTTTGGCACGATGGACGAGCTCTGGGAAATGATGACGCTTTCGCAAACCGGGAAAATGGCCAAGAATACACTGATCCTCATTTACGGACGAAAGTATTGGCACGATGTGCTCAATCTAAAAGGCATGCTGCGCTGGGGCACGATCAGCCAATCCGATTTTGACCAGTTGCAATATGCCGACACTGTCGATGAAGCCTTTGATAAGATCCGCGCCGGGCTTGAAAAATATCACATGCAGGTCGATCCGTTCCTGCAAGCCTATTGAGCCAGAGTAAGTTATATCCCCGAAACCTTCTTCCTAGCCGTGGGTTTGAATGTCTAAGACGATCCGCCAGTCCCGGGGGAACGCCTTAGTTAGGAGGCAATCCATGAAACCGCACACTTTCCCTCGTCGCGTTTTTGGAAACATCGCTTTGCTCACGGCCGCGCTGGGTGGCTTGTTTCTTTTCGCAGGCGCCCCGCCCGCGAACGCTGACTGCAACCAACGCGTCGTCTATAGGGACTGGCGCTACCGGGAAGCCCTCGAACGTCGTGAGGCCCGCGAACGTGCCGCGTTCTATTGCCGTCACGAACGTTATCCGGTTTGATGTCCACGCTAACAGACGCTCAGCGCAAAATGAAAATGGGGCACGGTAGAGTGCCCCATTTTCTTTCCGTATGAATTTAATTTGATTATTGCGTTACGACGACAGCTTCCGTTTCATCTGCTCGCATTGCTTCGAATCGGCGCTTCTCTTCCTGATCGTGCAGCAACACCACCGGGACGACTCGTAAGGAACGCTTGCAATAATGGCACTGCAGTCCTTCCCCTTGTAAATCCTGCATAAATCCATCCGTAAAATGATATTCAGACCGTTCGCGCCGTGCTTTCTTCTGACCTTCCGCCCCGCAATGAGGACAGCTAAATTCGATGGTGTCTTCTTGCGGGTCGCGGTCCAGAGCAGCCCAACCCGTGCGGCGAATACCTAGTGCTTCAGGTACATGCCTGTCCATGGGAATTCCCCTCCTCAGCTCCACGTCCACACATTTCGATGCAGCTACCGCGTTTCTAGATGCATGAACGGAAGCCTGCTTCTCCCATTTCCAACATTTATGAAAGCCTGCTGGCCCAGTCACGTGTGGATTGTCCGGAGCCTCAGAAGGGACTGTGCGCTTGGGCGCGCTGCGCGTCTTCTCTAAGCAGGGGGCCGTTCACCCCGCCCGCCGTTCCTGTCCTCGGGGTGTAGTGGCCGATATTCAGATGGGTTCTTTGGTCTTTTTCGTTGGTCTTTTCCGGGAACTTGTCTCTGAGTTCGGTGTCAAACTGTGCAGAGGGCGCGCGCACCTCTTATCCCAGCGAAATTGAGCGACTCGCGAAACGAACGTTACGCAAAAAGGTGTGCGATGAATCTCGAATCGAAGTGTGTGCCTGAAGCCTCTCGCGGTTTCTTAAACGACTGCCTTGTCGAGGGTGATCCTGCGGGGTACCGCCTCTTGCGAAAAACCCGTCGCGGCGCCATGGTGCTCTCCATTTTGCTACAAACCATCGCCATTCTGGCGCTCATCCTTTTCCCATTGCTCGGAAAAGGAGAACACATCCCGGTTAGAATTTTTGTCGCTCGTCCGCCCTTTCCTTTGGGCACGAACTACGGCAACCCCGGCGGCCCGGTCGAGCCCCCGCACGGCTCTACGGCTCGGATTGTGATTCGCCAATCGCTAGCAATTCCCGGACGCGCAAGCACCCCTGATGGCGCGCATGTTCCTCTCGCTCTAGGAGAGCCTCCGGGAATAGTCGCGGGCCCGGTTGGAACTCCCGACGGCGATCTCGGCGGGCCAGAGATCCCCCAGCGCGGTCCAAGCAAACCCGAGACCGATGAACGGACAGAACCCCATCGGCTCCAGATTGGCCACATCGATCCTGCGCGACTCATTCGTCGCCTCGAGCCGATCTATCCGCCCTTAGGAAAGCAGCTTGGCCGCGAAACTCGCGTCGAACTCCGCGCCATTATCGCCACCGACGGCTCCATTCAATCGCTAGAGGTTCTCTCTGGCGATCCGCTGTTCTATCCCTCGGCGATCGATGCCGTTAGCCGCTGGCAATACACTCCCACAATTCTCGACGGCCAGCCCGTTGAGATCGACACCCAGATCACCGTCATCTATTCGCTCCA
Organism: Candidatus Acidiferrum sp.; assembly: GCA_035314425.1. Lineage (GTDB taxonomy): Bacteria > Acidobacteriota > Terriglobia > Acidiferrales > UBA7541 > Acidiferrum. The sequence continues at coordinate 8,288 of DATFZN010000019.1, read as the reverse complement.
TCGTTGATTGTTCCCACAGAAAAGTAGCCCAGGCTTCGCAAAGGCCAACTGAGCTATCGCTTGCTAGGACAGCGGCTCTCCGGAATGCTCCGCAATCACTACCCTCGAGGCATCCCGCAACCGTACCATTTCCGACACATATCGTGGATCGCCCGGAGCGTACGCTCCTGCTGGATAAATCGGTGCGGACAATGTGATCGTCACCACGGTTGGCCGCGGCAGGAACGTTCCGTCACGCAAAAACGTGCGGGTTCCTTTCAACGATACCGGAATCACTGGCGAACCGGTGGTCACCGCGCCTCTATAGGCGCCCAACTGGAACGGTCGCACTCCCTCTTCCGGTACAAATGTTCCTTCTGGAAAAACGAAAACCGATTCACCCCGCCGCAAGCAGTCCTCGATCTCGTCCACTTGTTTCAGTCGCGAGTTTGGGTCATGGCGGTTAAACGACAAGTGCCCCATCTGATTCAGAAACGTTCCAATGAAGGGCATCTGATTCACTTCGCCCTTCGCCACAAATCGGTACGTCACACCCAAACCCTTCATCAGCGGCAATACATCGAAATAACTGGCGTGATTTGAGGCATAGACTTTCGCCCCGGGGGTAGTCATATACTGCTTGCCGATCACGTTCACGCGAATCCCCGCCAGCGCGAACAGTACGTGCAGTGCCCGGGAAGTAAATCTTCCCGCCCCCTGCGGATCTTTATACATCCGCACAATCAGCCACGACGGCACAATCCACAAGAAAAAAACGATGAGGAAGTACACTCCATAAATTATTTCCAAGCCCCTGCCGACTGCTCCCATCAGGGCGTGCACTGCATCCTTAACAAAGGTCCCAAATCCTAGCCGCGCAATTTGCAGCCAGGCGGGTGGCTTCGCCAGCGACAGTCTGCCGGCCATATAGAGTTGCTTGGTCTCATCTCGCCGTAATTTTCCGCTCGACGTCTTCGGAATGCTCCCTGGCGGAATTAATTCCACGCGATCTGGCGGCAATCCCAATCCCTCTGAGACTTGTTCGTTGATCGCCGCCGCAATCGCCGCTCGGCTCGCCGGATCAGTGGCTCGCGATTCCGCGACAATCACCATCTTTTCGGTTCCGTTCGCTGTATCTTTCAACCCAAACGCGACGACACAACCTTTTCGTATTCCCTCTGCGCGTGCCGCCAGTTCTTCCACTTCATGCGGATACAAATTTCTTCCGCCTTTGATGATGATGTCCTTTACACGCCCGGTGACGTAGATTTCACCGTTCGCGCGGTACGCGCGATCACCTGAATGCACCCAAGCATATTCCGTCGCACTCTTTGCCGGGCCTTGGGGAAACAACTTCGCCGTCGCTTCGGCATTCTTGTAATATCCGCTAGTTGCCGACGGCCCGCGAAACCACAAATATCCCTCCTTGCGGTCCGGTAATTCTTTGCCATCTCCATCGACGATCCTTACCTCATGCAGTTCCACCGGAACTCCCGACGATACAAACGAAATGGTTTCCTCGCCAGTCGATTCCGTCGGCACGGCGCGTCCCTGTGTCGCGAAAGTTTCTCGCTCGATGCGATCGACAAGCGGTCCGCGCATCAGTTTCGTCATCGTTACTGCCAAGGCCGCCTCCGCCAATCCGTAAACTGGCATCATCGCTTCGTGGTGGAATCCATTGGCCGCGAAGCGTCGGTGAAAACGCAGCAGCGTCTCGGGATTGACCGGCTCGGCTCCATTCAAGGCAGCCTTTAGCGAGCCGAGGTCAACGCCTTCCATCGCTTTTTCTGAAACTTTACGCACACACAGTTCATAGGCAAAATTCGGTGCTGCCGTAATCGTGCCTCGATGTTTGGATATTGCTTGCAACCATCGTTCTGGCCGCGTCAAAAACGCCAGTGGCGAAAGGACCACGAGGGGCACACCATAGAGCAGCAACGTCAGCCACGCTCCGATCAACCCCATGTCGTGATAAAGCGGCAGCCAACTGATCCCCACATCGCCCGGGCCCATCTCCAACGATTTTCCAATCGCCCGCATTGTCGCGAGCAAATTCGCATTGGTCAGCGTTACGCCCTTCGGATCTCCGGTCGATCCCGAGGTGTACTGCAGCAACGCAATATCACCGCCTTTGCGCACCCGGCTTCCACTGAGAAACGCGGGCAGGGCACCGGGCGCCGGAGGCGGTAATTTCTCCGCCGCTTCCAGAAGTTTGCTGGCGTCGGCAACTTCCAGCAGAGACTTGACCCGGGGCTTCAGCAGTTTGGCAATTGCCTCCGCCCGACGAAAGGTGATCAGCAGGCAAACTTCGGCATTCGTTAAAATCGCCGATTGCCGCTCGGCATATTCTTCGATCCGGTCTGCGCGAAACGGCGGATAAATCGGCACGGGAATCGCTCCGGCCAACAAAATACCCGCATACGTAATGAAAAATTGCCGCGAGGTCGGCAACATCAAGGCGACCCGTCCGCCGGCAGGCACACCACGCCGTGCCAAGAACTCTGCGCATTTCTGGCCCGCGGAATATAACTCTCCAAACGTCAGCGTGTGATGGTGTTCGCCCTGCTCGTCATCTTCGGTAATGAGCAAATGCGTCCGCGCGGCGTCGTGAATCCCACGATGCCGGAGCAGTTCGGGGAGTGTTTGCGCTTTTTCGATGATCGAGTCGGCAGAACCCCGCGATATCTCTGGCGCCGGGGAATCGCGCAGCTCGGAAAGATCTTCCTCCGCACCCAACGCCGTGCCCGGTGCTCTCCATATCGCTTGAATCAATTCTGCGGGAGTGTTGGCCTCGGCTGCCAGGGTGTCCGGCAACCGCACCGCAAATGTGTGTTCGAGGCGCGTCAGCAGTTCCACCCGCTCTAGGCTGCCCAAACCGAGATCGCGGTCGAGATTCGAGGTGATACGGAGTTCCGCCACCGCTCCGTGGCTGCCCAATTCTTCGAGCAATCCCCGCACAACATCCAAAACGCGTTCGCGGACTCCCGGCATGTCGAGTTGTGTGAAGGCTGTAGCCACCTGATGATGCCGCAATTCCTTTTTAGCCAACTTTGCCTGAGGCTACCACGCGTTCTACGCTTTTTCTACCACCTTCCGCTCTCGCTCTGAGCGCAATGGCCCCAACCGTCGATTGCCGCGGTCCTTGCGTCCTGCTAACGCCGACGGCTAGGCGGCATTGTTCTGCTGCGGCCATCCTCTGGCTTCTGTGAGTCATTTCCTCGCGTATCCAGCGGGCAGCAGCGCTGTGCTAAGATCCACGCCACTTAAATCTGCCTTGCTCAAGTCCGTTTCCCGCAAGATGGTGATCCCCATATCCGCGCCGGTGAACTTGGCTCCGTCCACCACCGCATTCCGGAAATTCGCGTTCCGCAACAGCGCCTTCTGAAAATTTGCATTCGAAAGATCGCACCGGAAAAACTCCACTCCGCTTGCTTGTGCTTCCTGCAAATCCGCGCCCGGCAGGGCCGCCTCGGTCATATCCGTATTCCGCAAGTCCGCTTTGCGCAATCTCGCTCCCGACAAATCCGCACCTGGAAGCCGCGCTCCACGCAAATCGCTATCATTAAGATTCGCGTTTCGCAGAATCGCCCCGGCGAGGTTCGCTTTTGCCAAATCTGCCCGCGACAAATCTGCGCCTTTCAGGTCCGCTCGCTCTCCGCCCTCTTTCCCTGCAAAAAATCTCCTATGCGCTTCTAAGATCGCTTCCACACTCTTCCCGTTATGCTTGATGCCCTTCAGTTTTCTCAGTCCCATAGTCCCTCTCCGCTGTTCCTTTCTAGTCCCAGAGTTTACCGGAACTCCTCACCCACGGAAACTCGCCCTTCCGCGCATGCGTACCCAAGTCTAGCTGGCACCGGTTTCGGCCGAGCGCATTGGGTGGCAGAGCTGTCTACCGGAATATGTTAGTCTGCAGCTTCAGCCATTTTCTGGCGGGGTAGTCTCCATGCGTTTATTTGTCTCGCTCCTGGGTTCTTTGCTGCTCATTGTTGCAACTGCGCACGCCCAAGTCGACGAGATTGTCGCTAATCTCGCTGGTGGCCGGGTCATCATTCAAGTTACTCGCGACGCCATCGTGTTTGCGGCTATCGATCATCCGCTTGAAGCCACTTCTGTCCCGCCGCGCGTGGCCGAGATCGACAAGGGTCACATCGCCGTCTTCTTTGGTGCTTCCGAGTGGAAGCTGCCCGCCGCGCCTAAGTCAATCCGCTTGGATCGTGATATCGAACATATCGCCCCTGCCGAGCATCGCTATGAAACTCCTGGCGGCCCCGAGAGCGATCTGGAAGAGATTGGCGTTGTTTTCCTAGAAAAGCTCCGCCCGCTCGTCTCGCAACTTCACCACAAAATTGACCTGAAGCCCGATGAGCCGCTGCTGCAACTCGTCTTGATTGGCTACGCCCCCAAAAACTACGGGCCGGAAGTGTGGCTGATGGAATACCGCGTAGAACAGCAGCAACCGGGTGCCAGCGACGAGTATCTGCAAACTCACGTGCTTCGCCCGCGCTTTACGCAACTCTATCCACCGGAAAAGCACCAAGCCCACACGCTTGTCGAAATTCGGTTCCCAGAGGATCTGCAAGCTACCCCACTGCTAGGTCTGATTCAGCAGAACGATCCGCGCATCGCTCGTTTGCGTTCTTCCGATCCCCGCTTTGCCAAGTTGCTTCAGCTGATCGAGCGCGGCGATGCGCAGAAATCTGTCACACAAGATGCCGCGGATTTTCTTCGTGCCGTCGTGCCGCTGATTGCCGGGGACGCGAAATTTATTCAGGCTACCCTTGGCGAGGATTCTGGCTTCCGCTGGGTCGTTCCACCTGATGAGCCCGTCAGCAAAGAACAACAGGCCGAAGACAAAAACCGACCTCCAGACGCACCAACCCTACGTCGCCGTCCTGACCCCAATCGCTAGCTTTACGGCGCATGCCTGGTTGGCGATCGGAACAAAGGCAGTACTTTACCCATGCCTGCTGTCACCTGCGGCTATGCTCTGTTGCTGATCTTTCCCAATGTCTTGACGGTACTGCATGCCCTCAAAGTGAATTTTTTCAATGCCCTGGTACGCCTTCTCCAACGCACCTCTTAGCGTTGCTCCCGTCGCTGTAACTCCAAGCACGCGCCCCCCCGCCGTAACAATATCACCGTCGCTTCGCTTGGTTCCTGCATGAAGCACTTTTAGATCGTGCACCTGCTCCGCTTCCTTCAATCCATGAATCACTTTGCCGGTCTCAAATTTCCCCGGATATCCTCCGGAAGCCAAAACCACGCACGCGCTCGCGCCGGATTTCCATTCCAATTTATCGGACTGCAATTTCCCCGCGGCTAGTTCAGAGAATAACTCCGCAAGATTGAAATCCATTCGCGCCACAATCGCCTGTGTTTCCGGATCACCCAGCCGACAATTGAATTCCAAAACCTTCGGCCCGTCTTTCGTGAGCATTACCCCCACATACAAAAATCCCTTGTAGCAGATCCCGTCTTCGGCCAATCCATTCAGGGTCGGCTCGACGATCTGCCTGGTAATTGTCTGACGCAAACTTTCCGGCAACAGCTCGTCGGACGAATAGGCTCCCATACCACCAGTATTGGGCCCCTGATTGCCATCGAAAACGCGCTTATGATCTCGGGTTGGCACGAGCGTCGCATATCTCTCGCCATCGGTCAGCAGGATGAACGAGAGCTCGCGACCACTTAAGGTCTCCTCAAGCATCACCCGTTTGCCGCCCAGGCCGAGTTCATTTTTCTCCATCACCCGTTCGATGAATTCCGTAGCTTCGTCCGGATCCCCTGCCAGCAGCACGCCCTTACCTGCGCACAGCCCATCCGCCTTGATCACCACTGGCCATTCGACCGCGCACAACGCTCCGTACGCATCGCCGGGCGAATCATAGGCTCCATACATCGCCGCGGTCGGAACCGAATGCCGCTGCATAAACTCCTTGGCAAAGATCTTGCTCCCCTCAAGCCGCGCCGCCTGTTTCCTTGGCCCCACAATCGGCCACCTGCGCTCTTCAAACGCATCGACCAGTCCATTTACCAACGGCAACTCCGGTCCTACGACAGTCAGATCGGGGCCAAGCTTTTCTGCGAGGGCCACCAGCGCCGCCACGTCACCCACATCTGCGGCAAGGCATTCCGCCTCCCCTGCGATCCCGGCATTTCCCGGCGCGCACCAGACTTTCTGAACGCCCGCACTCTGTGCTAGCTTCCACACCAGGGCGTGCTCTCGTCCACCGCCACCAATCACCAATATTTGCATGTGACCGTATCCTCGCCGAACTCTAGGCACAATAGTCCGCAGCTCGACGCACTGTCAACGCCGCGACTTTCTCATCGTAATTGGTGCTTTGAAAAACGTAGCGCAGTCGATGCAAAGTTCTTAGAGGCGTTCTGGAGGGCTCTCGTCACACTAACCGCTTTTAGTCAGTAAAATGGTTAGTGGATTGTGCTGCCTCTTACGCCTGGCCCAGCGCCCTGATAGGAATGGTCACTCCCGCCGACGCATCCGAGGACGCCAACATATGGCACCGTCCATCAAAGATACCGCCTGGATCGACCACCATGCACGGCGCATGCACTTCCCCGGTCACCACACCCTTCGGCTGAATCTCAACGCGGCCCTTCGCAAAAATCACGCCATCAAATCGGCCAGCGATCACGATCCGGTTGCCTTCAATCTGGCCTTCTACTTTTGCCTTTTCACCTAAAATTACAGTCTGTTCGGAGATAATATTGCCTTTCATTTTTCCGTCGATGCGGAAGGTTCCGGTCACCGTCAGTGTGCCCTCTACGGTAACGCCCTGGTCAATGAAACCGGTCCATTCTTCGCTGTTGCCATCGTTTGAGGTTCCGGGCCACTTCCACGCCATGAAGATTCCCCCAGTGAATACCACTCCACTCTAGCCCTGTGCAGGCTGATGTCAACGCACGATGCTAGCTCGGTTGTCGAATAAAGTCCTGAACGAAGGTGCAGCTTCCTCACTCATTCCGCGAAAGCCCTACTTCATCAACCGATCGTAAATCCCCATCAGCTGCGTATCGTCGTAGTACTCCAGCACCAATTGGCCTGGCCGCACTCTGGTTTTTTGCCGCAGCAGAATCTTGGTTCCCAAATGTCTTTGCAGTTCTTCAAGCGCTTCGCGAATATTGGGGTCGACATGCACGTCTGTCCCAGTCGTTTTTGTATTGCGGGAGCGTCTAGAAGCGAGCCGCTCGATTTGTCGCACAGTGAGCCCACCACGTGCGGCACGCTGCGCATAGCGCATCCGCAATTGTGATTCCGCCACGGCCAGCAAAGCGCGGCCGTGTCCGGCTGTCAACTTGCCCTCTTCAATCCATTCCTGGATCGTGGTCTCGAGCTTCAAAAGGCGGATCGCATTTGCCACCGTCGCGCGATCCTTCCCTGTTCGTTCTGCTACTGCTTCCTGGGTCAATTGAAACTCATCCATTAAGCGCTCGAACGCCCGCGCTTGTTCCATGGCATTTAAATCTTCGCGCTGGATATTTTCAACCAGGGTCATCTCGAGCGCCAGCTCATCCGGCACGTTCTTCACGATCGAGGAGACTTTCCTTAGCCCAGCGCGTTGCGCTGCTCGCCAGCGGCGTTCACCAGCAATCAGTTGAAAGCGGTTCCCGATCGGTCGCAGGACCAACGGCTGAATAATGCCACTCGCTTGGATCGAGCGCGCCAGTTCATCGAGGGCTTCTTCACGGAAGGTGGTGCGCGGTTGATAGGGGCTGGGCTCGATCAGATCGATATCGACCTCCTGCGGACCGTGATGCATGGTAGCCGCCGCTGCTGCCGCTGGTTGGACGGGTGTCGGTGCAGACCCGGCCGCAGTTCCGACTGCGGTATATGCAACGGAATTCGGAACCTGTGCTTCAGGCTCCCGTATGAGCGCTCCGAGCCCCCGTCCCAAGGCGTTTCTCGGCATTGTCAATTACCTCCTGGGCCAGTTGGGTATAACCCTCTGCGCCCTTGCTATGTATGTCATAGAAAATAATAGGCTTACCAAAGCTTGGTGCTTCCGCTAGGCGGACATTGCGGGGAATCAGGCTCTGGAAGACCTGAGCACCGAAAAAACTTCGCAAATCGGTGGCAACTTGGCGAGATAATGTCAATCGCTCGTCATACATCGTGAGCAAAATTCCCTCAATTTCAAGGCTCGGGTTTAGCGTTCGGCGGATTCGCATGAGCGTATCCAATAGCTCCGAGACACCTTCTAGTGCCAGATACTCGCACTGGATCGGAACGATGACTGCGTCAGCGGCGACCAGTGCATTCAACGTAAGAAGGTCAAGGGCGGGCGGGC
>DATFZN010000018.1:0-20733 GCA_035314425.1 Candidatus Acidiferrum sp. | reverse complement strand
TCAGGGAGCTCTTCGCGTCGTAAAAATGCCCTGGAGCCTTTCCAATCTTTTGTCGCCGTTACCCAATCATTCTTGTAACCAACACGCGAGGGGTACTGGGCTGAGGAAATCAGCGCACCGTCGCCATTCACAAACTCCACGAAATCAAGGCCGTGATCCTGGGCTGCGCCATTCGCGTCGTGAACATACAAAGACGCGTCGGCGGTAGAGCTGCGCGTCAAGTCGATAGCCATCCGCAAGGTGATATCGGCATTGGTAATGTTTTCTACCTGCTGGACAATTGTCTCCCCGCGCTGGGCAAATTCCTGGTTGAATTGCGCGACAAGCGCCTTACTGCGCTGCAGATCCATCTCTTCGAACGCTTGTTGCGTATAGTGGGTTACGCCGTAGGCGACCAGAGACACGGAAGCCAACACGGTGATCAAGAAAATTAGAAATATTTTTGTGCGGAAGCTCATCGTGCGTTCACCGCTACGCCCCTTAAAATCTCAATCCGATTGAGACAAGACCGAATTCGATGCTCTGAATGGCCGATGATAGCACGGTCATTCCTCGCGAAATTCTAGTGCGCCCGATCAATCAACGCTTGCGATATTCCTTGTACAGATCGAGTCGATTGACCAGACCCAACATCACGCGGGTAAACGCCAGATATTCTTCCAGGCTTTCGTCCGACACGTCATAAAGCGACCTGCGCCGTGCCTCCCGCACTTTATCGAAATCTTCAGGTTGCAACGTTGCGATGGCGCTGTTGCTAAAGGCGGTATGGTTCGCGATGCCATAGATCGGTTCACCTTCCGCGACGGCCTTATCCAAGTCTGCCTGCGTGGCCTTTAGTTCACGCATCCGTTTGTCGAATTCGGCACCCTTGGTGGCCATGCGCTCGTCAAATTCCGCCCTAGTATGCGGCAGGCTGCTCATCATGCTCAGAACTTGTTCACGTGAAAATTTGGGATCCGCTAATACCGCGGCTTCGTTTGGCTGATATTTCATAATTGCCTGAATATCGTTACGACGGAACTCCTCTTCTACTTTGGGCAGCCCATCCCAGCGAGACAGTGCCCGGTAACTTTCTTCCGTCATCTGTTCTGCGAGGAGGTGGGCGGCGGCGGAGCGTACAAACTGTTCCGGGCCTTGCAATTCATCGATCAGAGCGTTGCTAGCTTGGGCGGGGGGCATACTGCCGTAGAGGAACAACGCCGCCGTATCTGCGTCCAGATCGAGAGCGTGCTCCGGAATCTGGATGACGGCATTGGGGTAACGCAGCAGTCGAGCAGCCAAGGGTCGAATATCAACTCCGTTGTGGGATAGTTCCAAAGAAAGCGAAAGATAGTTCGCCGGATCAGTCACCTGGAAATCGGCCTGGCCGATTGAATCGCGAATCAACAGCAGCGCCCCCGGGGATTTGTCCAGGGGGAAGAGCCAAGCAGCAGCCTCAAACTGGAAATAATGGTCAGTCGTTTCCGCTTGCAGCATTTGTTTCACACAATTTATCCCTGCAGCTCCGGCGGTATCGACCTGCTTCCAGAAGGCGTCCATCTCCTTGCTCTTCGCGTCGATTTGCGTCTCGTCGAGCTGCGCAAGACTGAAATTAAAAATCTTGGCTTTTGAAACGCGCAAGGAGTCGCAAGTTACAGGTTGATCCGCTGACTTATCCTGGGGAATTGCTGCCTGCGCAGCGAGACCCGTGCCGAACAACATGCAATCCACAAGCAGCAATAGACAGATTCGGCGCAATCTTCACCCCGTCGAACCCTTCGATGCTAACACCAACCGAAATTGTTTATCGGGCGGCGTGGCACCGCCCGGCCGGTCAGGGGGTGTGGTTGTTCCGGGATGCTCCTTTCATGGACGCTTGTTGGTTTTGTGCTGGGTAGCCGCTGTGGCTACGGGCGCGGGAGCAGCCGCCTCCGCGTCGCCATCGCTCGAACTGCTGGCTCCGTTGCCATTGTTATTTCCCATGCCATTGCTGAAGGCAGAGCGCAGGACATCGGAAGCGAAGAAGTTCTTGCCGTCGATCGGCACCATCATGATCTGGAGCTTGTCGGAAAGCCGCTCGGCGATAATTTTCTGGATCAGCATGGGGTTCTGCTTGAGCACGGCGGCTTCAAACTTCATGCGCTCGGAATCAGCAGCAGCGGTTACGCGGATGCGGTTAGCTTCCGCCTCCGAAAGATTGTGCTGGCGTTCGAGTTCAGCTTTGCTGTCTATGATTTTGGCCTGCGCGGCTGCTTCGGCGTTCTGCAAAGTTGCTTCCTTGCGCGCTTCCGCTTCCAATTTACTCTGCTCAATCTGCTTCTGCTTGAGTGGAAGGGTGTATTGCATCGCATCCGCTTCGGCTTTGGCTTGCAGGACACGGACCTGCGCTTGAGACTCAGCGTTCTTTACGTCGCGGGCTTTCTGCGCGTCAGACTCCAGTTCAGCAATTTTTACCTCTTTCAGCTTTATGTCCTGTTCTGTCGTGAGCCGCTCGTTCTCCTGCTCTTTCAGCAACAACCCTTCCAGTCCCTTGGCGTATTCCGCAGGCAGCTGGATGTCGCGAAGCAGAACTTCGCGGACGACGATACCGTCGGTGGCCAGCCGAGTCTTGATCGCTTCCGCTGCCTTTGCTCGGAGTTCTTCCCGTTTGATTGCGAAAATTTCGCGAGTTTCGTAGCTAGGGCAAAGTTGCCGGTAGGTCGAGGAAACGACGGGGCCAACAACCTGTTCATCGACAGGCTGGGGTAGATTTTGATGAATGCTGCTGAGCTTCGAGGGATCGAGGCGGTAGCGCACGGTTACGGCCAGGCCGATGTTCAGCCCTTCACGGGCTTGCACTACGAGAACCTCAGCAGCCGTTTTGGCGGTGGTCTTTGCGGCTTCGTTGGCCGCGGTGGTGTAGACGCGCTCGCGGGTGTCATAGAGAACGACGTTGTCGACCAGCGGAGTGATGAAGTGCACGCCCGGGTACAAGGTACCGGCGCGGACGCCAGAAAACTGGCTGATGCGGATGGCGGCGGAGCCGTCGGGCACTACGGTGATAGAGAGCGCCGCGAGGAGTGGCAGCAAGCCGATGAGCGCCAACTGATACCCGAACCTCCAGCGAACTGGCTTCAACGGGCGACGCGTACCTGCAGAGGATAGCGCCGGCGTTCCTGGTTCTACGCTCTTGTTAGGCGAGAGCAGCCAATTGAGCTGCATGGCCTGATAGACATCGTAGGCTACGATTCCTGCCGCAGCCGCAAAAATGCCGAGACTGAGTATTACCAACAGATATTTCAAAGCCAACATGATCTTGTCCTTTCTGCTCTACTCCCGGTGGCGCTAGGGTAGCCCTCTTTTTGCGATTCCCTGTGTTCCGCTGGCTAGCCAGGAAATCTTGTGCTCTCGCTATGGCGCGAAGATCTGGTGCGGGCATAGGCCCGGGCAGCCAACTGTGTGCCACGATCTAGACCGGTCGTCAGAACGCGGCGGTCGGCTGTGGCTGGCTCTATGATCAAGAACACTCCACGCAAAAGCAGCCAATCGAGCGCGAGTGCCGCGAACAGGGATAGAAGCGAGGTGATGATTAGTGCCGCAAAACCAATGAACATATCCATTGGTGTTCTCCTTTGCTCGGCTGGGCAACTGCTTTATCGCCGAGGACTTGCTCTCTGCCTGACGCCTGCAGCTATGGCAAGCACAGCGCCACGACGAGTCGATTGAGAAATGAGGAGTTAGCGGGGGCTCTGGTGCGCCGAGCCGTGGATAGAAGAACACGATGTGTCTAGCAGGAGGCATTTCCGAGCTGCTTCGGGCGCGGTGGTCTTGGTGATGGTTGCATTCGGAGTTAGTCTAGATGTAGCTGCTTACGAGGAAATACGTTCATGGCGCAATCGCAGGGCTTCCGGATCGGGAGAGTAATCGGAATTCCCATCTACATTGACTTCAGTTGGATTATCATTTTTTGCCTCATTTCTTATGCACTTTCTGCGCAGTTCAACCAACTGCATCCGCAGTGGACCGCGGCGCAGCACTGGGCCGTGGGAATTCTCACCAGCTTGTTGTTTTTTGGATCCGTTCTATTCCATGAGTTGGCCCACAGTGTGGTCGCCCAGCACTACAAACTGAAGGTCGTCTCCATCACTCTGTTCATCTTTGGGGGGTTGGCACGGATCGCCCGGGAACCCTCGAAGCCCCTAGAGGAGTTCAATATTGCGATCGCCGGACCGATCGCCAGTGGTTTTCTGTCCGCAATATTTTTCTTGCTAACATTTCTCGGCAACCAGATGGTCGTCGCTCTGGCGACCTATCTTTGCATCTCCAATGGACTACTGGCCCTGTTCAATCTTCTGCCGGGGTTCCCCCTGGACGGGGGCCGGATCTTCCGGGCCATCGTATGGGGCATAACGAACAATTTCAGTAAGGCAACGCTTGTGGCGGGGGCTAGCGGGAAATTGATTGCCTACGGGATGATCGCCTTCGGCCTTTGGACAGCATTTCGACCAGAGAAACATGACTGGCAAGGCATCTGGTATGTGCTGGTCGGATGGTTTTTGCTGAATGCGGCGAACGCGAGCGTGCAGCAGGTGACCATTCGCGAAACGCTCACCGGCCTAACCGCAGCGGATGTAATGAGCAATGAAGTGCCGACCATTCCCGGAAATATGAGTCTCGACGAATACAGTAGCGAGGTGTTGCGTACAGGGCGTCGCGTCCATATCGTCACCTCGGACGGTCGTCTGGTTGGGTTGATGAATGTGGCAGCGCTGAACACCGTGCCACGGGATGAGTGGAGCATGAACTCGGTGCAAGCCGTGATGGTGCCACGAGACAAGATATTATGGGCTGCCCCGGAAGAGCCCTTGCAGCGGTTGCTAGAGAGGTTGATGTCGGCGGACGTGAACCAAATGCCGGTGGTACAGCACAGCGAGGAAGGCGCGGCAAATATAGTCGGAATGGTAACGCGAGACGCCATATTGCGAGTGATACAGACGCGGAGCGAGTTTGGTGCGGCCATGGCCGGTCGGTGAGTAGCACAGAGAGGGTAACATACTCCGCCTCGTGAACGAGGCGGCTTCTCAAGACACGCATACCCTTACATCAGGTTTCGTTACGTCTTGAAGGCTCAGTCCGAGCCTTAGGATTTCCATTGCGCTTACGTGGTCACGAGTGCTGACCAGACCGCACTGCGTCGCGCGCAAACGGAAACACGGGGCGTCTAACCAAGAGTTGTCATTTGAAAGGTGCTCGCGATTAGACGTGTTCCGTGTTGCAGCACCTGTTAGACAGACGATCGAGCGGCGAGCAGTAGAAATCTCAGCCGTTGACAAGATTCATCATGGACTCTGGGTAGCGCTGGCCAGCGGCGACGCCTTTGGGAGCCACTTCTTCGATTCTGTGAAGATCGTCTGTGGATAACTTCAATTGCAAAGCAGCTGCATTTTCTTCCAGGTACTTACGCCTCTTCGTTCCTGGGATAGGAATAATGTCCTGGCCTTGTGCAAGCAGCCAGGCAAGCGCCAACTGTCCGGGGGTGCAATGCTGTTCCTTCGCCACTTGCTCCACGCGAGAAACCAGGTCCAAGTTCTTCTGGAAATTCTCTCCCTGGAATCGTGGCGAATTCCGGCGGTAATCATCGGCTGCAAGATCTTCAAATTTCTTGAACTGTCCTGTGAGGAAACCGCGTCCGAGCGGGCTGTAAGCGACAAATGCGATCCCCAACTCACGCGCTATCTGCAAAACGTCATCTTCCGGATCGCGCGTCCACAAAGAATATTCCGTTTGCAGAGCAGCTATGGGATGCACGGCGTGAGCGCGGCGAAGGGTTGCCGCCGAAGCCTCTGAAAGCCCGAGGTATCTTACTTTGCCGGAACGAACTAACTCGGCCATAGCCCCGACGGTTTCTTCAATCGGCGTTGCTGGATCGACGCGGTGTTGATAGTACAAATCGATTGTGTCCACACCCAATCGCTTCAAGCTCGCATTGCAGCTTGCGCGCACATATTCAGGCTTACCGCATACTCCGCGCGCTGCAGGATTCGCGCGGTCGCGCACAATCGCGAACTTGGTGGCCAGGAAAACTTTGTCACGGCGATCTTGAATCGCTTTGCCAACGAGAACTTCGTTATCGCCATATCCATAGACGTCCGCGGTATCCAAGAAATTGATCCCGAGTTCCAATGCACGATCGATCGTGGCCATCGACTCGGCGTCGTCACGCGCACCATAAAATTCCGACATTCCCATGCAGCCTAGTCCCAAGGCAGAAATTTGCGGGCCATTTTTTCCAAGCTTGCGAACTTGCATCGATGCACCTCACATGAATCCTACCTCACTAGGTTGAAGGTTTTGAACAAGCTGATCGCTCGAACAAGACCCGGAGCGAGGTTTCCCGGGGGGAGGAAGGAGAAATTTCTAGCCTTGACATCCTCCTCGACCTATAGGTGCGAGGATTCCTACGGCGCCGGATTTTAGTCCGGTCTGCTTCGGTGGGTTCCTCCCAGAGCCGCCTTTCAGCAGCGGAGCGAAACGAAGAGGCTTAACTTTTGGCGAGAGACCGACCTTCATCCCCGCCCAGAACGGCGAGGCTCTAGGGTCGCAAGCGGCAAAAGGATTCATCCAGCGGTGAGTAAGTTGACCCAAACTGCGCATGGGCTGAGTGAGGTGGCTCAATAGGGACCGGTTAGAGATCAGTAAGTTAAACATTTTAAATGATTTACAAAGTAGCATTTGGCACGGGTCTTGCGCTATTGCACCACTGGAGGTGCGGTCATGGTTCCGTCCGCCGAGTCAGTAGCATCACCAGAGCCGGAGGTTAAAACGGCGAGTCCGATCGCGACTCTGGTTCTTGAACCACGAATAACCAAGACGAGCGCTAGAGTCTGTGTCGATTCCCATGCCGCAGTGCCCATCGGGGGCGATTTCCTGAAGACTTCACTGATTGAGAACAATCAGTTCAAGAGCAGTTCACGCACTGTCGATCTCTTGGTTGCGTTTGTGGCCCATGCTGTGCTCCTGTCTATTCCGATTCTTGCTGGTTTGTACTTCACAGACACGCTCAACCTCAGAGAGTTTCAAAACACATTCCTGGTCGCTCCCCCGCCGCCACCCCCGCCGCCACCCGCTCCGGCAGTCACGATAGTGAAAGCTCCACCTCATAGGGTATTTGAAAGTTCTGGCAAACTGATCGCACCAAGGGTGATTCCCAAAAATGTTGCTGATATCAAGGAAGCGCCCTTGCCGCCGGATATGGATTCTGGCGGAGTGCCGGGCGGAGTGCCGGGAGGTGTCGCAGGTGGCTCGATGGGCGGGGTCATCGGAGGTGTAGTCGGTGGAATCAACACAAGCACACTTGTTGCTCCGCTGGCACCGAAAGACAATCGGCCGAAGGCACCAGTGCGTGTGGGAGGTAGGATCAGAGAGCCGAAATTAGTTTACCGAGTGGACCCGACCTATCCGATATTGGCCAGACAAACGCACATGCAGGGTGTCGTCATCATTGATGCGGTGGTGGACGAGCAGGGAAACGTGGTTGAAGCGAAGGTCCGTTCTGGCCCACCGTTGCTGATACAATCCGCTATCGATGCTCTCAGGCAATGGAGGTATGAACCGACCTACCTAAACGACCAGCCGGTCTCGGTGCAATTGACTGTGACCGTGTCTTTTCTTTTAAACCAATGATCGAAAGCCAGGTTCGACGGGCGCGACTGTTTTTGGCTAGTTGAGCTTTAGCCTTTGCGAGTGCTCCGAACGAGAAATGAGTTGCGCTTAGCAACCTCGGTTCAGGCTCCAGGGTTTTCCGGATCTTCTCTTTTATCTAAATACTTCACCAGAAGGACTTCATTTCCCTTTTCGTTGTAGAGAAGTTCGTCGACAAGTTTCTTGGCCATCAAAATTCCGAAGCCACCGGGGCGAATTCCCCGACTCTCGCGCTCGGTCATGTGCCGAAACGGCTCGTCAGGAGGATTTCCAACCGCAGCGTGCTTGATCTCGTCCATGGAAAATCCTTCGCCGGGATCTTTTACTTTGCACAAGATCATTCGGCGAGTGCGCACGTAGCAGATTTCCACGTATTGCGATGGATCGAAATGCCCGCCGTGCTCCATGGCATTGAGGAGCATTTCCCGAAATGCGGTAGCAACTTCCTCTTTCTCTACATCGGGCAAATCGGAAGCTTCACGAAAGAACTGAATGAGCCGGTTCGCGGTTAGCACATCGCATCGGACCGACAGACGGACCCACTCTGGCACCGCAGAAATGATCTCGATTCCGTCATCCCAGAGCGGTTCCGCCATAGCAATTCGGATCATCTCCGCCAGTTTTTCGGTGGAGAACGGCCGCGCGAAATAGCTGAACGCACTCTCCCGAATAGAGGAAAGAACATCCCCCGGTATGAACTCGTCGGTAAGAATAATTAGCCGGGTGTGCGGGCGAACCATACGGATACGTCGCAACAGCTCGATGTCTTCTTTTCCCGTTGTTCTCTCGCCGGTAATGATCAGATCGAAGGGGTGTTCCTTGGCCATGGCCAAGGCGTGTTTGTTATCGGCAGCAAAGTGAATGGACCAGTCCGCATGGTCGAATAAGTTGGTGAGTAGCTGATTCAATTCCGGACTGGAGTCGACGAGTAACGCGCGGTGCTGCTCGGTTGGGGCCGGGTCTCTTGGAATCTGAGGATTCGTTAAAGACATGTCGATGGCGCCTCGTGAATCAGTTTTTGGCGTGCAAAAACTATAGTTCGGGGCTGCCCTTGATGCAAGATGCACCATCGGACGGATTACAAAACGGCCAGCTTAGTTTCTATTCATTCATCAAGAATAGCGGCTTCATTTCAAAACTCTGGTACACGGGGCGAAGTCGCTCTGTATTGTAATGCTCCTTAATGTTGATCACTTTTTTCGTGGAAGTGACTGTTTCGATGGGCACGTTATCGTAGCGACCATTCTTCAGAACTACCAGGCGCCCGTGAGTGCGATTCAGAATCAAAT
Source organism: Candidatus Acidiferrum sp. (assembly GCA_035314425.1). Lineage (GTDB taxonomy): Bacteria > Acidobacteriota > Terriglobia > Acidiferrales > UBA7541 > Acidiferrum. The sequence continues at coordinate 11,785 of DATFZN010000018.1, read as the reverse complement.
CCAGGGCGAGATTCCCGTAAGCCATGGGCGCGATGGAATCAATGGCGTCAGGGTCGCCGCAGCGGACAAGATAGCCAAGCTTCTGGGTGATACAGTCAATTTTTTTTCCATTGTTGAACTTCGGTGAAAGTTCGGCCAGCTCATCGGCAACCAACTCCCCGATGCCACCCAGTTTCTTGTGCCCAAAGGCGTCGGCATCTTCCTTTTGGAAGACCATGTCGCCGCCGTCAAACATGGCGCCCTCGGAAACCAGGACAATCGAGTAGCGACTAGGATTGCGATTGCGATCGTGGACCAGGAGTTCCGCTAGCCTCGAGATGTCGAATTTATGCTCAGGAATCACGCAGCGATCTGCGGCACCAGCCATGGTAGGCAACATGGCCGTGAAGCCAGCATAACGCCCGAAAACTTCCAGAACCATGAACCGTTCATGAGATCCAGCGGAAGTACGCAAGGAATTCACCATCTGGATTGTGCGGGTAACACAGGTGCTGAAGCCGATACAGTAGTCCGTTCCTGGAACGTCGTTATCCATGGTCTTCGGAATAGCGACCACCCGCACACCTTCATGAAATAAGCGCACCCCATAGCTCAGGGTGTCGTCTCCACCGATGGGAATCATGTATTCGATGCCCAGCCAGGAAAGATTTTTTATGACCTCAGCCGTTAGATCATTTTTGTCGGCTGCAAACGCGCTTTTCAAATGCTCGGGAACGTTATTCTTACTTACCTTGCTCGGATTGGTGCGGGAAGAATGGAGGAACGTTCCGCCGGTGCGCCCGGCGCGATTCACCACATCTTCTGTGAGCCGCTGGAAATTATTGGAGTTGTCATACTTTTCGTCGCGAACGATGTCGACCAGGCCGCCCCAGCCGCGGCGAAATCCGATGACTTCGAATCCTTCGCGCAGCGCTCGCAAGGTCACGGCACGAATGGCTGGGTTCAAACCCGGTACATCGCCACCCCCGGTTAGGATTCCGATGACGCCTCTTTTTACGTTGAAGTTAGCCATGTTTCCGCAAGTCTCTTTCCATGTAGAGTAACAAACAAGAGATTATCTATCCCGGGCCGCAATTTAGAAAGTGGAAAAAGGAAATAATTGCCCGACTATCGCGGACCTGCAGCGCGCAGGCAGTCAAACCTATTGCGTGCTTAGAGTTCGATGCGCGTTCCAAGCAAAACCAGAAAGTTCAAGAGCCATGTGGGATGGGCAGGCCAGGCGGGTGCGGTGACGAGGTTGCCATCGACAACCGCTTCGGTCATGGCCACATCGGCAAAGGTTCCACCGGATTGCCTAACTTCCGGACCAACGGCCGGATAGCAACTGCAACGCTTCCCTCTTAACACTCCTGCGGTTGCTAGAATTTGTGCTCCGTGACAAATCGCTGCAATCGGTTTCTTCGCAGAAGCGAAATTCTGAACGATTTCGAGCACCCGTGCATTCAGTCTCAAATATTCCGGTGCGCGGCCACCGGGGAGGAGGAGAGCATCGTAAGCTTCTGCTTTGACTTCATCGAAGGCGGCATTCAATGTAAAATTATGCCCGCGCTTTTCGGAATAGGTTTGGTCTCCTTCAAAATCGTGAATGGCAGTACGCACCGACTCACCTGCTTTTTTGCCCGGACAAACCGCGTCGACGGAGTGGCCGACCATTAAGAGGGCCTGGAAAGGCACCATAACTTCGTAGTCTTCGACGAAGTCACCAACCAACATCAATACTTTCTTGGCAGCCATAACGCCTCCATGAGTGCAGAAGAGATAGGAAACGAAAATTGCAGGCAGGTGCTCCGGCTCTCAAGTCGAGACTCCGCGTGGACCTTACCCGTAGTTCGAATATTGGCTTAATCACCACCTTGCTCTGTGGACAGAATGCGGATCCAAACAAACCACGCACATCCTGAAATTTCACTTCCGCTCATCGAACTATTGAGGTTGGCTCGAGACTGCCAATGATACGGCAGCGTCTCCAATGGTTAGCATGTCCGTGCGCGTTTTGTCCCACTCGCGCACAGTTAGGCCGCGAGCCGTGAAGAAACGACGGATCTTGGCAGAGTCCCATCGCAAGACTTCTTCGAGCACCGGAATCAAAACGCTCATGGCGTTGTCGCTCAGTACGGTCCGACGAGCAACTTTGGTAATGAATTGCGCTTCGGAGACAGCGATGGTCAAACCATCGTGCTGGTTGATGTGCATCATCACCGGCAAGTCGGAACTGCCGTCGCCCATGTAAATGATGTGGTCGTGGCTGATACCAAGCGCTGCACGTATCTCTTCTAGGACGAAAATCTTTCCCCATCCTGCCGAGGCGTGAACGATGGAATTCACTTCGCCGCTTGATTCGTTCCAGAAGAAACGCGTGCCGTGAATATTTTCCGGAGGAACGATTCCCTGCAGAGCGGATTGAATGATTTCCTGGGGGGCCGCGGAAATCACGTTGAAGGAAAATTTGTAACCATCCGAGAGATTTTCGAGGGAACGCGCAAAGAGAGAAACATCATGCTTCAGACGAATACGTTTCCCCGTTTCCAAAAGATGATCCCGGCGTACGCGGCGAAAATCCGGGTCATGAAGGATCAAGTAGGATAGCTCTGCACCCTGTTGGACCAGATGGATGTCAGAGAGGCCCTTCACTTTGCCGTGAAAATCGTGAAGGCCGATGAGCTCGCTCAGCACGACGCCCGAGTCGTTAAAACTGAGGGTCTGGTCGAAATCGCTGGCCAGAAGATACTGCTGTACCATAGGGATATACTCCTCTTTCTGCCCGTCATAAGGGCGCGAGCCCGAAAAGCGCTCAAAATTCCCCACGCATCCACCATAACGCTCCCAGGGGGTAGACGCCCCACGAATTATTTTGATGGGTGCTATGCGTGAAAAAGGTCAATGTTCTGTAAGCTTTTGGTTAGATGCTACGCATTGGTAAACGGTTTACTGATATAGAGTTAGATGGATAATCGATAGCAAAATGCGGAGGTTGCAAAAATATAAAGGTTACCTTTTGAGCACGAAGAAAAAGCGATAAGCAAAAATAGCGTTTTGGTAGTTCCAGGACTCGCCCAGGGGTTGCCCCCCTCGCGGCCACTATTGCTTCGATGTTCCGAGGCCTTAGTGCGGAGGAGCAGGAGGGAAGGGCCTCGGGCGAACAGGTCTGAAACCAGATATGTCTCGCGTGTCGCTGCGGGGGAACTAGGTTCGGGACTGGTTTCGGTTCGGCGAAATTGGTAACGTCTAGATTTCCATTACGCGGTGCGCGAATGATTAGTCACCAATTGGCGGCACGGCGAACAATGCGGGTTGTGGGCTTCTCTCGGGCCGTGCTATCAACAGTGGGGGCCCTTATGGAACATGCACTGAATAAACCTATCGAATCGCGGCGCGCTTACCAACATCGCCGGCACACGATTGCCTTTGGGATGGTCATTGCGCTGGTGATCGCAGTAGCGCTTGTTGTTCTGCTCGTCGTCTGAACGTAAGCCGTCTCACGCCCATCCGTCATCACTACCCTCGAAGTTGCCCGATTCCCCGTAAATCTAGCAGGCCTACTTTCTTTTTCGCTCAACCAGCGCGGTAAGCGCGTGGGTGTACTCTTCGACGGCTTTCGGGTTCGCCTTGTTGTAGACAAACTGACCCTCACGCCGGGTTTCGATCAGACCCGCTTCGGCGAGTATCTTTAGATGGTGCGAAACGGTTGCCGGCGTAACTCCTTGTAAAGATACCAGCTGCCCGCAATTCATTTCTTCTGAACTGCTGATCGCTTCAAAGATCAGCAGCCGGGTTTCATCGCCTAGAGCCTTTGAGATTTTCTCTATCTTCCCTTTGTCCATGCTTCTCTATTGTATAGGCAAATGCTCTGTAACCTTTCATTTAGACATTCATCTAATCGTCGGGTCCACAAAATGGCGCGGGAGGAATAGACATGAAACGGCTGGAAGGAAAGGTCGCGGTAATCACAGGTGGGAATAGCGGGATTGGTTTGGCCTCGGCCCAGCGTCTTGCCGAAGAGGGAGCGCGTGTAGCAATTTCCGGCAGAAATCGAAAAACTCTGGACCAAGCTGCCAAAATCATCGGACAGAATGCTTTGGCAATTCAGGCGGACACGTCAAAAGTCGCTGACACCGAGCAACTCCTAAAAGAAGTTAGGCAAAAACTAGGAAAAATCGACGTACTCTTTGTCAACGCAGGGATTGCCAAATTTGCTCCGATTGCGGACTCCTCGGAAGCTTTTTTTGATGAACAATTCAACACCAACGTGAAGGGTGCCTATCTCACGCTGCAAAAAGCAATTCCGCATCTGAACGACGGCGCCTCGGTCATCTTGAACACCAGCATCGTTTCGACAAAGGGGCAGGCCAACGCCAGCGTTTACTCCTCAACCAAGGCTGCACTGCGGTCGTTTGCACGAACGGCCGCAAGCGAATTAATTGGCCGGGGCATACGAGTGAATGCCGTCGCGCCTGGGCCGATTGAAACTCCCATATTCGGGAAAACGGGGCTCTCCGCGGAAGAGATTGCCGGATTTGCAAAGCACATATTAGAAACCGTGCCGATGAAGCGATTTGGAAAGCCGGAAGAAGTGGCAGGCGCGGTAGCTTTCCTGGCTTCCTCTGATGCGTCCTACATTACGGGCGTGGAACTGAATGTCGACGGCGGAATGGGCCAACTTTAAGTTGTCGTCCAGGACTCCCGCACAGGGGTGGTTCTCGGGCGGCCTTTCTTATTTCGGGAAAGAGGGATCCGCAGAAGAAGCAACGTCGGCGTCAAGGAACCATTGGTGTGTTCTGTCTCCTGGCGCGTAGCAGTTTCCATCGGCTGAGTAGTTGGCCGGACAGCGCGCGGTAAATTCCCTGCGACGCGGCGATTGGGCGTACTGCCAGATCTCTGTCAGAGGAAATCCACTTTGTTCTGGCAACAACCCGGTGGATGGAAATGTGCAACCCGGGGATGGCGGGCATGTGTCGTTATAAACCCAAAACACAATCTTATTTGCCCCCGCGTGCTCCTGGACATCGCGCGCCGTAGTGAGGCTGACGCCTCCACCCTCATCTACGGGCATACCAGAGCAATAAACCCCCACACGATACCCGTCACGTTGCAAAATTTCGGTCCAGCTTCGAATATATGCGTGAGAACTCGCCGGCAACCTTCCGCCCTCTTCGATATCGAGAAAGATAATCGTGCCCTTCGGGAAACCCTCTTCATCAGCGGCTTTCGTCGCGAGTTCAGCATCCAGAGCGCCTTTTTGCCGGGCGTCCGTGTCATTTTTCAGGTTTCGACTCTCTCTTCCACTAAATAAAACCACAAATCCGAAACCGAGTTCTTTCAACCGAGCGCGCTTTCCTCTCCATGTAGTTCCCTTCTCCCCGGGTGGTGGCCCAAGCCAATAACTGCTGAACGAAAATGTTTTGCGCAACAGCGGCAAAGCCTCGTCGCCAGGATACTGATTCAAATCAAAACCGAGAAAGGAAGGTATTCCTTGCGCCGGACGCCGCACAGAATCGCCATGGCTCATTGGACCGAATGGTGCCAGTAAAAGGAGACTCGGCGGAGCAAAGAGTAGGACTGCCAGCAAGCGCATTCTTTGAATGTAGCGCAGATGTCCGTTGATCGAAATTGTTGGCATATGGAATTTTCAGGTATCCATATACTGAGCGTCGCCATTGCCGAAGGACCAATTCTCCCAATTCACTTCGACGAGATTGATTAGGAGGTCTCCCGGTAACACACCGGGATTTTGTCCGAGAATTTCCGCCATTCGTTTATACAGAAGTCTTTTCTGCTGCGGCTTGCGGCCAAAGCTCAAGGTGATTTGCACGAACACGACCCCCTCGGTACGTTTCACGTCGAGATATTGCGGATCATAAATCAAGCCATCCGGCGGGTGCTGCGTGATGACTTGAAAACAGTCCTCCGGTGGGATGGCCAATGATTCGATCATGGCTCGATGAACACCCTCGCCGATCGCCTTTCTGTATTCCGGAGATGTTCCTTCACGCAAGGAAATTCTGACTAGAGGCATGAGTTTCTCCTTGGCTGGCCGTAGCAGGCAGTGTACATCGTCCCTTCCTGTTGCACATGAGCATCGACGCGACTTGCCTCCAGGCCCAGTCTCTGATGAGATACAGCCATGCGCTTCCCGCCGATTGTCCGTTGGGCCACTGGAATCCGCTGGCAGTGGAAAGTTTTCATCCCGATATTCGTGATCATGATCCTTTGCCTGGTCGGGATGGCGGCGATTTTGCGTTCTCTGGAAATTCAGAATGCCCAGTGGATTTTAGTTTCCGTGGTTGCGTTCGCTATTTTATTGGGTTTCGTACTTCTTTCCGTGCTGCTGGTGTTAGTCGAACAACCATTACAGGAATTGATGAATACAATCTCCCGGGTACGGACTGGCGATCTAACTGCCCGCGTGGAGTTTGCCAAACGTGAAGATGATATTGGGGCATTAGGCCGGCAGTTCAATGAAATGGTCCAGACCCTGGACCAGAACCAAGCGGAAATCGAGGAACTCCATCGCCGCGAGATGTTGCGGGCAGAGCACCTGGCCAGTTTGGGAGAACTGGCTGCAGGATTGGCGCACGAAATTCGCAATCCGTTGGCTGGGATTGCGGGCGTGGTTGATGTTATGGGGAAGGAATTGCCGCCAAATAGTCCGAGCCGCGCGGTAATGGCCGATGTACAGAATGAGGTGCTGCACATTCAGAATATTCTGAACGATCTACTGTCCTACTCGCGCCCACGGCCGCCTAATTTTCATCCTGCAGATATAAACACGACCGTAGAGCAAGCGGTGCAGTTGGCGCGCCAGCAAGTGTTGACCAAACCGATTCAAGTTATCTATGACCCGGTTCCCTCGCTGCCGAAGATAGAGCACGATCCCACCTTGATCCAGCAGGTGATATTGAACCTGCTCCTAAACGGCATCCAAGCGATTCCTGGCGAAGGCAAAGTAGAAGTTCGCCCTTCGCTCGAAAATAATTTTGTCGTTCTCGAAGTCAGTGACACCGGCCGGGGCATCTCCGGAGATGCCTTGACTAAAATCTTTAAGCCATTTTTCACAACACGCAGCGAAGGCACGGGCTTGGGACTCTCCCTTGCCAATGGCATTGTGCAGGCCCACGGTGGGAGAATTGAGGTCACTAGCGCGGCAGAGAAGGGCACGCAATTCAGGGTCTTGCTACCTGTTTGTCGGGTCAAGGAAGGACAAGCGTAAGCCCACTGTAAAGTGTTAAGGTTAGGAAATGGAACAGAAGAAAATTTTAATTGTCGATGACGAGAAACTGGTGCGTTGGGCGCTCAACCAGAAGTGTACCGAGTTTGGCTATCAATGCATTGAAGCCGAAACCGGGCAGGCAGGACTTCTTTCGCTGCAGACCGAGTCCGTTGATGCCATATTGTTGGACGTTCACCTGCCTGATATGAGCGGTCTGCAAGTACTTGAAAAACTGAAACAAGCTGGCGAATCGCGCAGCATCATTATGATGACGGCCGATCCGCAATTGGACGATGTAAAAGCGGCTCTGCGGCTGGGCGCTTACGATTTCGTCAGCAAGCCCATCAACTTCGATGAGTTGAACGTTACGCTGCAAAACGCGCTGGAAGCTGGATCTCTCCGTACCGAAGTGGAGTCGCTGCGAGATGAAGTTCGGCGGCGAGCGGGCTATCACGATGTCATTGGGGTCTCGCGCAAAATCACGGAATTGATGAAGTTCGTCTACAAAGTTGCCTCCAGCGCCGCCACAACTATCTTGATTCAGGGCGAAAGCGGCACCGGTAAAGACCTGGTTGCCAAAGCGATCCATTATCGAAGCTCCCGCTCGGAACGTCCTTTCATCGCGATCAATTGTTCCGCCATTCCTGAGACGTTGATGGAGGCCGAGCTCTTCGGCCACGAAAAAGGGGCATTCACCGACGCCAAAGCCATGAAGAAAGGATTGTTTGAGGCGGCAGACGGCGGCACGCTGTTCCTTGATGAGATTGGCGAACTGTCTCCTCTCTTGCAAGCAAAACTTCTGCGCGTGCTAGAGGATCAGGTGATCCGTCGCATCGGTGGGGTGCGCGACATACAAGTTGAAGTCCGGGTAATTGCCGCGTCCAACCGCGACCTCGAGCGAGAGGTTCGTGAAGGTCGCTTCCGCCAGGATCTTTACTACCGGTTAGCCATTATTTCCATATTCTTACCTCCGCTGCGTGAGCGTAAAGAAGACATCCAGCCGCTGGTGGAATTCTTCCTCGGCCATTACAACCGGAAATTCCGGAAGTCAGTGCAAGGAATCAGCGAAGAGACCCGCCGGCTCCTGCTGAACTATGATTGGCCGGGAAATGTGCGCGAGCTGAAGAACGCGCTGGAACGTGCCATGATTTTAGAAGATGGTAACTTGCTGCGTCCGGACGATCTTCCGTTTTCCGTAGCCAGCGGCAGAAGCAACGCCATCGTGGAAGACAATCACAGTAGTGTGGCTCCAGAAGCCGCGGCCGTGCCTGGCCGGCGCAGACTTCCTCCGCTGTTTATTCCTGAGGGAGGCACTTCCCTTGAGGATGTGGAACACGCTCTGGTTGAACTGGCCCTTCAGCAATCTCACGGAAACCAAATCAAAGCAGCGAAACTGCTAAGTATTAGCCGCGACGCGTTGCGATACAAAATGAAAAAATTCGGGCTATCCCATTCTGAGGAAGAAGAGCCCACCTCTCCGGCTAGTACCTAGCTCCGAGATAGGGTGCGCGAGAAAACGCGCAACCAGTGTGAAATCCCGCAAAACCCCTGCGCGGCCCCGAACGTCCTTGCCACCGTCTGCCGTAAGTCTTTTTCCATTCGTTAGTTGCGAATTTCCACAGCTTGGCCTCGAAACGGCACAACAGATGCACATAGCTCTGCTGTCTAGTAGTTAGGCAATGGAGCGATTGTCGAATTACTGGTCAGTGGGCGTTCCTTTTTCGATGGTCGGGCTCGCGGTGAAGGCTCGAAAGGATACATCGTAAAAAGGGACGCCCACAAAAAGAGTTTGGCAGCGGCCGGCCCACATCACGGAAGTGTCGCCGTGTCGACCGCAAAGGCCCGCGATTCGGGCAAGAGTAGCTGGCCGCTGCCTTCAGTTTTGCCCCTCCACTTTTCTCTCTCTATAATTCGGGTTCGTGAAGTTACTCGTCCACAAACAGTTTGCTGAATTCGGCGCACTCCACTGCGTTACCTTACTCAACCAGTCCAATTGTGACCCCAAGACCGCCACAAGCTGTTCATTTTCAGCGCACGGAGAAGGTGCTCTATGGTACGGAACGTGCACCTTCCTGGTCAGAACTGGATAGGGGGAAGCACAGTGCGCGTAGGAATCAGGCAACGGTCTCAGGAGGGCATCATGCCGCAAGTACTCGAGCCCCAAAAAAAGGTAACTGCAGAAGAAACCAATCGTGTATTGCTCACTAAAATTCTGGTCACCACAGATTTTTCGGAAATTTCCGATCATGCGCTCGATTATGCTGTCTCTCTAGCCAAACGCTATGATGCACGCATTTACCTTGCACATATCATAACGCCCGATCCGTTCCAGTTCGCAGAGCCGCAACTTGCTCAGGCTACCTACGAGAAAGTTCGGCAAGCAGCGGAAGAAGGCATCACGGACATTCTTATCTCCGGAAAGCTGCGCGGGGTACCCCATGAAGTCTTACTGGAAGAGGGCAACGTATGGCCCAGTTTGGAAAAGCTCATCACCGATCATGAAATCGACTTGGTCGTCGTCGGCACGCATGGACGCGGCAAAGTACAGAAGCTCCTGATTGGCTCTGTGGCTGAGGAAATCTTCCGCCAAGCCAATTGCGCCGTCCTTACCGTGGGTCCTGCGGTGAAGGGTGACGGTTCGAAAGAGGTCGAACTGAAGAACATTTTGTTCGCTACTGATTTTGGACCAGGGGCCGAGAAGGCCGCTGCCCATGCCTTTTCCTTGGCACAGGAGCACGGAGCCCGCTTAAGCCTCCTCCATGTCATTGAGAGTTCTGCGGCCTATACCGAAGAGAGTGTGGCCCGGCAGCGCGAAATTAATATCGCGCGTATGAAGCAACTGATGCCCGCGGGCAGCGAAAACTGGTGCAAACCGGAGTTCCGGGTAACCTTTGGCGCTGCCGTGGAAGAAATCCTGCACGCAGCAAAGGAACTGGGCGCTGACTTGATCGTAATGGGAGCAAAGCCTCGCAGAAGCTTGGCTGGCCATGTGCCCTTGACCATTGCCTACAAGATCGTAACCAAGGCGACATCACCCGTTTTGACCGTTCGCGGCTGAAGCTTCGGGAGCGGAATCTCCCCCCCGCGGAAATCCGCATCCCACAAATAAAGGCGGCGCGGCCTCCTCCCCCAGTCGACCGGCGCCGCCTTTATCTTTCTGAAGGCCAGTCCTCCTTCCAGTCCGTAAGCCACTCTAAGAACCCGAACGGAACCCTGTCCCGGTCCCGCTTCGATACCGACTGGGGCAATGTTGTTCATTTGTCTCTGAGGAGCAAGGTAAGCCCTTTGTTCCGTTGACTGGTTTGGTTACTCAACCTACTATGTGCGGGCGATGTCGGACACCCCTGCGTTTGCTTACGTGTCGCGGCCAGGGACTGTGGGTGGAGGAAACAGATGTGGAGCCGCAGAATTGCGATTCTGTTTGTGGGCCTCATTCTAGGCGCTCGGACCATCCTGGCACAATCCAAACCTGAAGGTCTGGAATTCGACGTTAAAGAGCACTACACCAAATACGAATACCGGATTCCCATGCGTGATGGTGTGCGTTTATTCACTGCCATCTACTTGCCCAAAGACGCTGCGCACCCGTATCCGTTTCTGATCAACCGTACCCCGTACAGCGTCGCGCCATACGGGGTGGATCAGTATCGCGCGCAGTTGGGACCGTCTCCGGAATTCGACAAGGCCGGCTACATCTTCGTCAACCAGGATGTTCGCGGACGGTACATGTCAGAAGGTACCTTTGTTGAAATGCGTCCCCACATTGACAACAAGAAATCGAAGAACGATGTGGATGACAGTAGCGATCTCTACGACACTGTCGAATGGTTACTCAGGAACATCCCCAACAACAACGGCAAGGCGGGAATCTGGGGCATTTCCTATCCGGGATTTTATACTTCGGCGAGCATGATCGATACCCACCCGGCCCTCAAGGCGGCTTCCCCACAAGCGCCGATGATGGATTTGTTCAAGGGAGATGACACATACCATGGCGGAGCGTTCATGCTGGCGGCAAACTACGGCTTTTATAGCTCATTTCGACCGCAAGCGAACCCGGAACTACCCCCGAAGGTACGCGTTCCGTTCGACTACGGTACCCCGAATGGCTACGATTTCTTTCTCAATGCAGGCACCCTCGAGAATCTGGGCAAACTACTGGGTGGACAGGAAGCTTTGTGGCTCGATCAGGTCCATCATGACACTTATGACGAATACTGGAAGCAGCGGAACCTTGCCGCGCACGTGAAAAACGTACGCTGCGCGGTGCTCACCGTGGGAGGATGGTTCGATGCCGAGGATTTGCAGGGTCCGTTCACCCTGTTTCATGCGATTGATCAGGACGACCCGGGGATCTTTAATGCCTTGGTGGTTGGGCCCTGGGTACATGGTGGATGGGCGCGGATGGAGGGAAATCACCTCGGTCGCGTCAGTTTTGCCGCAAACACTGCCGAGTACTACCGCAAGTACATCCTGTTTCCCTTTTTCGAGCAATATCTAAAGGGAGCGGGCGACGCAAAGTTACCGAAAGCCTATGTATTTGAAACGGGCACAAACGTTTGGCGGCAATACCCGTCC
>DATFZN010000017.1:0-8296 GCA_035314425.1 Candidatus Acidiferrum sp. | reverse complement strand
AGAATTCTAGTGGCGTATTCATCAAGGCGGATCTCGCTAGCGTGACGGCCGCGGCCTCGGGCGCAGCCAAAGAGATGCCGGACGATTTCCGGGTCTCCATTACCAACGCTCCCGGGAAGACGGCCTACCCCATTTCGAGTTTCACCTGGCTCCTGATTCCGGAAAAAATTCAGGACAACGCGAAACGCGACGCCATCAAAGGTTTCCTCAAGTGGATGCTCGAGAAGGGACAGGACTACGCCGAACCGCTGTCTTACGCAAAGCTCCCCAAGGAAGTGATCGAAAAAGAAAAGAAGGCGATAAACACGGTTCAATAGGACCGCAAGAGGCTTGTGGCCACACCATCGACAACGTTAGGAACGGCGAGCCCGGTGACGGGCTCGCGCTCTTTTTTGGCACGCCTTCGCGAAGGTGACGAGATTGCACGCTTGGTTACATTTTTGTTCGCCGCCAGTGTCGTGCTGATCACCATTCTGCTGGTTTACGAACTGTGGGTGAACTCCGCTCTGCCCCGACATAAATTCGGTTTTCACTTTTTTGTTACTTCCGTGTGGGATCCCATCCTGGATCAATTCGGGGCATTGCCGTTCATCTATGGAACCGTGGTGACCTCGGCGGTGGCGTTGCTGATCGCTGTACCCCTCGGGATCGGCGCAGCCATCTTCCTGGCCGAACTGGCGCCGCCACGTATTTCTGACACCTTACAATTTTTTATCGACTTGCTGGCCGCCGTTCCCAGCGTAATCTACGGCCTGTTGGGGGTATTCATTATCGTTCCGCTGATGCGCACGGTCATTGCCCCCACGCTCATTAAAACTCTCGGTTTTCTGCCGATCTTCCGAGGGCCTTCCTACGGGGTTGGTTTCTTCACCGCGGGAATCGTCATGGCCATCATGGTTATTCCCTATATCATCTCGGTTTCTCGCGAAGTATTGCTGTCCGTACCGCGCGATCAACGCGAAGCCGCACTTGCGCTCGGTTCGACGCGCTGGGAATCAACCTGGAAAGTTGTCGTGCCCTTTGCCAAAACCGGCATCATGGGCTCAATCTTCCTGGCAATGGCGCGGGCTTTGGGGGAAACGATGGCCGTCACCATGGTCATTGGCAACTCCCCCAAAATTGCTGCTTCTCTGTTCGCTCCTGGTTATTCGATTGCCGCCGTGATCGCCAATGAATTTACCGAAGCGACCGGCGATTTGTATCTGCAGTCGCTCGTCTACCTCGGCTTGGTGCTCTTTTTGCTCACCTTCCTGTTAAACGGCATGGCGCGTCTGTTGATTCTCGCCACGACACAAAAGGGAAGCAAGGTGACCGCATGACGGACGCGCGCCTCCAGTGGAGAAAATTTGTCAGCAACTTCATGCTGACCATGACCGGGCTTTGCGCCCTCGTTTCCGTGAGCGCCCTCTTTTTTATCCTTGGCTACCTTCTTTTCAACGGCGGCACTTCGATCAACTGGGCCTTTTTCACGCAATTGCCCAAACCGGTCGGCGAGACCGGCGGCGGAATGGCCAACGCGATTGTCGGCAGCGGCAAGTTGCTGCTCGCGGCTTCAGCGTTCGGCGTGCCGATCGGTTTTCTCGGCGGGATTTACCTGGCGGAATTCAGCGGCGGATTTGTCGCCGCGATCGTGCGTTATGCCGCGGACTTGCTGAACGGCGTTCCGTCAATTGTCATCGGCATCTTCGCGTACAGCGTGGTAGTGCTGCCCTTTAAGCATTTCTCGACGCTAGCGGGCGCATTTGCACTGGGTCTGATGATGATCCCGATTACTCTCCGCAGCACAGAAGAATTTCTAAAAGCCGTGCCGAGCAATTTGCGTGAAGGTGCCATGGCCCTCGGTGCCAGCAAGTCGAAAACGATCTCCACGGTCATCGTTCCTGCAGCCTATCGTGGTATCCTCACCGCGATTCTTCTGGCGCTCGCTCGAGTAGCAGGCGAGACTGCTCCTTTGCTCTTTACCGCTTTCGGCAATCGCTTTTGGACCAATGGTTGGACAACTCCAACTGCTTCGCTTCCGGTCATGATTTTCACCTATGCGGTTTCGCCGTATGATGATTGGCATCGACAAGCTTGGGCTGCAGGGCTGGTACTATTGGGCTTGATTCTGATCATCAATATCCTTGCCCGCACGATTCTGTCGCGGGGCATTGCCGTGCCGAGGTCTTGACCATGTCCTCCAGCAGACCGGGGATTTCTGTGAACATTGCATCTACAACCGGAGCGCCCACGAGCCGCGAACCGAGCGCCCCGTTGCCCATGCGCATGACCATCTCCAAGCTCAACTTTTTCTACGGCGCCAAGCAGATCCTTTTCGATATCAACATGGGCATCGCGGATAAGCGTGTGACTGCACTGATCGGCCCGTCGGGCTGCGGAAAATCCACGTTGTTGCGCACCTTGAACCGAATGCACGAGACCGTGAACAGTTCGCGGCTGGAAGGCGAAATTCTCCTCGATAATCAGAATATCCTGGCCCAAGATGTCACCGCCGTCCGCAGCCGCGTTGGCATGGTTTTCCAGCGCCCCAATCCATTTCCCAAATCCATCTTTGACAATATTGCCTACGGGCCTCGCATCAATGGGATGAAAGGCGCGCTCTCGGAAATTGTGGAAAAGAGCCTGCGCCACGCCGCGCTGTGGGAGGAAGTGAAGGACCAGCTACACAAGTCAGCCTACGAACTCTCTGGCGGTCAGCAGCAGCGGCTGTGTATCGCACGCGCTCTTGCCGTCGAGCCGGAAGTATTGCTGCTCGACGAGCCTTGCTCTGCCCTCGATCCCATCAGCACTGCAAAAATTGAAGAGCTTCTTGTCGAACTGAAAAACCTCACTACCATCGCCATCGTCACCCACAATATGCAACAAGCCGCCCGGGTCAGCGATTTTACCGCGTTTCTTCTGACCGGGCAGATCATCGAGTTCAGTCCCACGCCGCATTTATTTACTACCCCGAGCGATCCCCGCACGGAGGCCTATATCACCGGCCGCTTCGGATGACGAACTTAGTTTGCTAGATTCGGTCCTGATGTATGCTGCTCGATGTGGAAAAGGGCGAGTAAGAAGGGCATTATGGAACGACATTTTGAAAAAGATCTGAACGACCTCAAAGAACGCCTGCTCTGGATGGGCAGCCTGGCGGAGCGCGCCGTTCACCAATCTGTCCAAGCCGTCCTCGATTCCGACGAGCAGACCGCTAGGCGGGTCCTCGATGAAGAAGACGCCATCAACGAACTGCAACTGGAAATTGATGATCGCGTTGTGCAGTTGCTCGCGCTGCACCAATTGATGGCCGCCGATTTGCGCTTCGTTCTTGCGGTTTCGCGCATCAATAACGATCTTGAGCGCATCGGCGATCAGGCTGTGAACATCGCGCAAGGTGCGCTGCGGATTCTTCGGCATCCGCGCGTGAAACCGTATGTCGACCTTCCCCGCATGACCGAACTTGTCGAAGAACAGGTGCGCAACGCGCTGAATGCCGTGGTTCGCCGTGACGTGGAGCTGGCTCAGAAGGTCATGGCCACCGACGACCAGGTCGATCAATACCGTGATCAGATTTTCCGTGAATTGCTGAGCTACATGATGGGCGATTCCAGCGTGGTTTTCCCAGCATTCGAGCTGATTCTTGTCGCCAAGAATCTCGAACGTATCGGCGATCACGCCACCAACATTGCTGAGGACGTGATCTACCTTGTTCAGGGCCAGGATATCCGCCACCCCAGCGTCGACCGCCGGTAATTCTTCGGTTGAGACAACTTGCCCTTTTTGCGCTTCTTCCCTTCACCCGTCGCCCTTAAGCGACACTTCTCCCGGGACCTTTTCTTTTTCCCAGCAGCAAGACCATCCCTGAAATTCCCAAACTGAATCCGCTCACGAGATCTCCGACGATCCGATCCGCCGTCCGCACAAACCTGATCTCAATCAAGGAAAACCCTCGGTCCACTGGAATTACCATCTGATTGATATCGTCCATGCGCTCCGGCGAAACGCGCTTTCCGTTTACCTCGATTCGCCACGCCGGATAATTCAACAACCGCACCGCTAGGCTGGCCCGGTCTTTTGTGCGTACCTCAAGTTCCCGGTGTTCGGTCTTCCACTGCAGAATTTGGACCTGCGCGTCCTGGACCGGCGCCCCACCCGAGGCCTCGGTCAGCACCTTCACCGGAGGGGCATTGGTCGGGAGATCCAGGTGGTCATCCCCCAGGGGGTCGTACTCATCGGTCCCCTCATATCCGTTACCGCTAACGATGGCCTCCTGTTGCATGGGCATCTCGTCCGGGTCCCACCAACCGTTAGCGATTAAGAAATTGGCTAGGGGCACCGACAGAATCAAAACAAATATCGCCACAAGCCAGCCGCGGCGTTTTTGCGCTAGCACCGCCAAAAAACAGACGTAGACCACCGCTAGGACCGACATCCATCGCCAGGGGAACTGCACGAAGCGCAATTTCGGTAGGTGTTCCCACAGCGGTTTGCTTACGCGCAACATCAGGAAAGAAGCGCCGGTCGCCAGCACCAACAACGTGTTGTACAGTTTCCTTTGGCCGTTCGCAAACCCGTCCTTTTTCGCAAACGTCCGTGAAAGCAATGCCAAACCAAATACCAACAACATCAGCACAACAGCACAAATCGAGGCGATCCAGTTGAACCACGTATGCTCCACATCGTTGATGCTGGTGAATAAAAAATTTTCCCACGGCAGCAATCCACTGGACAGCGCTTCGCCGATATTCACCCAGCGTTGCTCGTATGCTGCCGGGATCAGGTAAAAACCGGTAAGTCCAAATCCAAGCGCGATTCCAGCCGCGCCCGAGAGGATTATGCCAAACGACCGCTGACTTACCCCAGCCCAGCCAATCACTAAGGCCATGGCGTAGGTGGCAATCACTCCGGCCGGTGCATTGGCGAGCCATACGGCGGCAAAAGGGATGGCGAAGGAGAGCAGGGTAGCGCCGCCCGACGCAACTTCCGGCTCCAGTAGCTTTGTCAACTTCAGTGTGCCCAACAATAAAAGTGGAAAAATGGCGCATGCCAATTGTTCTGCAAAATCACTGCGCACATAGCTGATCAGCAACGCATTCGGATTTGCCGCATAACACGCTGCGCCAAACAGGGCTCCGCGCCGCCCCGCCACGTGCCGCAACAGAATAAATGCGCTGATGCCCGCAAACGTTTGTGCGAGCAGCACGAACGCCATCGGCAGCCAAGGCAGCGGAACTACTCGAGCGAGGGCCGCCCCCATCAGCCAAGACAGCGGCGGATAAAAAATGTATCTTGGCTCGCCGAATCTGTGATTTGTCCATGCTGTCCACCGCGGATAAAAAGTTCCTTCCGACCACTGGTAGGAAACGTCCAGCCACGAAGCCACGTGGAATTCAAAATCATGCCCGGAAGCGCTTCCCAGCCAAAAAAACGGTAGCACAACCAGTAAAGACACGAGCAACGATGTGCCCACAGCAAAAATCCAATCGGGCCCGTTGCGCTTCCCGCGGGAGACTCTCGACTGAAATGTCTCTGTCATTGTGTAGTCACGAAATTGTAACCAGACCTCCACTTAGTCGTTCATCCGCGGATATGACTACTACCTAAAATTGAGCGATAATACACCGCATCATGAGCACGACTGCCGCAGCCGTTGAACCCATTATCGAAGCGCGCCAGCTAGAGAAATTCTATCCTCAGCCAGATGGCACGCGCATTCAAGTAATCTCCCCCACCGATATTGCCGTATACCCCGGTCAAATTATTGCATTGCTCGGCCCCTCTGGATGTGGGAAGTCGACGATGTTGCGGATGCTTACCGGCCTGTCGCCGACCTCCGGGGGCACGGTTTATTGGCACGGGAAACCGGTGGCCGGCGAGGATCCGAATGTCTCGATCGTATTTCAGAGCTTCGCGCTCTTTCCGTGGCTCACGGTAATCGAAAATGTGGAAGCGCCGCTGGAAGCTCGTGGCATCCCGGAATTCGAGCGTCACAAGCGTGCGCTACGGATTATCGACTCGGTTGGTCTTGACGGCTTCGAATCTGCCTATCCCAAAGAGCTTTCCGGCGGCATGAAGCAACGCGTTGGCGTTGCGCGCGCTCTGGTCGTCGAACCAGAAGTTCTGTTTATGGATGAGCCTTTCTCCGCTCTGGACGTCCTCACCGCGGAAACCCTACGCGGCGAGTTGCTGGACCTCTGGCTGGAGAAGAAAATTCCCACACGCGCCATCTTCATCGTCACCCACAACATTGAAGAAGCCGTCGTTCTCGCGGATCGCATCATCGTGCTCGGTCGCAATCCTGCGCACATTCATGCGGAGTTCAACGTCGATATTCCTCATTATCGCGATCGCAAAAACCCGCGTTTTATCGAACTCGTTGATTTGATCTACCGCGCGCTTACGCAGCAGGATCACCCGGAACTTCCCACCGGTACCACTTCGCAAGGTCAGGCCAGCGGCGCCGAACGCCGTACTATTCTGATGTTGCCGCACACGCGTCCCGGGGGCATGGCGGGCCTGCTCGAAATTCTCGTCGATCAAGGTGGCCATGCTGATCTTCATGCCCTCGCCGACGAACTCAGCCTCGAAGTGGATGCCCTGCTTCCGACCGTCGATACCGCCGTTCTTCTCGGTATGTTGAAACTCGAAGAGGGCGACGCCATCATCACTCCTGGCGGACAGGCCTTTGCTCACGGCGACATTCAGGAGCGCAAAGCTATTTTTCGCCAGGCTGCGCTCGCCAATGTTCCGCTCCTCCGCCAAATGGAGCAATCCCTCAAAGCCAAAGCCAATCGAACTCTGCCGGCTGAATTCTTTCAGGATCTTCTCGACGAGCATTTCAGCGAAGACGAAGCTCGCCGCCAGCTGGAAACTGCCATTCAGTGGGGACGTTATGCCGAAGTTTTTGATTACGACGCCGCGAGCGGTAAGCTAACGCTCACCGAGGCATAACTCTCCCGTGCCCTCTCCCGTGCCCCTTCCTGAGCACCAATTGCCGGTTCCTCCGATTCTTCGGCGCCCGGCCGGCACGCGCTGGGCTTGGGGATTTCTCATCGACATCGCGGTTTTCGTTTCTGTATTCGCCGTGATCTTTGGGGTTTACTCTATCGGTCGTTCCTGGCTTGGCCCTGTAAAGGTGGAAGCCGAGATTTCTCAGAATCCGCGCAGCCTTCCTCTTTACGCGCTCTATTCACTTGTCCGTATCTTGGTGGCTTACCTACTCAGCCTGATTTTTGCTTTGGTTTATGGTTACGCGGCTGCCAAATCGCGGCGCGCGGAAATCATTTTGATTCCGCTACTCGATATTTTGCAGTCCATCCCCGTTCTGAGTTTTTTGCCCCCGGTCATGCTCGCGATGGTTTCTCTTTTTCCGAACCGCCAGCTCGGCGTCGAAATTGGTTCGATCGTTCTCATCTTTACCGGTCAGGTATGGAATATCGCGTTCAGTTTTTATTCCTCGCTGAAGACGATTCCGCGCGATCTTCGTGAAGCCGCCATCATTTATCGCTTCGGTCGTTGGCAGCGTTTTCTGGAACTCGATCTGCCCTTCTCCACAATTGGCTTGGTGTGGAATTCTATGATGTCGGTGGCCGGTGGCTGGTTTTTTCTGATGGCCTGCGAAATGTTCGTTTTAGGCGATAAGGACTTTCGCCTCCCCGGACTCGGTTCTTTTTTGCAGACTGCAGCGAGCGGCGGCAACACCAGTGCTATGCTCTGGGGACTGGTCACCATGGTTGCCGTCATTGTTCTGATGGACCAGCTGCTCTGGCGCCCGGTGATCGCCTGGGCCGACAAATTCAAGTTCGAGCAGGTAGAAAGCGGTTCCGGCAATCAGAACTCGATTCTGAATTTCATTCGCAAAGAATCCTATCTGATTCGCGCCTACCGCCGCCTTCTTCATCCGCTTGTCGAGTGGATTACCGCTCAATTTGCCAAAAGTGCAAAGCGAGCGGCTGCTTCCTTCTCTTCTTCCAAAATTACCCAGCGCCGCGGTTCGCTCCTTCTTTGGATTCTTCTGCCAATCGCAGCGATCGCCGTTCTCTACGGCGCCTATCGCACCGTCCAGGAACTTTCTCACCTCCACACCGACGATTATTTGGCATTGCTAGGCAGCGCCGGATACACTTTCCTGCGCGTCAATTTATCGCTGATCATCGGCGCCCTCTGGGCTATTCCCGTCGGCGTAGCCATCGGTTTCAGCCCGCGTTTCGCGCGCCTGGCCCAGCCGCTCGTGCAGCTTGCGGCTTCAATCCCCGCCACGGCGTTGTTCCCGATCATCCTGGTTTTCCTGGTTCAATTGCGTGGCGGCGTGGAA
>DATFZN010000016.1:0-36871 GCA_035314425.1 Candidatus Acidiferrum sp. | reverse complement strand
GAACGACAGCGCTCCGAAGAACAATCCTCGGCTTCTCGAGTAGCGAGTACGCCCAGCGGTATCCCGCGTCTGTGTAGGTTTTGCAGTCTGTGCAAGCGAAATAAACGCAATTCATCCGAACTACACTGTAGACCTCATCGTCCGTTTGCTTCCAGGGGTGCGTCACTGGGACCGCGCTTTAAAGTCAACTCCTCGGAAGTCCGGTAATCGCCTATATGGCTCCCAGTACCCCAAGTAGCCGGTTATGCCGTAACTCAGGACTTACGCAAATGCTGTAACCTTCGATTGGAAATACTCAACTCAATTTAATTCAACATAACTATGAAAGAACGCATCGCGCGAACTGTGTCGGTCTCATTCGACAGGAAAACGTAGGTGCTGGCTCCGGGCAGGGTAACTATTTGAGCGTTTGGGGCCCCGGCTTTAAGGTCCTGAACCGTCCTCTTTGTGAAGTTGGAAGTACTCGATTGGGGAGGAAAGGGGCGTGCGGTTGTACTGCTGGCTGGATACCAAACAGCGCATGGAACAGAAATACGCTGTGGGCGAAGCATCCTAGCTTTTGTGAGCATCCAGCCAGCGGAGCCGAGCCGCCCCTTCGTTACTAATCCTGTACTTCAACGTACCGACTCCCGTGGAACGTCTTTCAAGTAGACCAAATCTCCACAATCTCTTTAGGTACGTCCAAACGGCACGTCGAGGCACAAAATCGAGCCGTTTGGCGACTTCGCCCGGAGTAAACCATGCTCCGGGTGCACATGAGAACACGTCCAAGGTTCGGATTTTTAATTTATTATAGCGATTCATCTATTTTTGCCTCGATTGTGGGACTTTTTACGCCGTATCAAAACCTAGTTGATGAGTCAGAAAAATACAATTTAGGTCGTGCCAAAACGCTCGACCCTTGTTTTATATATTTTCCCTACTTAATGTGAACTAGCATCCTCAAATAATCATTTCCCTTCCATTTTGAGATTCCAGTGGATAAATACGCCAACCACTAACAGGAACATTCCGACAATCCACCAACTCCAATCCTTCTTATGGAAAATGGCAACTGCCAACGTGAGACCACCGGCCCCGATAGCGAGTTTGGGATTGTAGGTGGCCAGCGTGCCCCCGGCGGCAAGAGGAAGCAGCGAACTACTTGCATCGCCAAACAGACTCGGAGCCTCGGGCCGGGGCTCTTCCCTGGCCGCTTCTTCTCGCCGAAGTTCACGACGACGAGCGCGTCTTTCTTTACGGTGCAGCCGCTCCCACTCCCGCTTCTGTTCGGCGTCCTTGTAAGGCATAGTTCCCCCCTACAGACCAAAAATAGAGCTTCGCACATGCGAAAAACTTGGGCGCAAAACCCCGGTTTTAGATACGAAATTGAAAGGAGTGAGGGTGAGAGGGCAACTGATTCGGAGAGCCTCCGAATCCACGCCCGCCCACGCACGGGGCATCTTCACCGTCCGACCGCTCACAGCGACACTCCCGGCAACGATGCGGGGATAGACACACAACTCCGAATCGCAAAGGCCGCGATGAGCACGGCAAGCGAAAAACCAACGATGAGCCACGAAAGCGGAATTGTTCACCGTGCGAGTCATCGGCTGCCCCGAGAAAACTCCCGAGACCTGCACTCAAGACAGAAAACGAGAAACGAAGCTAAGTACCTTTGGGATGTTGGTGGGCCCGCCAGGATTTGAACCTGGGACCAACGGATTATGAGTCCGCTGCTCTAACCGCTGAGCTACGAGCCCGGAGTCTTTCCAAGATACTACACAATAGAAAGTTAGTGAACATAAGTGCCATTAGGTGTCAGTTGTGATCGGTCGACAACTAGTCGACGCCAACTGGTACCGAGCCTTTTAGGGCGTAGTAGGCAATATAGAGGTAGCAGAGCACGGGTAAGACAAAGGCGTGGTGAACACCGATGCGGTCTGCAATCGCTCCTTGTGCGACTGGGATGATAGCTCCGCCGACGATGGCCATGATGAGCATGCCGGACCCATCTCCGGTACGAGGACCGAGTTTCGCGATGCCCAGGGTAAAGATGCTTGGGAACATGATGGAGTTGAAGAAGCCGACGAGAATGATGCTCCACATTGCGATTTGACCGGTTGTTAACATAGAAATTAGGACGAGCGCGCAAGAGCAAAAAGCAGCGATGCCGAGGACTGTGCCAGTTTTTACTTTTTGCAAAATAGCAGAGCCGATAAAGCGGCCGACCATCGCGCCACCCCAATAATAGGCAACCAATTTGGCACCCTGGACTTCAGGGAGATTGCCAATTTCCGGTTGGTTGAAATAGTTGATGAGGAAGCTGCCGATGGACACTTCCGCTCCAACATAAGTGAAAATTCCCACACAGCCCAGAATTAGATGGCGGTACTTCCACATGCTGCCTTCATGGCGGCCATCGGTATGCTTTTCCACTTCTGGAATCGCGGGCAATTTGAACAAACCGATCAAGACGGCGAAGATGATCAGCGCTACGCCGATAACGATGTAGGGAAATTTTACAGAAGAGGCTTGCTGCAGGCGGAAAGCATGCAAAGCTTCTGGAGAAAGATTCGCAACCGTATCCTGATTTGCGACGGCCGTGCCTAAAATCAGCAATCCTCCAACGTAAGGGCCAACCGTAGTGCCTAGCGAATTAAAGGCCTGCGTAAGATTTAGCCGACTGGAAGCTGTTTCCGGAGGGCCGAGGACGGCGACGTAAGGATTCGCGGCGACTTGCAGCGCGGTGATGCCCGCAGCCAAAACCATAAGAGCGCCAAGAAACAATGGATAAGACAAGGCGCTGGCAGCTGGGACGAACAGGAACGCGCCGAGACCCATGGTGAGAAGTCCGACTACCATGGTTTTTTTGTAACCGATTGCATCAACAACTTTCGCCGACGGTATCGAGAAAATAAAATAGGCGAGAAAGAAAGCGAATTGAATGAACATGACTTTGGTGTAGTTGAGATCAAAAACTGATTTCAGGTGGGGAACCAGAATGTCGTTCAAGACTGTGACGAATCCCCAGAAGAAAAATAAAACGGTCACCATTGCCAGTGCTGCTGGATATTTTTCCGTGCTGCCCGACCCCGAACTCGTTGTTGGTCGCGCGCTATTCGTCGTCACCATTGCCATGGTATAAGCTTCTCTTTTCTCCGCAGAGTGCGGCGTCCGTTGTCCTAGATACTGCCACAGGCAGAGGACAACGGAAAGATTTCAAGTCGCTGCTGGTGCGAGTGCATCATATACCAACTGCAAGGTGAAATTAGGGGTGCGGTCGTAACAGAGCGGCGGAGAGAAATCGGCGCCCAAGGATGCAGCCGCCGTTTTCCGAGATGATTGGTCACCTGATTATGCGTGAGAGACCTCGGCTTGCCTGCTCTCGGTTACGTGGACCAAGCCTGCTTCAAGGACGTCCATGCCTTCATCAAACTGCTCGTCGGTCACGACCAGCGGGACCAGGATACGCATGACGTTGCCGAGCGTTCCTGCGGTAATGGTGATGAGGCCGTGTTCGTAAGCGTAGTGGGCTAGCTCTTTCGTTTCGGCTCCCGCCGGTTCGCGCGTTTCACGATTGCGGACCAGTTCGAAGGCACACATCCCTCCAAGAACGCGGACTTCACCGATCAGAGACCATTTCTTCTGCCATCCTGTTACGCGCTCTTCGAAACGCTTTCCTAAAGCGGTGGAACGGGCGAGCAGGCCATCTTTTTCGATGGCTGCTAGCGAAGCTAGAGCGGCCACGCAAGAGGTCGGATTCCCGGCGAAGGTACTGCCGAGCCCGCCAGGCAGCGCAGCATCCATAATTTCCGCACGGCCAGTGACTCCGGCGATCGGCATGCCGCCACCTAGCGATTTAGCGGTGGTAATCAGGTCTGGCTCAACACCGAAATGCTCCATGGCAAAGTATTTTCCCGTGCGGGCGATACCGCTCTGCACTTCATCCGCGATGAGGACGATGCCGTATTTGTTGCAGATTTCGCGGAGGACCGGGAAAAATTCCTTCGGCGGCACAATGAAACCTCCTTCACCGAGTACTGGTTCAGCTATGATCGCGGCCACCGAATCGGCCGCAACCACGCGGCGGAACGTATCTTCTAGATGTTTGGCGCAAAACATTTCGCAGGAAGGATAGGTCTTGGTGTAGGAGCAGCGATAGCAATAGGCGTAGGGAATGCGGTAGACCTCTGGTGCAAACGGAGCAAAGCCAGCCTTATAGGGTGCAATTTTGCTGGTGAGCGTCATGGTGAGAAGCGTGCGGCCGTGGAATGCGTCTTCAAACGCGATTACGGCAGGCCGTTTGGTGTAGGCGCGTGCGATCTTGACGGCGTTTTCGACGGCTTCGGCGCCGGAATTGATAAACATGGTTTTTTTTGGTCCACTGATCGGAGCGAGGGCATTCAATTTTTCGGCGAGCGCGATGTAGGACTCGTACGGAGTTACCCCAAAGCAGAGATGGAGGAAACGGTCGACTTGATCGTGAAGGGCATTGGTGACGAGCGGATGGCCGTGTCCAACGTTCAAGCAGCCAATGCCACCCGCAAAATCGAGGTAACGATTGCCATCGACGTCTTCGATCCACGCGCCATGGGCCTTCGCGGCAAAAATGGGTGTAATGAGCTGCGGTCCGCGAGGTATGGCGGCTTCGCGGCGAGCGAGTAGAGCCTCGGACTTGGGACCAGGAACTGCGGTTCGAAGTCGAATTGTTTTTGTAGCCATGTCGTTTTTCCTTTTCAAAATTGAGCGAGATTCAAAACTCTTTAGTACCAACCGATGGGGGTTTCATCGAGATTGACAAAAACCTGTTTGGTTTCGAGATACTCTTCCAGACCCCAAGGACCGAGCTCGCGGCCGAAGCCGGATTGCTTATAGCCTCCCCACGGCGCTTCCACGTAAGTTGGTTGCATGTGATTGACCCAGATAATTCCCGCACGCAGAGATTTCACAACGCGAAACGCTTTGTAAATATCGCGTGTCCAGACAGCACCGGCAAGGCCGTAGGGAGTATCGTTAGAAATGCGGATGGCGTCAGTTTCGTTTTCGAAAGGAATCACCGTAGCAACGGGGCCGAAAATTTCCTCACGAGAGATGCGAGCAGAATTGTCGACATCATAAAAAATGGTAGGTTCGACGTAGTACCCTTTGTCGAACTGTTTCGGCCTACCGCCGCCGCAGGCGGTCTGGGCTTCCTTCTTTCCGAGCGCGAGGTAGGAAGACACGCGATCGTACTGTTCCTTACTAACCAGAGGGCCCATTTTTGTTTCCCGTTCTAGTGGAGGACCGAGCTTGATTCGCTTGGCTTTTTCCGTCATCGCTTCCACAAATTTGCCATAAATCTTTTTCTCGACAAGAATGCGGCTGCCGGCAGAGCAGACCTCGCCTTGATTGATGAACACTCCGAAAAGAGCGCCATCGACGGCGGCTTCCCAATCGGCGTCGGCAAAAAATACGTTAGGGGATTTGCCGCCGAGCTCGAGAGTTACGCGCTTGAGTGTATCCGCGGCACTCTTGACGATGATTTTGCCCACTGAGGCGCTGCCGGTAAAGGCGATCTTGTCGACACTCGGATGAGCGACAATGGCTGCGCCGGTAACTTCTCCCATTCCGTTCACCACATTGACCACCCCAGGCGGGAGGCCGGCTTCTTCAAACCAATTGGCGAATTCCATCGCGGTAAGAGGCGTTTGCTCGGCTGGCTTCAGAACGCAGCAGCAACCAGCGGCAATCGCAGGTGCCAATTTCCAAGCCGCCATCAGAAGCGGAAAGTTCCAGGGAATGATTTGGCCGGCGACACCGACCGGCTCACGAAGGGTGAAGCTGAGCGCGTTTGCCGGGACGGGGTTCACTGCACCGGACACTTTGTTCGCAAGACCGCCATAATATTCAAAACAACTCGCTACATCGGCCATGTCGAATTCGGCTTCCACGATTGGTTTCCCGCAGTTACGAGACTCAAGTTCGGCAAGCATCGCAGTGTTCTGTCGAATTTTTTCCGCGAGCTTAAAAAGAATACGGCCGCGATCGACGGCGGTGGTTTGCGCCCATGGGCCGGAATCAAAGGCGGCCCGGGCAGCTTTTACAGCCTTGTCGACGTCGGCCGAAGTTGCCGAAGCGACCTGCGCGATGACTTCTTCGGTCGAAGGATCGTAAACGGAGAATGTTTCACCGGAAGAGCTGCCCACCCATTGGCCGTTGATGTAGTTCTGGTACGTTTTAAGGGTAATTTTTGCGGTGCTGGGCATAGCTACAACCTCCAAATGTCAATTGCTTAAGCCGCTTGAGAATTCGCGGCCAATTTCTGGGCCGCTTTGCGACTGCCATAAATATAGAAAAAAAACGCAGCCAGTGCGATGAAGCCGATGGTTCCGCCGAACATCCATAGCTCATAGCGTGCGACAGATTTAATCTGCTGAGCGGGAAAAAAAGCGAGAGCAATGCCTAGCACCGTCGTGACGAAACCGCTGACGCCAGCAAAGACCAGAGCGCCTTTGCCGTAGTGCCCACGAACAAAATCTCTGGAAAATGCAATTTTCAATAAAGCCAGAAACATGTATAGAAACGGAATCAACTGGAGAACGACGGCAAGTGAGAGCAGGGATTGAAATGACTCCTGAACCCCACCGGTAGCCAGAAAATTAAAGATGACCAGTAGCAAGGATACCGAAGCGTGAACCAGAAGGGCTGCATACGGTGTTCCATACTTCGGATGAACTTTTCCAAGCCACGCCGGCATGTAGGAATCCAGACCAGCCACAAACGGAATTCGCGCGGAGCCGCCGAGCCACGCAGAACCAATGCCCGCGATTGAGACGCTTAACAAGAATGCGAATGGAATGACAATCCAGGGCACGTTCACTTGATCAGCCATGTGGCTGACAGCCTGAACAATGCCTTGCAGGACGCTAATGCTGTTTTTGTCGACGGCAATTAACAAAGTGAGAGTCGCTCCGATGTAGAGCAAACCGGAAAGTAATCCGCCCCAGGCAACGGCACCGGGAAGAACTTTGCGTGGATTATCGATTTCGTCACCCATGATGGAGGCGAGTTCAAGGCCGACAAGACCAAAACAAATCACGCCGAACGAATTGAGAACGAATCTCGGATTAGCCGGGATTTTGAAATCGGCCCAGTGAACAGTGGTTCCAAATTTTAGGTAAACGATGACACCCAAACCCATCAGTAGAAATGCGGCAACGAAGGTTCCGATGGCGCCAAGATTGTTCAGCCATTTGCCAACGCCCAAGCCAACCACATTCAGAACAACAAGAATGCTGAGGAGAACCACGGAAGCGATCAGCGCAAATGTTTTATTGTCGGCAAGAGCTTCGTGTCCGGGACCCAGAACGAAAACGGAAACGCCGACGAAATACAGCATGACCGTTGGAACGTACATCATGTTGTTGGTCCAATAGCACCATCCGGAAAGAAAACCGTGCCAGTCGCCAAAAACCTCCTTGGCCCACAAATAAACACCGCCTTCGCCGGGATAGCGATGTGCCAGTTCGATAACGGCAATCGCTTGAGGCCAGAAAAAAAGAATGAGGGAGATGATCCACAGCCAGATGGTGACACCACCATTTGCGGCAATGGAGGGCAGAACATTGAGATTGAAAACGGCAACGACGAAAAGCAGAACGAGGTCACGACGTCCAAGAACGCGCTTTAGATGTGGCTGGACTTCCTTCCCAGCCACGGCGCTTCGATTGGTGGTGACCTCGCTGCTCAAACGATCGCTCCCGGATTAGTGCCCTGCTGCGCCGACAAAGGCTACCCCGCGTTCAGCTTGCGCTTTCGCGAGGCCTGGAGCGATTTCCTCGAAGACGGCAAGATGTTTATCGATGTCGGCTTCGGTGTGTTGCACGGAAATGGTCCACTGCTCATCCCACCAATACGGCATGGCAAGAACCCCGCGGTTGACCATCCCGAACCAGAATTGGCGCCAGAGGTCCACGTCGATTTTCGTCCAGTCGCGATAGTTGCGAATCTCCTCGGGATAGAGCATCAACGCGCCATTTACTCCTGCACTGGCGACGTAGCCCTGAATTCCGGCTTTCTTGATAATCGTGCGATAGCCCTCAGTCAGTTTCTTGCTGAGCTTGCCTACGTGCGCATAATTTTCGCGGGTCAAAACTTCGCGGAAAGTGGCCAAGCCGGCAGCCATGGCAAAGCGATTGGTATTGTAGGTTCCACCGTGGAACACTTTGTGCTGAACGATTAGATCCATCACCTGGCGGCTAGCTCCAAACGCGGCCAGAGGAACCCCTCCGCCGATCGATTTGGCGAGGGTAATCATGTCTGGTTTCACGCCGAAATATTCGCTAGCGCCGCCCCAACAGAGTTTCGCTCCGGTCTTCACTTCGTCGAAAATCAGCAATGCGCCATTCTCGGTACAAAGTTCACGAAGCCCTTCGAGGAATCCGGGTTGTGGCATGCAGACACCGACGTTCATCATGATCGGCTCAAGGATGATCGCCGCGATTTTCCCGGGGAACTGCTTGAAGCGGTGTTCAACGCTCGGGAGATTGTTGTAGGTGGCGACAGTAACGTTCTCGAGGACCGCTTTGATTACACCGAGCCCGCCCGGGACGGAGTTGGGGGCGTTGATGTCACCGTAGTCTTCTTCCTTGGGCTTCACGCTGACAAGAGCACTGTCATGCAAGCCGTGGTAGCCGCCCTCAAAGCGGAGAAGCATGTCGCGTCCAGTGGCCGCGCGTGCAATACGCACCGCGTGCATGGTGGCTTCCGTACCGCTCGAGCCAAAGCGAACCATTTCGATAGGATAGCGAGCGCAGATTTCTTCGGCTAGCTCCGCTTCCATGCCGTGAGGCATGCCAAAGGTGGTGCCCCGATCCACCACATCCTTGATCGCTTTGACGATGGCAGGGTGAGCGTGACCAGCCATCAAAGTGCCAAAACAAAGGTTGTGATCGATGTACTCGTTGCCGTCGACGTCGGTAATTTTGCTGCCATGGCCTTCGGAAACGAAGATCGGATAAGGATCATAGGCACGATAGTTGCTGGCTACACCCAGGGGAATCCGCTTTTCAGCTTTCTTGTGCGCTTCGGCGGATTTGGGGGTGCGCTCCTTGTAGAGAGCGAGTTCCTTCTCGAGAGTTGCGTGCATTTTGGTACTCCGTCCAGCTTGGCCTTCCTAGGGTCATCTGGGGCAGGTCTATTCCCTGCGGTCAGTATCAGCGAGGAAAACAACGTGGCGTGCGGACCGGGCTGCTAGCTTATTTTACGCTCTTTTCCCGCGATTATGTCACGCCGTAGAAAACGAAACAGAATTCGTCGCTGCCGCTTTCGCACCAAAGCGCCCCAGGAAAACCGGGCGCTCACGTGCAAAATTTTCCATTTCTCCAGCGCTAAAAAAAGAACTTCAGTGCAAACTGAACCAGTCGAGGATCATGGATATGCTGAACTTGGCCAAACGTACTGCCCTGGTCACTCACGTTTCCATCGACACTGTAGAACTGCGCGTGGTTCCAAATGTTGAAGACGTCGCCGCGGAACTCCATGCGAATGCGTTCCCCAAGCATCGTCTCTTTCATGAAGCTCATATCCCAGTTATTAATTCCCGGGCCGCAGCAGATGGTTCTTGGTGCATTGCCGATGGTGCCGGGGGCCACGGTGCTGTTGGTGAACTGATAGGGATTAAAAACGAATCCACCGGTCTGGCGAATATTGGTCTTATAGAGTTGCGGGTATCCGGGGGCAAAGTTAGGCTCACCCGGAGCTTCGAAAAGATAGGTATTGTCCAATTCCTCGACGTCGCTTGTCGAAGTGATTCGAATTGGGAAACCGACTTGAAAACTGACAATGCCCGATAACTCCCACCCATCCAGTAGTTTGCCTTTGAATCCTTCGTACTTCGGAATCGGGAGATCCCAAACATAATTCGCGACAAAACGCTGCCGAGCGTCATAGGCGGAAGGACCATAGGTAGCAGCGAAGTTAAGAGGATTCAAGACGCTTTCGAAACTTGAGGCATTGTCGAACGACCTGCCATAGGTATACGCGGCTTGGAACATCAGGCCACTGGAGAAGTTCTTCTGCAGCATGGCCTGGAAAGAATTGTAATTTGACCAAGCAACGGTATTCTCGGTGAAGATACCAGAAAATACAGGTGTGCCGTTTACCGGGCAGCCCGCTCCTCCGACGGGATTGCAGAGTGGAGAAGAATATTGACGGATACCCACAAGATCGATGGGTGTACCACCCGCTGCTCCAGTGACCGTGCAGGCCGGGCTGGGATTTAGGATTGGGCACGGAACATTCTGGCCATTTGCTCCGCCTCCAACATAAGGAAGATGTAAGACCTGGCCCGGTTGCAGTATGAATTGGTACGTAGCGTCTTCTCCAAAGGCGGTACAACCTTGTCCAAGGGCGTTCAGGTCGTTGCACGTTTGCGGATTTCCAGGGTTCAGTTCGTAGCTTGCAAGCAGGCGATGACCCTGGGAACCGACGTAACCGACTTGCACAAGGATATCGCGGCCAAATTGACGCTTCAGGGTGAGGTTATACTGGTCAGAATATTGCATCCGGAGATTTGCGGGAAATTGACCATAGTAGATGCTGCTCTGGAAATTCGACCAGTCAACCGGCTGACCACGGGGTGGATTTAAAATCCCGACGAAGGGATTGGAGTAGTTGTTACCGCTCTGGTCGATAAAAGGTGTCTGAAGAAAAGGTGAAGTAATACTGATGCTTCCACCAAACGGTGGCTCAGCACTGAACTGCTCTAGCACCAATTGCTCAATCGGGTTGTAGAAGATCCCGTAACCAGCACTGATGCTGGTCCTGCCAGGACCTCCCGCGAGAGCACCGAGCAAGCCGCTATTCCAAGAGGGACTCCAGTTCATCCCGAGACGAGGCGCAAAACCCTTGTAATAGGTGTTGGTCAGGCCGTTCGGAACATTTTTGTCGCCTGGAAAAACTAAGCCAACAGGGGTAAATCCATCCGCTGCGCAGCCACCATCAGCTTCTCCGGGGATGTAGTAGGGATTGCTCGGTGAAAGCTTGCATGGGTAGATCGTGGACACTTCCCCGGGGCGGAAAGTTTGCACGCGCTTACCGGTATCCGTGAGAGGTGTATTCATTTCCCACCGCAGGCCATAGTTAAAGGTGAGGTTTGCACGAATCTTCCAGCTGTCTTGAATGAAAAGGTAGACAGAGTTGCTCCTGACAAGTTCGTGTTGCGCGGAGCCTTGCGAATAGGTGTTGCCCAATCCTAGAAAATAGTCGGCATAGGAAAGGAAAGTAAAATAGCCGTTGATGTTGTAGTAGAGGAGTTGGTTGAATTGCTGAATGCGGAAGTCTCCGCCGAATTTGATACTGTGATTGCCGATGATTTTACTGTAGTTGTCGCTGAACTGATAGGTATTGCCGGTCTGCGGCAACTGTCCCTCCCAGTTGTTTCCGATGTTGAACCCACCCGTTACGGCGATATACGGCACACCCGTTTTCGTGGGGGAGGGGAGGGGACCCGTGTGTATGCCGCAATCAGCCTGAGAGACAGCCCCGGCAGCACAAATGGCATTGATGGTTGCTGAATCGCTTAGACCGGTAAAACAGAAAGCGGAGGCGGCCCCCGTTCCGCAAGAGGCTTGAATCACATTGGTCTTCAAAGGCGCATTAAACTGGCCCTGACCTTCCCGGAAATACGTAAAGCGGAATTCGTTGACGGCAGTACTCCCGATGGTTGAAGTATGAGTCGCGTTTAGCTGTTGGTTGGTTGTAGAGAAAAGACCTGGGAAGGTGCCGAGCGGATCGCCGGCGGCCTGAAATTTGGCAAGTGGGTCGGTGATATTGTCCTGATCGTAGTAATAGTAGATCGCCGTTTTCTGGTTGGTGTTCCAAGAATGATCTACACGGCCCTGGACTTGATTACCGTTGTCGATTCTGTTGGGAACGGCAATGACCTGGCCATTCGCGTTTGTCGTCGTCGGTACATAGAGATTCGCCAAACTTGCCGCCACCGGATCGAAGCAAGCCTTCGGAATCTGGCTGTTGGGGAACACCGTGGAATAAAGCGCGCCTGCCGCAAACGTACCGCCTCCGGCAGGGGTACACCCGGAGCGGTCATTCAACATGCCTGCAACAGTCGGAGTCAGAGTCGCTCCGGATGTAATCTCAGCAAGGGGCGATTGTGAGAAATCGCCGTTGTTCAGCATGGCCGAAGTCGGAACCGACACTGGTTGAGAAACAACGCCCTGAATAATTCTTCTGCCTTCATAAGCCACAAAGAAGAAAGTCTTGTCTTTTTTAATCGGACCACCCAAAGTCGCACCAAACTGATTTTGGTGGAAATCTGGTTTAGGTGCAGGAGTAAATGTAAACGGCCGGGCATTTAGTGCCGTATTTCGGAAAAACTCATAGAAGTCGCCGTGGAACTCGTTGGTGCCGGACTTGGTCACCACGTTAACAACCGCACCGGAGTTACGACCGTATTCGGCGTCGAAAGAATTGGTGATGACCCGGAACTCTTCAATGCTGTCCGGAGAAGGTTGCACGGCTGGCAGGTTGGCGAATAAATCGTTTCCGTCGCCCCCATTCACCGAATAGTTGTTTGCCCTTCCCCGTCCACCGTTTACGGTGACAACTCCGGGGCGATCGCTCCCGTAAAACGTATCGTTACCCAACTGGGATTGCACACCAGGCTGCAACTGAAGCAATTGATAGACGTCACGCTGGTTCAAGGGCAACTGCGTCGAAGAGCGTTCATTGACGACTGCGCCTAACTGCGTGGAGGAAGTGTCAACGACTGGCGGTGCGCCCGTAACTTCAACCGTTTCCGTCGATCCGCCGACCTGAAGCACGATGTCAACACCAACCACCTGGTTTAAATCAACCGCAATGTCCTTTCGGACGAATTTCTTGAAACCCGTTTGATTCACGTCAATTTCATAGGTTCCAACGGTAACCTCGAGAAACAGATATTCGCCAGTATTGCTGGTCTTAGCCTCACGCGAGACGTTGGTTGCAGTGTTGATCAGCGCGACGCTTGCACCGGCGACTGCCGAGCCACTGGCATCGCTAACCGTACCACGGATGCGCCCGCCAGTACTCTGGGCGTTACTGGCCGGGTTGAAGAGAAAAAGGGAAAGTACAAGGAGAGAAACCAGAAGTGTCGAATGACGACAAATGGAGTTCAGCTGCGATTGGCGCAGAGATTGATTCATTTCACTCACCCCTATATTCCCGAAGAAAGCTTCCCTGAAAAGCTTGTCTTCTTTAGTTGCTACCCTTGTGGAAACCTTACTATAATCCAGCAAACTTAGAGAAAGCTGGCAGCCGTGTCAAGCAGAAAGAATTTGTCCAGAGCATCGGAAAAATTGTCAGCAACTCGAATGCTGCGGATCAGCGAAGTGGCCCAGCGCGTGGGCATTTCCTCCTCGGCCTTGCGGGCCTGGGAGGCGCTCGGCCTGGTGGTTCCAAAGCGCACCGAGAGCCGCTACCGGCTGTACACGGATGCGGACGTGCGGGTGCTGCAGCGCGCCATTTTCCTCCGGCGTGCGCGAGGTTTGAATCCCACTGCGATCGTGCACGTGCTGAAAAAACAAGGGTTGGCCACTGCCTTGGCGGACGTTCCGCAAGTACCCGGCCAGCAATTTCGCCGTTTGCGCTTGCGTCAGAAGCTTTCGCTTGCGCAGGTGGCTCGTGCTACGGAAGTATCCGTCGGATTTCTGAGCGCGCTCGAGCGTGGGCAGATGAGATGTTCGATTGCCACGCTGCGTCGCATTGCCCGGTTCTATAAGACCAACATCATGTCGATGTTTGAAGCCAATGGCGACTTGCAACGGCACGTGAAGCCGTCGCAGCGGAAAATTTTGGAAACTTCGCCTGGAGTGCGCATGGAACTCCTGGCCTGGGGCAACACGGCGATGGAACCGCACCTGTTTCGAATCAAACCGGGGGGCGGCAGCGGTGAAGCCTATTCCCACGAAGGGGAAGAGTTTCTTCACGTACTGCGCGGCGAATTCGAAATCTCTCTCGATAAGGGAGAGCAATATTTACTGAAGTCCGGAGACAGTCTGTACTTTGAGAGCACCACGCCGCATCGTTGGAGGAACCCAGGGCGTTCGGAAGCCTGGATTCTGTGGGTGAATACACCCCCCACATTTTGATGTTCGTTATTAGTGCTGCGGCGCCGTGCGGCCGCCGCGTAGCGAGGTGAGTGTGAAGCATCGCCGGGTTCAACATCTGTGGTGCATCACTCTGGCCGTCGTGGCACTCGCCACACCCCTAACTGCGCAACAATCGGCGCGGATCGCTCCTGCGGACATCCTGATCCTTCACGCGAAAGTTTATACCCTCAATCCGCAAGCGCCGTGGGCGCAAGCGGTGGCGATACGCCACGGAAAAATTGTTGCCGTGGGCAGGGATGAAGTTGTCGGGAAAATGCGTGGGATCGGCACCAAGGTCATTGACGCCGGTGGAAGACTGGCCCTTCCCGGATTTACGGATTGCCACGTCCATTTTCTAGAAGGATCGCTAGCCCTTGGACGCGTGAGCCTCGACGGGTTGACAACGGTTGCGGAGATTCAAAAGCGTCTGATGGAGTACGCTCGGGAACATCCCGGAGATTCCTGGATCCTTGGGCGCGGATGGAATTATGCGGTGTTTGGTGAGCTGGCTCTTCCCGACAAGAGATATCTGGATGAACTTTTTCCCGATCGCCCAGTTTTTCTCGAGGGATTTGACGGTCACAGCTATTGGGTGAACTCCAAAGCGCTGGCGCTGGCTGGCGTGACCCGGACGACACCTGACCCGAAGAACGGATTCATTGTGCGCGATCCCGAAACAGGTGAACCCACCGGGGCGCTCGAGGAAGATGCAGACGCGCTTGTCAGAAAAGCAATTCCGAAATTAGAGGAGCTAGACAAACTGAAAGCGCTTCGTGCGGGATTGAAGTGGGCAAATCAGAACGGAATCACCCGCGTTCATAGCGCCGGCGGCGATTTCGAGGCTCTTCCGTTACTCTGCCAGCTTCGAGACGACAAACAACTTTCGGTTCGTTTTTATGTCTCGTACCGCCTGGATGCCTATGAGCTTCGAAAGGAAGACCTCGAAGCAATTGAGAGTGCACGAAAAAAATATCGTGACGAGTGGATCGATGCCAATGCTGTGAAAATGATGCTCGATGGCGTAGTGGAGACGCACACGGCCGCTTTGCTTGCCCCCTACGCCGATCGACCTTCGACAAAAGGAGCCCTGTTTTGGGAATTGCCGAACTATCAGTATGCAGTCAGCGAGCTCGACAAGCGTGGAATCGAGCTGTTCACTCATGCGGTGGGTGACTATGCCGTGCGCACCGCCCTTGATACCTATGAGATGGCCGGGAAGAAAAATCATAGCAAAGACCGGCGGCCGCGCATCGAGCGTATTGAAACGATCGACGATACGGACATCGCTAGGTTTGGGAAGCTTGGAGTGATCGCTAGCATGCAACCCCTCCATTCCTATCCGGATGCTGACACACTCGAGGTGTGGGCCCGCAACCTGGGCCCGGAACGCGCCTCGCGCGCATGGGTCTGGAAAACGATTGCTACCGATGGCGGGCACTACGCGTTTGGCAGCGATTGGCCGATCGTCACTTTAAATCCCTGGGAAGGCCTGCAAACTGCAGTGACACGGCAAACGAAGGATGGGAAACCGGCCGGTGGTTTCGTGCCCTCCGAGCGACTAACGGTTGCCCAAGCGGTGAGCGGATACACCATCGATGCCGCCTATGCGGGACGGCGGGAGAAGACCGAAGGCTCGATCGAAACGGGCAAGGTTGGGGACATCATTATTGTCGATCGAAATATTTTTGAAATTGAACCGCACGGAATCGGCGCAACCAAAGTAGTCTTTACGATCGTAGGTGGGAAAATTGTTTATGAAACTGAAAACCACTAGTAGCTTAGTAAGCATTCTGGGGGTGTGCTGCGCCCTTTTGCTGGGCTCTTGCCAGAAAAAAGAAGAATCGCTGAGCTTGCTGGTCTGGGAAGGCTACGCGGATCCCTCCTTCATTCGTGCCTTTGAAGAAGCGCATCACTGCAAAGTCACCGCTTCCTACATGGGATCGAGCGACGACCTGATTGCGAAATTGCGGGGAGGCAGCGCGTCGAACTACGACGTGATCTCGCCTTCGAGCGACGTGGCCAGTTCGATTGCACAGACTGGGCTCGCGGAACCGCTAGATCTCGGCAAGTTGCCCAATTATTCGCAACTCGCGCCAAAGCTGCGCGATCTGCCGCTGGTAAAGGCAGGCGCACAAACCTTTGGCGTGCCATTTATGTGGGGACCGAACCCGCTGCTCTATGACACGACCGCTTTTTCGAAGGCTCCCGACTCGTGGACAGTTTTCTGGGACCCAAAATACAAAGGGAAACTTTCCATTTGGGACGATCTGTCGACTGTCTATATGGCCGCACAAGTCCTTGGCTACGACCAGCCCGATCCATCAGAACTCTACCATCTCACTGACGATCAACTCGCAGCTGTAAAGCAAAAGCTGATCGAATTGAAACCGAATGTTCGGAAAATATGGTCCACGGGGGGAGAACTTACCAATCTATTCGAAAACCACGAAGTCGTTGCTGCGATGGGCTGGCCGCTCATGACCAACCAACTGCGCACAGCTAATTTCCCCATTGGCGAGACCATTCCGCGCGAAAACACCACGGGGTGGATTGACCACCTGATGATCACGAAAGCAAGTTCACATAAAGAACTGGCCTATGCGTTTCTGGATTATATGATTCAGGCGCAGACCCAGAAAAAGATCAGCGATGTCACGCATTACACGCCCGCAAATCCGGGCGCAGCACAGTTCATGTCGGCAGACGAGCGGAAAGGATTGCATCTCGACGATTCAGACGCGTACATGCAGCGCATCTATTTCTGGCAAGACGTGCCACGCAGGGCCAGATACATCGAAATCTGGAATGAGGTAAAGGCGGCAGAATGACGTCGATGACTTCTCGTTTGCCGATAGGTAGTTTCGACACGGTCAACGCCGCTGACGGCGGCTTATTGGAACTGCGCAATGTCAGCAAACATTTCGGCAACCAAAAGGTTTTGAAAGATATTTCTTTGCAGGTTGCCGCCGGAGAATTTCTGACCCTTTTGGGAGAAAGCGGCTCTGGCAAAACGACTCTTTTGCGAATCATCGCGGGATTTGAGCAGCCAAGTTCAGGCGAAGTCTGGATGGGGGGTCGACGTTTGGATGGACTCCCGCCTTACAAGCGGCGGGTGAACACCGTATTCCAAAATTACGCTTTGTTCCCTCATCTGAGCATCCGAGAAAATGTTGCCTATGGCCTGCGCGTTACCGGAACTGCATCACGGGAAATTCCAGGACGAGTTACAGACGCGTTGCGCATGGTGAAGATGCAGGA
This sequence comes from Candidatus Acidiferrum sp., assembly GCA_035314425.1. Lineage (GTDB taxonomy): Bacteria > Acidobacteriota > Terriglobia > Acidiferrales > UBA7541 > Acidiferrum. Next base: position 19,502 of record DATFZN010000016.1, on the reverse strand, counting down.
GTACGCAGAGCGACGACCGGCAAAACTCAGCGGCGGACAGCAGCAGAGGATCGCACTGGCTCGTGCTCTCGTGAACCGGCCACAGTTATTGCTGCTCGATGAACCACTCTCGGCCCTCGATGCCAATCTGCGAAAGCAAATGCAGAGTGAATTGAAATCGCTGCAACGCGAATTGGGGATCACGTTTCTATCCGTGACCCACGATCAGGACGAGGCCATGACTCTTTCGGACCGGATTGCTCTCCTAAGGAATGGAGAGTTGGAACAGATCGCTACCCCGCGAGCGATTTATGAACGGCCAGCCACAGTCTACACGGCAGAGTTCATTGGGCAGACCAACATTCTCGAGGCAGAAATTCAGGACGGCCAAGCGTCGTGTGGGCCACTCTATTGGCCTACGGAACTGCCAGACGGAAGGCAATTGTTTTCTTTACGGCCCGAAGCGATTGGTTTGTCATTAGAAACTCTTAGCGTGCCAATTCCAATTCGCTTTCGCGCCGGAGTGGTCCGGCAAGTTTTTAGCGGCGCGAGTGAGCAGTTGGAACTCCAGTGCGGCGCATTATTACTTCGCGCGCGGGTGGCTGCTCGCGGGGCAATTACCGGAGACCACGAATTCTTTTTTTCTGCCAAGGACGCAATTCCTGTAGACGCTACTAAGGCGAGTGGCTGATGTATTCGCGGGCCTATAAATTCGTTATCAGCGTTCCCCCTCTGCTTTGGGTCGCTGCCTTTCTTCTGGTTCCGTACGCCTTGATGCTTGCACATAGTTTCTGGCTGGTGCGAGATGGACTATTAGTTCATCAATGGAATCTGCAAAATTACGCCAAGCTTTTTCACAATCCGGTCTATTTCGAAGTGCTCTTCCGTTCTCTGCGGATCGCGGCCAGTGTCACCTTCCTTTCGCTGTTGCTGGGATATCCGCTGGCGTATTACATGTCATTTCACAGCGGCCGGCGAAAGGAATTTCTGTATCAACTGGTGATCATTCCTCTGTGGGTGAGCTATCTTGTGCGTGGCTATGCATGGAAAACGATTCTTGGATCCGAAGGGGTACTAAACGGCTTCCTACAATACCTTCACCTCACCAAAGAACCAGTCAGCTTTCTGCTTTATAGCCCCTTCGCTGTCATTCTGATGTTGACGCACATTTACACGCCATTTGTTTTTCTTCCCGTGTATGCAGCGCTTGAGCATATCCCGCGCAATTTGGTGGAGGCCTCCCACGATTTGGGCGCTTCTCCCAGGACCACGTTCTTTCGCGTGATTCTGCCGTTATCGCTGCCGGGGCTTTTCGCTGGTGCCACCTTTGCCCTGGTTCTTTCGCTCGGTGATTTTCTGGCACCCATGCTGGTCGGGGGACCGTCCAGCATCATGATCGCCAACATCGTGCAAAGCCTATTTGGCACGGCCTACGATTGGCCTCTCGGAGCGGCCATCTCCGTTTGCATTTTGCTTTTAACGGTTTCGCTGTTGTTTCTGACGGAACGGCTGGAACAGCGTTGGTCCTTTACATGATCGACACCTCAGAAAAAGTGCAGCGGGCGCCCCTGCTCGGCTTGTATGCGCTGCTGGTTTTTGGATTTCTCTATTTGCCGATCGCCGTGCTTATTCTCTATTCGTTTAATCGGAGTGGTGTCGGCGGGTTCCCCCCGAAACAGTTCACCCTTTCCTGGTACGGCCAACTGCTCGGTGACCGTGCGATTTGGGATGCGGTGCTAAATAGCCTGGAGGTGGCCGGAGGCACGGTTGTTCTATCCTTAACGATCGGACTACTGGCGGCCTTGGCGCTCGATCGCCTAGATTTCCCGGGCAAGGCAATATTCCGTCGAATCGTACTGCTACCTCTGATTTTGCCAGGGATCATTACTGGACTATCGCTTTTGATGTTTGCGGTCTTTTGCGGCATCGAGCTTAGCTTGCTGACCGTTTTTCTGGGACACGGGACCGCACTTATCTCGGTAGCCACCACCGAGATTTTCGCGGGACTGCAAAAGATGGATCGCGCGCAGGAAGAAGCATCTCTTGATCTGGGTGCAACTCCGTGGCAAACCTTCTGGCATATCACCCTTCCGAGTCTGAGACTTCCGCTGATCGCCGCCGGACTGCTGATCTTCACCCTCTCGATGGATGAAATTGCGGTGACCTTTTTCCTGATTGGCCGCGACAATACTCTTCCACTTGAAATATTTGCGCGCCTTCGCCGCGGCATTACTCCGGAGATCAACGCGATTTCCACGATCATCTTTGCGGTCTCGGTTCTGTTGATTGTCGTTTGGTACCAGATTCGTGTCCGTACAGTCGGGCAGCAGGCACAAGAGCTTCTCGAAAGGCCTTCAGTTTCAGGAGGATGAACTTTTATGCCGAATACGCGTCGTGAATTTATCAAGTTCGCAGTGGCGGGCTCGGTGGCGGCTGGGTGCCCCATCGACCAAGCGCTGTTTCTGTCACCCGCCGGGGAAGGCCCTAGTCCCTTTGTCGAAGGCGACCACTTCCAAATTGTTCACGAGTTGCGCGACGGGCACTCTTTTGCTCGGCCCGAACCTTCCAAGAAGGTCGATGTCGTGATCATCGGGGGAGGAGTAGCGGGATTGTCCGCAGCCTATTTCTTGCGCGGCAAGGACTGGTTGCTTCTTGAAAAAGAGGACCATTTCGGCGGAAATGCCTATGAAGAGGAGTACCACGGACAAATTTATGGAACCGGGTCTGCGTATGGCTATCGAGATGATGAAGGCGACAAGTTAGCCAAAGAGATTGGCGTGGATATGCCATTTGTGGCGATGCCTGATCCGGTGATTGACAATGGCGTGTATACCGCCGACCCGTGGAAAGAGGGGCTCGATCACCTGCCTTACACCAAGGAGGCGATCGCCAGCCTGAAGAAATTTCGCGAGGATGTTTTGAAAATGGATGTCAAAGGCAGAATGCTGGAGCTCGATAGCCAACCCTTTTCAAAATATCTTGCCGCCTACACCCCAGAACTTACCAAGTGGTGGGATGCCTTCGGCCCATCAAATTGGGGAGCGACGACGGAAGATACCTCTGCCTTTATCGGAATGTTTGACGCGTACTATTTGCTGACGGGAGCAGACGATCAGCGCGTGATTCTTCCGGGCGGGCTAGGATGTATCACGCATAAGTTGGTGGAGGTAATGAAGCCGCAATATGGGGAATGCATGCTCAGCGACGCGACGGTCGTGGCCGTCACACAAGATGCAAATGGCGTGCGGGCTACATACATACAAGGTGAGAAAGCCGTAACCGTCACCGCAAAAGTCGCAATCATGTGCACCCCCAAATATATTACCGCGCGGATGATTCCCGGACTCCCAAACGCCCAGAACCAGGCAATGCGCCGGATGCGCTACGCGCCCTATCCGATAATTAATATGATGTTTGACAAACCGGTTTACCGGCGAGGGTATGACAATTGGTGCCCGGGAAAATCATTCACCGATTTTATCGTCGCCGATTGGACGATTCGGAATAATCCAGGATACCAACCAAAATACAATATCTTGACTTTCTATACTCCGCTTCGGGAATCGGCCCGTGCCACACTGCTTGAGGTGGACAATTGCAAGGCGCTAGCCGGAAAAGTCTTGAAGGATTTCCAGAGCTGTCTGCCTGAGTTTGCTGTCGATCCCATCGAGATTAGGCTTTACCGCCGGGGGCATCCGATGTTCATGGCGGTTCCGGGACAGTACACAAAGAATCGTATGATTGCGTCCCAGCCAATGGAACGAATTTTCTTTGCCAATTCCGACTCCGGCGGACCGGAGTCGCTCACAAGTGAAGCAGTACGCATCTCCCATGCAGCAGCGGAGTGGGCGCAGCTGGTCTTAGCGGGAAAACCTGGGTCCGGTGAACTAGCGCATAAAGCACTGACCGACGTAGTTCTCTAGCAAACGCCGGACCGCTCCCCCCCCACTCCAGACCGGCAGAATCGCCAAACGAATTCGCACCGGAATAATCGTCGACGGAACCGCGCGTCATATCACGGGCTTCGGATGCGCCGCTAGTGCCTCGCGGAACGCCTTAACGTTGGTCTTGTCGATCACCGCGGTGCCGGTATCCACCCAAGTCGGGAGAGGCGGCGTCGGAGCAGTGCGCCAATCTTTGAAGTCATGGACCGCGTTGTGGTGCAAATCGTCGGCAAACTTTAGGCCGTAATAGGCCATGACATAAGGCTTCTGCGTAACCGTAGCGGTGATGACGCCCCGCTCAATCCAATCGAGCGTTTCGGGGTCTTTATCAAACGCGACGATGGCGATTTTCCCATCCATGTCCTGACGGTGCACGGCTTCAGCGGCACCTTCGCCGCCAGAAGCTTCGAGGCAAAGGATGCCATCGATTTTCGTTTTGCCGTGGAGAAGGTTAGAAGTGCTATCGTTGGCGACCCGCGGGTCTCCGCTATCGTCAATGGTTTGTACAACCTTTATATCTGGAAATTTCTTGAGGGTGTCGGTTACACCGCGCAAACGCTCTTCGATGTTCTGCTGCCCTGTAAGAACGATGAGTGCAATGGAACCTTTGCCTTGCAATATCTGGGCGATGCGCTTGGCGCTTTCCTGGCCGGCCCGATAGTTATCCGTACCGATGAAAAGTACTCGTTTGGAGTCGGGTGCGTCCGCATCCATAGCGATCACCGGTATACCTACGGCGATCGCGGAATTGATGGCGTCCTGGAACAGCTCCGGCTTGGCAACAGATACTAGAATTCCAGAAGGCTTTGCCTCCACGGCCTTCTTAAAGGCGGCTAATTCCTCTTGCGGATCGAATTTTTCGGGTCCGTCCATCTCGGCCTTCACACCCATTTGTCTTGAAACATCCTGCAATCCGGCCTGAGCTTCTTGCCAATAAGGAAGATTGATGTTGGAAGCAATCAGGATGTACCGTTCTTCCTGTTGATGATATGGCGTCGCGCAAGAACTTAGCAGGATCCCCGCAGAGGAGATGAGAAGGAACAAGGACAAGCGCTGCATTTTCATGGGAATTCTCCCTCCTGGGTTGAATTCAAGTGAAGAACAAAATCATCTGAAATATGTAGACCAAGGTGTGCTCGGCCTCAGCCTACCATAAGCAGGGCGAGTTGACGCAAGGAAGTAGACGAAAAGTAGGATCGGGCGCCGAACTGTGCCTGTCCGTGCTATCTTCTAATCGCTTCCACCGTTTCTTCACGGCAGAAATTGTGGAAATTCAGGGGAACCCATTCTTCATGTCTTATCGAAAACTAATTGCAATTTGCTTTTGTTCGTTATTGATCTGTTTTCCCCTGCTCTCCTCGCGTCCGGCACAGAAACAAAACTCCCTCCTCATTCAGAACGCTCAATTGGCCGACGGAACCGGGGCCCCTTTACGGAAAGCAAATGTGCGAATCGCTCTCGGTCATATTGTCGGAGTTGGCGACCTAGAGCCGGAGAAGGGCGAGCACACCTTGGACGCAAAGGGACTCGTTCTGGCTCCTGGATTTATTGATATTCATAATCATTCGACCGATGAACTGCAGACAAATCCTTTGGCAGAGAGCCAAATTTCTCAAGGGATTACTTCGTTGGTTGTGGGCGCGGATGGCGATTCTCCGTGGCCCCTGATTGGATGGGTTCGCACTCAAGTGCAATATCCTGCTGCACTCAATGTGGGGGTCTTTGCGGGGCATGCCACCATTCGGGAGAAAGTAATGGGAAAGGATTTTAAGCGGACGGCAAAACCGGATGAAATCGGACAGATGCAAGGTTTCGTGCGCGAGGCAATGAATGAGCAAGCACTGGGGCTCTCCTCGGGGCTTGAGTACGAGGTAGGAAGCTACTCGGAAACCAAGGAACTCGTGGCCATGGCGAAAATTGCCGCCGAGCATGGTGGAATTTACATGACGCACATTCGCGATGAAGCCGACAAATCGTTCGAAGCCCTCGGGGAAGAGATTGCCATCGCGGAACAAGCGCACATCCCCGTCGAGCATTCGCACATCAAGCTTGGCACGGTCGGCGTTTGGGGAAAAGCCCCGCAGTATATCCAGGTAATTGAGGATGCCAGAAAACGAGGGGTGGATATTATGGCGGATTGCTACCCCTACGACGCATGGTACTCGAATCTGAAAGTAATTGTGCCCGATAAACACTATGAGAATCCGGCCAGCGTGAAAAAAGCGCTGGACGATCTCGGCGGGGCAGCGCATTTGACCATCACGGAATTTTCGCCGAATAAATCGTATGAAAACCATACCCTGGCAGAGCTGGCCAAAACAAATAAGCTGACCGACGTGGAAATGTACATTCGGCTGATCCGTCTGGGCGACAGCGCAAACACCGAGGCCACGGTGATTGGCCAATCCATGATCGAAAGCGATATTCGGGCCTTCTACGAGCAACCATGGGTAATGGTTGCCAGCGATGGCGGGATCCATTCCTCTCATCCCCGAGGTGCGGGGACGTTTCCGCGCGTACTGGGAGTCTATGTACGGGAAAAGCATTGGCTGAGCTTGCCAGAAGCAATACACAAAATGACTACGCTGCCTGCGATGCGGTTGAACTGGCAGGACCGCGGCATCATTCGCGAGGGGGCGTTCGCCGATCTGGTACTGTTTAACCCTGAAACAGTGATGGATCAGGCGACCTTTGCGCACCCATTTGTCCTATCGACAGGGATCGAGAAAGTATTCGTAAATGGTGCCTTGGTCTGGGATAACGGCAAGGCTACGGGGGCGCGGCCTGGGTTCGTACTAGGCGTAAGGGGTGTGGTCACCCAGATTCTAAATTAGCGAACCACCAGTGGCTCAATTCATGAGGTAGATTTCGCCACGTGATGTAGAATAGGGCGCAAGAAATCATGAGCACTACACCCACAACCATAGATGCCACCGAGCAAGTACATCTGCTGCAGCGCCTAAGAAATGGTGTAGGCGCGTGTATTTTCCTGCTGATACAGCGGTTCCCTCGTCTATTGAAATTTCAACGAAGTGAGAATTCCTGGACGGTCTTTCGTCTAGTACTCGGTTGTTTCGGCGCTGCATTGGTGGTTCTCCCCCTAAGCTTCTGGATTGGCTGGGTTACCGGCATACTTGCTCCTCTTCTCGGCATGCTGTTTTTTATCGCGTCCATTTTGCTGCCACCTCCGGAAACGGAATCGGAAACCGATCGTAAGGCACGGGAATTGGGTGCCAGCACCATGGTAAGTGGTGGCGAGTATCAGCCCGGTAACGCGCCTGCAACACACGCGCGGTTCTTTATTTCGCCGGTGCATATTTGGGCGCTGGACAAGAATTTCGACCCGCTTCTGGTGATTCCGACATCCGAAATTTCCGGTGTTTACGTGGATTGCTCGCTGAACCGCTGGCTGCTACACATCCGATGGGAAGATCATAAAGCCGAGTTCTCCTACCACGGCATCTTTGCCGAACGCTTCGCACGCTTGGCCGAAGAGTCTATTCGCTCTTCCGTGCCCGGAGCCGCGCCTAGGCTAAGGCGCCGCGCTGCAGCTGTTTAGATCCTCTGGGCGAATTGTGAATTGAGCCGTCGTTCCTGAACCCTAACTGTGCGAAAATAGAAGCTATGGCAAGAGGATGGGAAAGTAAGGACGTAGAAGCCCAGGTAGAACTTAAGAAGACGGTAATGGAAGCGCAGAGTAAGGCACAAAAAACCGCGGAGCAAGTTCGTCGCGATACGGAGAAACGCGACCTGGAGCTTTCGCGCACTCGAGTTCACAATGATCTCCAGGTAGCTACCAATCCAAATTACCGGAAATCTCTCGAAGCAGCGCTGGCACACCTAGATAGGAAAATACAGGATTTGAACTAGCCGAAGGCCCTCTTTCAATCGGTGAAGATTACCCCGACAGCAGTCGTTCCTTTTTCCGCGCCCTCTTCAATTCGCACCACATACCCACGCAATTGCATCGCTTGTAATCCATCGGCAGTGGGGGTCTCCATGGTCACTTGCAATTCCGATTGCATTCGCGGACTGTGCTTGAGCGCAATCAGCGCGCCCTGTAGGGATAAGTCCCTGACGAGAGTGGCTTCCTCAAATTTTTGCCCTTCGGCGGTAACCCCGCTGACGCGGGCACGGAATTGTGCTTCTCTGCGAAGGGCCGTACGTGAACCAGGCATATGAGCCTGTACCGGTTCGGTTGCAGTACCGAGAGTAATGATCATTCCTTCGCTTGCGGCAAAGACGGAATCGAATTCTTCCCGGCCTTGTTGAAGAATTTCATCGATCAGGTGGTCGTTGGAGTCCGGGTCGTGATGAAATAATACCAATGTTTTGGCGTTTACTTCGCGAGCAACATTGACCCCTTCCCGCCAGGATGAGTGCCCCCAGCCTTTGCGATTTCCAGCAAGTTGAGCAGGGGTAAATTGCGCGTCATTAATGAAAATGTCGGCGCCAGCTGCCAGTTCGCGCAAGTTCTTGTCCAACGGTGGATCCCCCGGTTCGTTATCGGTCGCGTAAACGACGGTCCCAGCAGGAGTTTCAATCCGAAAACCCAGGCAACCTTGCGGGTGATTGAGCCAACGAGTCATAATTCGATTCTCGCCGATTGTAAAACTCTCGCCCCCCTCGAGTTCGCGAAACTTCCTTTGCGCGTTCATGGCTGAAAAATCGACCGGGAAATAGGGCAAAGCCATTTGCTTTTCGAGCACCTGGCGGAGCGAATCGGGTCCAAGAAATTTCGACCGGAAACTATAGAACTGAAACTCGTTTTTTTCATCGTAAAGCGGCGCAAAGAACGGCAATCCCTGGATGTGATCCCAGTGGTAGTGGGTAACGAAGATGTGGGTATTGGCTTGCCCGGCGTTGCCCCTATCTCCCCAGCGACTTCCGAGCATCCGCAATCCCGTGCCGCAATCCAAAATGAATTGCGTTCGATCGGGAGCAATCAGCTCTAGACAGGGCGTATTCCCGCCATAGCGCCAAGTAGCCGGATCGACCGTTGGCGTAGAACCGCGTACCCCCCAAAAACTCAATTTGGCGATGGGACTTGTCATCTCCGTCAGTCTGCCTTCCAGCCTGCCGCCGGAACCAGCAACACCCTACGCGCGCGGACCATTTCTGATGTTCGCAGTGGAGAGCACAAGCGTCAACGGAATCAGAGATCATTGTTGTCATACTTTCCAATAACCAGAGTTCCGGACGGCCTGCAGCAAGAGGCGCAAACTCGTACAATGGAAATAGGCATGCACGTTCACGACGACACCCCGGAGCACAACCACCACGGGCATGCGCATGATCACACCGGACACGCTCACCCGGTAATGCAACCAGCCGTGCTTGCCTGGGCGATAGTGGCTACCCTGGCCCTGGTCGTTGCGGAGGTTTTTGGTGGGATTTTGGGCCGTTCCGTCGCGCTGCTAAATGACGCAGTCCATAATTTGTCGGATGTGCCTGCGTTGGGTCTCTCCTGGTTGGCAATGCGTTGGGCAGAACGCCCTGCCGATTCTGACCGCACGTATGGATACCATCGTGCGGGAACATTGGCGGCCTTCACCAATGCGGTAGTACTTGTTTTTCTATCTCTCTGGTTGGCCTATGAGGCAATCGAGCGCTTGCGCTCTCCCGTCCAAGCAGTAGAGAGCTGGATGATCTGGACTTCACTTGCTGCCTTGCTGGTCAACGGCGGTATTACTCTAGCGCTCGTGCGCGGACGCTCGGATTTGAATCTACGCAGTATCTTGGTCCATAACTTTGGGGACGCGCTTTCCAATATCGCCATCATCGTGGGTGCGTTGATTATGGGGTACGTCTACGCGCCATGGATTGATCCCATTCTAGGTCTGGCAATCGGGTTTCTAGTCCTCTATTCGTCGATTGGCATATTGCGTGAATCAACGCACATTCTGCTCGAAGGCAGGCCAAGGGGTATCCAAGTGGATGAAGTGGCCCACGCCATTCTGACCGTGGAGCACGTGCAAGAGGTCCACGACGTCCATATCTGGTCGCTCGGAGGCGGGCACAATGCCCTGAGCTGTCACGCAAGGATTCCCGACATGCACATGGACGAGTGCGAAAAGATTATTGCCGCCATCCAGAGAAAAGTGGTTTCCGAATTTTCGATTGAGCATACGACCGTGCAACTCGAACGCGCGGGTTTGCCGCCCACCTCTGGATATGTAATGCCCGTTCCTGCCAGCAAATCCTGACCAAAAAAAGAGGTGCAAAAAACCGCCCCTTAGAGCTCCGGAAGATCCTTACGCCAGCTAAGCAGGTGAATGGAAAGCTACACCCCGTTGTTCATTGAATTGCGTAGTGGCATCTAGATCGAGAGTCCCCTGCGAAACCAGCTTTCGGAAACCATCCTTGGTTACGTACTGCAAATCGCCGTTCACCCAGGAGTAGGCCACCGCGAAAAATACGCTGCCATCCCGCCGGACAAAAATATACTCAGAGCTCGAAGGAACAGGGGCAGGTTTCGGGCGCAGGGCGGAACCAGGTAGTTGATCTATTTGAGATTCCGCTTCCGCGGCCTCCTCCATTTGGGCATTCGCCCCATTTGGCTCCGCGTCAGTTGCCTGTCCGTCTGCGGCGCCGGTCTCCGCGTAGTCCGTCGCCGGATAGTAAATTCCACTGCCAAAAAACGGAAAGATCACCCCACCCCTAAAGCGCTCATGAGCCGCATATGGATGTACGGCGGCATAGTGAACGTAGTCGAAACCCAAGCCCGGAGCAGGATAATAATCCGAGGAGTACGAGTTCGTGTTATTCGCATGCGGCCGAGTAAGGTAGGTGCGGGTAGTTGCTTTGTAACCCGTAGCATGAGTTGTCGAATGGGGCAAGGGATGGGCTAAACCGGGACGTGAGCCTGGTGTGATATGACCCGTCGCGTGCATTGCCTGTGGTCCGGACGCGGCACCGATATGGGCCGGAGCAGCCACCTGAGCGTGCCCCACGGCAGCCGCTGCCCCGTGTTGAGCCATTACGAGACCAGGTGAAAGCAGTGCGCTGATTGCGAGACTTATCTGAAAAGCGACGCGTGGACTCATGGTCTTACCTTCAATTCCGACCTGCCCCACCACTTTTACCATATTAGACGTGAAATACTCATGCAAAGTTACCTTCGGCTGGGGCCCGGTTGGTCCCCTCCAGTCCCCTCCCTCCCCTCCCCCAGTGCTTTCCCCTTTGCAGTTGGTTGTGTTATAACCGGAGGGCCGTGAAAGCAATCTGGAAGCAGGAAGCGAATCCCGCTAAAGAATTGGGAACCGCCGCCGTGGGACCTGCCAGTACAACAAACGTTACTGGAGCGAGTTCCATCGCCGGCGAACAAGCCTCCACATTTTGTCCAGTCTGCTCCAAACGGTTGGAATCCCGGCGATGCAAGCTTGTTTGCAACGTTTGTGGGTACTACATGTCCTGCGCGGACTACTACTGAATTGCCAGTAGCCCACGTTTGTAGAAATTGTAGTAACACCGCTTTGCGGAAAATCTGAAAAGCGGATATGCTCTGCGGTTCCGGCCCGCGTTGCCGCCGGATCTGCGTTCGATTAGGAGGAAATTCCTGTGGCATTAAAGATGACATCGAGAGAAGTAGACGGCGTGACCGTGATCGCTATGGACGGCCGGATCGTGTTGGGCGAAGAAAGCAACGCCTTGCGCGAAAAAGTGAAGGCCTTGGTCGCCGAGGGGAAAAAGAAAGTTGTCATGAACATGGACAACATAACCTTTATCGATAGCGCGGGATTGGGCACCTTGGTTGCAGCCCATCACAGCGCTAAGGGCCAAGGAGCTTCTCTGCGCTTGTGCCATTTGGGCACCAAGTTTCAGGAAGTTCTGCAAATCACCAAGTTGATGACTATTTTTGAGGTCTACAACACGGAAGCAGAGGCAGTAGCCAGCTTCTCCAAGGAATAACAGCTTCCCCTGCACGGGTTCTTTTCTGGAAAAGGGTAGGTGCGGACCTGCCCTTTTTTCTTTTATTCCTCAAGACGATACATCGTAATGCCACTCATTAATTTGGGGAAAAAGTCAGTGGACTTTTGTGGCATGGCTTCTCCCGCAGTAGCAATTCGCATCACTAAATCCACGTCCACTGCGTTTAGAAGAAATGCGATCTGCGCGGCTCCGCAATCGACCGCATCAACCGCCGCCGAAGCCTCTCGTTCATAGTGGAGATTTGCTTCAGAAGCCACGTCATGAGCAGTGATGCCTAGAGCCGCTTCCAAAATGCCCTGGTGGAGCAGGACTACGTCTAGTTGTCGCTGCAAAGGGGAAGCGGATGGCAGAATTTGCGCGATGTCCGCTTCCGGCCGCAAAGTCAAAACGTAGAAAGCGCGCTTAGGCTGATCCGTTGCTGGGTAGACGCCCATCGCGCGCTGGGCTTTCCGGGAAGCCAATCGCCCTAAGAATTTCTGTTCCGCGGCTTGCCGTTCCGAGCCATTGGAAAATGGAAAACATTCTGTGGCAAACCATGGCTCCAGATAACGACGCACTTCACTCCAGGAAAAGTCGCGCAGGTTCGAAACGACACGGTGCGTCGGCAGAATCGTCAGACCTTCACTCTTCGTGTTGATAAAAGTCATCATCGAGAATTCGTATAATGCTTCGGGAATTAGTTTTCCTGCCCTACTACGGGACTCATTACGAAAGTTTAAGGAGGTTTCGTAACGATGGTGGCCATCGGCGATGACTAGCTTCTGATCCGCCATTGCTTGCTGAATCTCCTCGATCCGCAGCGAGTCCGGGATGGGCCACAAGCGGTGGATCACGGCGTACTCGTCCGTCATTTGGGTTACCGGAGTAGCGGACGATTCCACCTGTTTCAGAATTCCGTCAATCCTCAAATGAGCATCGCTATAGAGCAGGAACAACTGCCCGGTGTGCGTTCGGGTGTGGCGGAGAAGCTCCAGTCGATCCGCCTTGGGCCCAGATAACGTTTGTTCGTGGCGAAAAACGACTCCCGCGGAATAATCTTCCAATTTTCCGGCCCCGATGAAGCCGCGCCGGGTAGCTCTTTCGGTTGTCCCGGGAACGGTGTATTCCTGGGTGTATACGTAAAACGAAGGGGCGGGGTCCTCGAGCACAACGCGATTTTTCACCCATTCCTTCAGTTTTGCGGCCGCGCGGGTGTACACGTTGTTTTGAGGAATGTCATCAGGGTAACTGCGACCCTTCTCAATCGCTATCAGATTGTTCGGGTCGGCGGCGTAGTAGCTCTCCTGCATCGCGGGCGATATCTTGTCGTACGGCTGCGTGAGGAGTTTTTCAAAGGGTGCAATTTCCGGATTGTAGCGATACGCACGAAATGGGTAAACCAGGGCCATGATTGCTCCAGAGTTCTTTTTAGTGTCTATACAGCCTCATAGTTTACGCGATCGTTGCGTTTTCATATAACGAGCTTACGAGGAAGAAATCTGCCGCATGAAAAGTCCGCAATGCCCGTATTACAATACGGGCGTATGACTACCCCCTCGGGCGCAACAATTCGCGCATTCATTTTTGATTTGGACGGAACCCTGATCGATTCGAAGATGGATATTGTAAACTCCGTGAACGCAATGTTGCGTTCTACCGGCCGCAGCCAATTGCCGGTGGAGACCATCGCAGGCTTCGTAGGGCATGGGGCACCCCAACTGATCGCAAGCGTGCTGGGGAGAGAAGCCAGCGAGGAGGAAAAAAAGGCCGCACTCGGCCTATTTCTTGCGCACTATGAACGCCATAGTCTCGACGAAACACGGACCTACCCCGGAGTCAAAGAAGGGCTAAAGGCACTTGCCGATTATCCCATGGCAGTCCTCACCAATAAGCCCACCAAAGCGAGCAAGCAGATCCTCGAGGGACTCGGATTGCTCGAATCTTTTGCGGTTGTTTATGGCGGAGACAGCTTGCAAAGCAAGAAGCCAGACCCGGCTGGAGCTTTGGCGATTCTAAAAGAACTCGGTGTTCCGAGAGGGCAAGCGGCGATGGTCGGGGATTCCGATGTGGATGTCCAGACCGCACGCAACGCTGGAATGCTTGCGATCGCAGTCGCATACGGTTTTGGCAATTACGATCGTTTGACCAATCCCGCGGACTGGTACGTTCGCCACTTTTCTGAGCTTTGTGCGCTTGTGCCGAGCTATCACCCATGAGTTCTTTGATTTTTGCTCCGCTCTTTGTCAGACTCACCGCGTGTTGATTGGACTATTTCCTGAACTGGACGCGCCTGGCGGAATTCAGCGGGCGGGGCGGCATTTGGCATTGGTGCTCAGTGAATACGCCAGTGCGCATAAATTGGAATACCGAATTGTTAGCCTGAACGACACGCAAGAACTTCATCGCATGAGAATTGCGGATCGTGAATTCGTATTTACGGGTAATGCACGAAGCAAAGCGCGCTTCGTAGCGACGGCAATGCGAGCGGCGCGACGCCACCCCAAAATTGTTCTCGCGGCTCATCCGAATCTGGCACCCATCGTGCGCACCATGCAACTCGTCGCGCCACGGATGAAGAGCATCGTCTGCACGCACGGAGTCGAAGTCTCCGAACCGTTGTCTATGATCAGACAAAACTCGCTGCGGAAAGCAAATTTGGTACTTTCGCCGAGTCGCGCGACAGCGGATTTTGTTGAATCATTGCAGGGCGTTTCTCCGCAGAATGTACGCGTTCTGCCTTGGGCACTTGATCCCGACTTTGAGACGGCGAATGCGGCAGCACCTGGTTCCAAATTGCCAGAATCCTTCCCTTCGGGCCCGGTCATCTTGAGTGTGGGACGGTGGCTTGCCACCGAGCGTTATAAAGGTATGGATACACTCATTCTGGCGTTGCCGCGGCTTCTTCTTCGCTGGCCAACGTTGCAACTTGTGCTGGTCGGCTCTGGCGATGATCACCAGTGGCTGGAGGCAATCGCACGTGAAAGCGGAGTTCGCCTGCACGTTCATTTTTTGCACGGACTTTCCTACGGAGAGCTATCGGCCTGCTATGCCGCGGCGGATGTTTTCGCACTGCCCAGCAGGGGTGAAGGTTTTGGTTTCGTGTATCTGGAGGCCATGGCGCGAGCGAAACCCGTAATTGGCGGGGCTCACGGCGGGGCACCCGAAGTGATTCAAGATGGAGTTACGGGATATCTCGTACAGCATGGTGACTCCATTCAGCTGGCCACTTCCCTCGATGCGATTCTTTCGAATCCGGAACTTGCGCGAAAAATGGGAGAGCAAGGGAAAGATCGCGTAGAAAAAGAATTTCGTTTTCCGGTCTTCGCCAAAGCTTTCAAGACGATATTAAAAGAACTATGCGGATCTTAAAGGTTACGCAGAGTTATGCTCCTTTCTTCGAGTTTGGCGGACCACCCGTCAAAGTGCGCGCCCTTGCGGAAGGTCTTGCGGCACGAGGAAATCAAGTCACGGTTCTGACCTCTGATTGGGGATTAGACAAGAGGCTCCAAGATCTGCCGAATGACCCTCGGGCTGTGCCCGGGCCCTTCGGACCAAAACAAGAAGTAAATGGCGTAACTGCGATTTATCTTCCGAACTGGTTGCACTACCACGCGATCAGTTGGAACCCGGCCTTGGGACGGTACTTGCGGGCTCGTGTCGACAATTTCGAGGTGGTGCACATTTTCGGGCTGTACGACTTTTTGGGGATTTCCGTTGCCTCGGAATGCCGACGGCGGAAGATCCCCTATGTGGTTGAGCCCATTGGGATGTTTGTCCCGATCGTTCGCAATGTCAGGCTGAAGCGACTCTATCACCGGGTGTTTGGACAAAAACTGCTGGCAGGCGCCGCTGCGATTATCGCCACTTCCGAACAGGAAAGAATGGAATTGGTCGGCGGCGGCACCGCCGGAGAAAAAATTGTGATTCGACGCAATGGAGTCAGCATTCCCGACACCCTTCCCGCCCGTGGCGCTTTTCGCAATACCCTAGGGATCGCAGCCGACGCAAAGCTGATTCTGTTTCTAGGGCGGTTATCGAAGAAAAAGAGCCCGGAACTGCTTCTAGAGGCTTTTGCCACCGTTTGCCAGGAACTCCAGACTCTTCAAAGCAAACTTCAACTGGCATTTGTGGGGCCGGATGAAAGTGGAATGCGCGCCCGGTTGGCGGCGAGAACTTCACAACTAGGGTTGTCCGCCCAGGTTCATTTTGTGAAACCTCTTTCCGGCATGGCGAAGTGGTCAGCCTATCGAGACGCCGATATATTCGTACTTCCATCGCAAAATGAGAATTTTGGAAATACGGCGGCAGAGGCGGTTGTAGCGGGCACCCCGGTACTGCTGACCGATCGATGCGGAATAGCCCCACGGATCGCAGATGTGGCCGGACTGTCGGTGTCCTGTGATCGAGATAGCCTGTCTCTCGGAATGCAACGGTTGCTTACAGAAGATGCCCTGTATCGAAAGCTTAAAAATGGTTGTTCTATTGTGGTTACGTCACTCGATTGGAGACAGCCCGTTCAGGAGATGGAAGAACTTTATCGAACTCTTGCAGGTCTGCGTAAGGTGGAGGACAATCGACAGTCTGATGCCCAATTCCGAAAAACGCCCAAATGAGCATCCGATTTTTCGCCGCTTCTGGTGGATCAGCAACCTTCTGCTTATCGTTGCACTGGCGGCGAGCGTCGCCTCGGGAGTGTGGGAAGTCTCGGTTCGCGAATACCTGCGAGGCTTTTCTGACGCTGTCGTCCCGGAAGCGTCCACCCCGGTCGATAAAGTCGAGGCGATTTTAGCGTGGATGCGAAGCGGTCCTCCCCGCCTGGAGCTCACACAACCCTCAGGAGTGTCGCTGCGCGACCCCCAGGATACTCTGAACTATCGCCAACTATTGCAAGTTTGCGGAAGCGCTACCAACGCATTCCTCAACCTTTCGCGCAGCGCGGGACTGGAAACCCGGCGATTGCTGTTGCTTACGCCGGAACGCCAGACCATGCATGTTGTCGCCGAAGTCTTTTTAGACCGCCGCTGGGTGGTGGTCGATCCCACGTACCGCGTTCTGCTTCGTGACGGGAAGGGAAATATGCTGACCCGCCGCGAACTTCAAAATCCTGCGATTTTTGAAGAAGCGACCAACCTGATTCCGAACTATACAAGAATATATTCCTATCAGAGCTTTGCACACGTTCGCGTGGCCGGCCTTCCTCTTCGCGGTTTTCAAGTCCGGCAGAAATTGGACCGATATCTACCGGGTTGGGATGAATATCTCGATTGGAGCTTGCTGCTCGAGCGGCGCTCTTTTCTGTACTTGTTCGTCTCCGTAACCGCGTTGCTTTTCTTGACACTGATGCGGATCGTATTGGGCTGGGTGGCCGACCACCGGCTGCGCATATCTCGTTTTCATTTCAGGGAAAACCTGGCTCGCGCCACTGCTGCGTTTTTCACTTCCCCGGAGATTAAATAGCGGCGTGTGCGGCATCTGCGGATATGCCAACGCTACAAGCGCCTCGATCGCTGAGTCCCGCGTCCGATTGATGACCAAAGCGATGGTGCACCGCGGCCCGGACGAAGATGGCTTTTTGGCCAATGATGTGCGGTCTCCCGGGACAGCTCTAGGGATGCGCCGCTTGAGCATTATCGATCTCGCTGGCGGTCACCAACCCATCTGGAATGAAGCGCGCAACGTGTGCGTGGTTTTTAACGGTGAACTCTATAATTATCGAGAACTTCGGGAGCGCCTTTCACTCGCCGGTCATCACTTTGGGACCAAATCAGATACGGAAATTCTGGTTCACGGATGGGAAGAATGGGGCGAGGACTTGCTCTATGAATTGCGCGGGATGTTTGCTTTTGCGCTTCTAGATCTGCGCAAGCATTTTGCGACAGTGCCGCTGCTGTTCCTAGCGCGTGACCCTCTGGGGATCAAACCACTTTATTACGCGCAGGCCAGAGAAGGGTTTTGCTTTGCTTCAGAAGTGCGCGCGCTGCTTGCCTCAGGTGGTATTCCGCGAAAACTTTCTTTAAACGCCCTAACCGCTTATCTCCTCTTCGGCAGTGTTGCCGAACCCGTAACGCTCGTCGAAACGATTTTTTCGGTGCCTGCAGGCCATCGATTGCTGCTGCATCTGCCCGAGCGACGCCGAACACCTCGCGCGCGGCCTTGGTGGGATCCCTCGCACTCGCCCGCCGCTTGCGATCCCCAACGGCCCCTTGATTTCAGTTCGGCTGCAGGGAAACTGTCTAGGTTGCTAGAGGATTCCATACGCGCACATTTAATTGCCGATGTTCCCGTTGGTCTTTTTCTCTCAAGTGGCCTTGATTCCAGTGCGATCGCAGCCCTCGCTGCTCGCGCACAAAAAGGAATTCAGAGTTTTACACTCTCGTTTCCTGACACGCCTTACGATGAAGCCCCACTCGCGCGGATTGTTTCTGCTCGGACCGGGACGCAGCACAGCGAGATTCCCCTTCGCGGGATGGACATGCTGGCACACTTGGATGAAGCGGTCAGTGCCCTCGATCAGCCTTCCATGGACGGAATCAACACTTACTTTGTTTCCTGGGCTGCGCGGCAGGTAGGCTTGAAAGTGGCGCTGTCCGGACTGGGCGGCGATGAACTGTTTGCCGGGTACCCTTCTTTTGCGGATACGCCCAAACTCGCCCGGCTTAAAATGGCGGCCAATTTCCTGCCAGCCCCGTTTCGGCGCGTCAGTTCGCCATTGCTGAAGACGTTTTTGGGGCGCGGCACGTCACCGGACGCGGCAAGAAAGTTATCCGATGCCTGGCAGATGCCGGAACTTTTTCCCCATCCGTTTTTCTTTACCCGGTTGTTGTTTCCGCCTTCAGAGCTCTACCGCTTGACCGATCCGCTTTTTCACAGCAGCAATATCGGCCCAGATGGCGAATCGCTTGACCCCACTTGGCTGGCTTGGCTCGAACGAGCGTCCGATCAAGCGCAAACCATGGAACCCATGGCCGGAATTTCCTGGTTGGAGATGCGCACGTACATGAACAATATTTTGTTGCGTGACACGGATTCGGTAAGCATGGCGCGATCGCTTGAGGTTCGCGTGCCTTTGCTTGACACGCCGCTGGTGGAATTCATGTGCGCCCTGCCAGATTCCGCACGGGTGCAACCAGGGCGAAACAAAGCGTTGCTGCTAAAAGCGCTCGAAGGAATTCTCCCCTCCGAAATTCTCCTTGAGAAAAAGCGAACCTTTACACTTCCCTGGGAAGATTGGTTGCGTACCTCGGTTCGCCCCAAGTTGCAGGCAAGCTTTGGTAATCTTGCACCAGCACTCCGACCTCATTTGCATGCTGCGGGGGTTAAAAGGGTGTGGGATAATTTTACCAACGGTCAAACCTCCTGGTCCCGCCCCTGGGCGCTTTATGTGCTGAATGAATGGTGTCGGCAACACTTAAGCGGATAGCCACAACCTGGGAATTTCACCTGAATGGTTACCTTAAGGTAAGCTAGTGACGCAAAATGAATATTCTTGGGATCAACGCCTATCATGGCAACGCTTCCGCCGCGCTCGTCTCGGATGGCCAACTGATCGCTGCGGTCGAAGAAGAACGATTTAATCGCGTCAAATATGCGGCGGGATTCCCCGCTGCCGCAATTCGTTATTGCTTGAGGGCCGCAGGAATCAATCTGTCGGATATTGACCACGTGGCC
>DATFZN010000015.1:0-82476 GCA_035314425.1 Candidatus Acidiferrum sp. | reverse complement strand
CTGCTGGCGAAGTTGTCGAGCGGCCCGCTTCGGTAGTGAAAGAGCTGCTTGAAAACGCACTGGATGCAGGCGCCAATTCCATTCGCATTGAAACGGAAATGGGCGGCAAGCGCATGATTCGCGTGGTCGATGACGGTCACGGAATGGCGCACGACGATGCTTTGCTGGCCTTCGAACGCCACGCCACCAGCAAATTGCGCAGCGCTGACGACCTGCTTTCCATCGCTACCTTGGGATTTCGCGGAGAAGCGCTGCCAACGATCGCTGCAGTTTCCCGCTTGCTGCTGGAAACGCGCGACGCAGCGGAAGCGGAAGGTACCCGCGTAGAATTTGCAGGTGGAAAATTGATTGGGGTAAAGCCCGCCGGACTTCCCGCAGGCACGACGGTCAGCGTTGCCGATCTTTTTTACTGTGTTCCGGCTCGTCGCAAATTTCTGAAATCAGATACTACCGAACTCGGCCACATCGCGTCGCTGGTTACCCATTACGCGCTGGCGAATCCCACAAAGCAATTTATTCTCACCACGCCGACGCACGAAATCATCAATTGTTCGCCAGCAGTTAGAGTGGCCGACCGCGTTTACCAATTGTTTGGCAAGCAGGCTTTGGAAGAGTTGCTCGAGATTCCGCTGACTTCTGCTCCGTTTCGCGCCGCGAACCTTGACCCGCTGATGGAACCGGGCGAAGAATCCTCTCCGCTCACCGTTTCCGGATTTACTTCGCGGCCTGACATTCAGCGTCCCAATCGCAATGGCATCTACGTGTTTGTGAATCGCCGACTGGTCCGTGATCGGCTGATACTCCACGCGATTCACGAAGCCTATCGTAATATTCTGCCTCCTTCGGCATTTTCCGCTACGCTGCTCTTCCTCGAAATGCCCTACGACGAAGTCGACGTCAACGTCCATCCTGCGAAAATCGAAGTGCGTTTTCGGCGTTCGCACTTTGTCCACGATTTTACTCGCGATTCGATTCGCCAGACGTTAATGAGCGTGCGCCCGATCGCCAGTTTTGCGACTGCTGCCAAGGGTTCGGACGCTGCGCCGAACCCGGCTGCGCCTCCGGCTTCCTTTGCTGGCGGATTCGGCGAAAGCAGACTCCATTCCGGCGTGCCCGGCACGGTCATTCGACCGACAGAAGAATTGGGAGTCGACTCGGGAGCTGGTTCTGACTACCCTTCTGGGTCTGGTTTCGATCTGACCAGCGCGTCGCTGCAGCCTGTTCCGCAGCGCTTCACGTTTGAGCCCGGCGGTTCGTTTGCGGATACCGGCGCAGATGGCATGGGCGTCGTTGGTGCCCGACTGAGATCCGTTCCCAACTGGGCGGAAAACCTCGCTAGGCCTAACAGTGACACTCCGGCGACGTTACCGCGCCCCGATCAGATTGCCGATCTGAAACCGCTCGGTCAGGTCAGCTCCAGTTTCATCGTGGCTGTGAATGGCGAAGGTCTTTGGATCATTGACCAGCACGTTGCGCACGAACGGGTACTATTTGAGCAGCACCTAGAAGCACGTCGCGCTGGCCAGGTCCAGTCGCAGCGCATGTTGATGCCGATGGTGATCGATCTTTCTCCGCGACAAATTGTCATCTACGAAAGAATTGCCGAGGAACTTGCCGCAAACGGCTTTGAAGTTGAGCCGATAGGGACGAAGAGCGTGGCCATCCAATCGGTTCCTGCTGGTATTGCCGCAGCTGACGCCGAAGGATTGTTGATAGAAATACTGGATGGCATCGAGCGCGAAAACGCCTCCATATCCATCGAGGCGCTGCAATCCAAAATCGCCGCGTCGACTGCATGCCACGCCGCGATCAAAATCAATATGCCGCTCGAACAGACAAAAATGGAGTGGCTGCTCGGTGCGCTGGCAAAAACGGATTGCCCGATGAGCTGCCCGCACGGACGCCCTGTCGTGCTACGTTATTCCCTGAAAGAAATTGAGCACGCTTTTCACCGAACTTAAATTAAGCTCTCTGCATAGTGCATCGGCTAAGAATGTAAAGGCGAGGTCAACGTGAGCGACACCAAGAAAACTGCGGTGATATTTGGGTTGGCAAATAAGCGCAGCATAGCGTGGGCGATTGCTCAGAAGATGCATCAGGCTGGATGGCAACTCGCGATTTGCTATCAGAACGAACGTCTCGAACAGGAAGCCAAGGACTTGATAACCGATTTGCCGGGTGCCGAAGGATTTATGTGCGATGTTACCTTCGATGATCAGATCGCAAATCTTTTTGAACAACTGAAAGACCGTTACAGTGTGCTGCACGGGGTGGTTCACAGCGTCGCCTTTGCGCCCGCCGAGGATATGAAAGGCGAGTTTTTGAACACCACGCGGGAAGGCTTTCGCATCGCGCACGACACGAGTGTGTACTCGTTGATTGCGGTAGCGCGCAGTGCAGCACCATTGATGACCGAAGGCGGCGGCATCCTAACTCTTACTTACTATGGCGCGGAAAAAGTCGTGCCGAAATATAACGTCATGGGCGTTGCCAAAGCCGCCCTGGAAGCTACCGTTCGTTACCTGGCGAATGATCTTGGCCCCAAGGCCATTCGTGTCAATGCAATCTCTGCGGGTCCGATCAAGACATTGGCGGCTCGCGGCGTCTCGCAGCTTGGCGAAATGTTGAAAACGCATGCGGAGCGTGCGCCGCTGAAGCGCAACGTTGATCCCACCGAAGTTGGCAGCGCTGCAGTTTTCCTGCTCTCCGAGGGCAGTTCCGGGATCACTGGGGAAACGTTGTACGTTGATTGCGGATACAACATCATGGGTTTTTAAGTTATCGCAGTCTGTTCGTTTGAATCTTGTGGTGTGGCTGCCTTATGCCGCCCTTTTTGTGAAATGATAGGCCATAAGAGATGCTGCGGATAAATTAAGGGCCGCGATTCGGACGAATGGATAGAAAACTGACAATCGCGATTGACGGCCCCGCTGGTTCCGGCAAGAGCACGGTGGCGCGTCGAGTTGCCGCCATGATGGGCTACGTCTACCTGGATAGCGGCGCGATGTACCGAGCGGCTGCATTAAAGGTACTGGAAAAGAAAATCCCATTGGACAATGAAGAAAAATTGGAATTGGTCACTCTTGAAACACATATTGAAATGAAATCGCCGACGCCGCAGCTGGAGGCAGAAGGCCTCAAGAATCGTGTTTTCCTCGACGGTCGGGAAGTGACGTACGAAATTCGGACCGCGGAAGTAGCACGGGCAGCCTCTCAACTGGCGACGATTGCCGGAGTGCGCAGGGTGCTGGTCGCAGAGCAAAAGCGCGCCGGCCAGGGTGGCGGCGTGGTGATGGAAGGCCGCGACATCGGCACAGTGGTTTTTCCTTCGGCGGAATTGAAGATTTTTCTCGAAGCCGCCCCGGAGACGCGCGCCCAGCGACGCTGGCTGGAGCACCAGGAAAAGGGTGAGCACATAAGTATGGAAGAAGTATTGATTGAAGTGCGCGAGCGCGACAAACGCGACAGAGAGCGAAAAGTGTCTCCCCTCGTGCGAGCCGCGGATGCGGTGCTGATAGACAATACGGCGATGGGGATTGAGGAAACGGCCCGACTCATTGTGATGCTCGCCAAGGATCGAAAACAGGAAATTGCCACAGTTCGTGGGGGATATCCGTGAAGAATATCTTTTTTGCGCTCCTCCTACCGGCTGTCCCTCCTTGCCAAATTAGGACGCAAGGAGCGGCATAGAGTTCCACTTTAGAATGAGCCGCTGCGAGCCGGGTTTGATTACGGAGGAAATAAGCGAAAGCCCGGGCCAACCCGCATGGAATGGTGCCACGCGATCGGGAAGGCCCACCACACCAGCGCACCCAAAATCGCTTGTCCCATCGTTAAGGGTAGAATATTTCGTTCCGTCGCGAACAACCAAGCCATTCCCACGCCGCCCAAAAATGTCAGAGGCACAAGCACAGGGTTTGGCCAATGCAGAGCTGCAAACAGTGAGCCAGCTACCAACGCCGCTGGTAGCGGCTTTTCAAAAGCTGCAAGCAAGCGGTTCATCAAAAAAGAGTTTAGTCCCACCTGCTGCAATAAGCAGAAGACCAGGTAACTCCAAAAGCGCCTGGGATCAATCAAGTGGATCGGCGAGCGGTCGAACATCCCGAGAAAAAGGCCAAGGAAACCGATCAGCAGAGAACTGGCAGCAAAAAAGACGGAAGCTCTCCTTGTCGCCCGCCACAGATTGTCCGCGCGCCAACCCATCGTCTTCGGGTTATCGCGTCTGGCGAAGAAACTCAGTACTATCCACACCAAGAGAAGACGCCAAGCCCACATCGGCTCAACCTGGAAATTCCAAATGTACCAACCAACACAACCGGTGAAAGCCAATGCTTCCACAAGGCAGGACCACCGATGCGCGTTCCAGCTCACGCTGAATGCCCCAAGGTTTGTCTTTCCCGGTTGTGCTTCGGCCGGTCCCAGTTAGCAGCGTCCAAGCCGTCGCTCATAGGCCAGATTGTAACCGACCCTCTTGCGACAGCGGCGAGAAATGGAGCAGGCTACTGGCGGAGAAGAGCAGACCAGCAGCTTTGAGACCAGAAAGCGTCCGGGCTCTGTTGTGCGTGAGGCTCTTCCCGTGAGAAAACCGCTTCCCTGCGGAGCGCTCTTGCTGCCCAGACATCTTCCTTCTGATGCGGCGTGCGCGACAAGTGTGCCGGCCACTATACTGCTATGCGCCGAGGGTGGCAGCTTTTTGGATGGCTTGTTGGTAGGAGTCGGGGATGCTTTCTTCACGGCAGCCGAGGCGGGCCGCGTACTCGGTTAGCTTGGGCCACTCGGCGCGTTCCATGGCGAGCAGGATCTGGAAGACATCGTTCAGGCGGTTGCTGCCGCCGCAGAGGGCGGTCTTTAATTCCTGCGAGACAGAGAGCGAATCGAGGACCTGGTGGAGCGGGCGGTCGAGCAGGGCATCGGAGATCGAGAGCAATCCCATCAAGAACAGAGTGTAGCTTTTTTCGCCTAAGCCTGCCTCGGTGGAAAACTCTTCGCAAAAATAGGCGCGCGTCAAGGCTGTGCGGATCAGTTCGGGCGAATTGCCATTCAGCATTGAAACGATCGCGAAGATGGAAGCCCACCGGCGAAATTCCTCGTCGCCTAGCAAGGTGATAGCGTGGCGAATGCTCCGCACTTCCGAGCACAGTCCCAACACTGGCGAATTCAAGTAACGCAGCAGGCGGTAGAGCAAGGAAGGGTCCTGCTTCAGGAGTTCTTCAATGGATTGATAGTCCAGTTCCGGCTTCGCCACAGCGGAAATCAGCTGCATCTGCACGAATTTGTTACCGGAAATATTCCGCGTTTTCATCATCGAAGGCTTGCAGAAGAAGTAGCCTTGGAAATACCGAAAGCCCAAGTTGCGCGCCTCTTCCATTTCCCTGCGGGTTTCCACTTTCTCCGCCAACAGCGCGAGGTTGCGGCCGCGGTATTTTCGAGCTACGCGTTCGCGCGATTCCGAATCCAGCAATTGAAAATCTACTTTCAGGTATTGCGCCATGTCGACAAGAGGGGCCAGGGCAGGTTCGTCCGTGAAGTCATCGAGAGCGAGTTCATAGCCATCGCTACGAAGCTTTCGGCAAATATTCACGATCTCTTCCGTCGGTTGAACGGTTTCCAGAATTTCCACCACGATGCGATCGGCAGGTAGCAACCGAGCCGCGCCCAGCCGCAAGGCAACTTCATCCACATTCACAAACGCCCGCGCAGCTCCTGTTAGCATTTGCAAATCAAACAGTGTGATGGAATCCGCGATCACGCTGGATGAAGCATTGGCGTATGGGTGGAAAACATTCTTCGGTCCGCCTCGGAACAGCAGTTCATAGGCGAAAACACACAATTTGGTATCCAGAATCGGCTGTCGAGCAATAAATTTTTCAGGCATGCATGGAACCTCTCGTCCATACGCAGACCTACAACACAAAGTGCGCTTCACGCTTAGTGCGAGGGGTTTTATGAAAAGCCCTCTGGAAGGAGACCGATAGTTAGATGCAATTCCTCAGGCAGGTGCAGCCATAGAGCTGAGGAATTCAGAGTTCGCTTTCGACTTCGCCAAGCGGCTGAGCAACAATTCCATTGCTTCCACCGTGGAGAGCGGGCTCAAAACCTTGCGCAATACCCAAACGCGATTCAATTCGTCGGGCGGCAATAGCAATTCGTCCTTACGCGTGCCGGAGCGCTGAATATCGATCGCCGGGAATACGCGCTTGTCAGAGAGGCGACGGTCCAGGTTGATTTCCATGTTGCCGGTGCCCTTAAATTCCTCAAAAATGACGTCGTCCATGCGGCTGCCGGTGTCAATCAAAGCGGTGGCGACAATCGTCAACGAGCCACCCTCTTCGACGTGCCGAGCCGCGGCAAAAAAGCGCCGAGGACGTTGCAATGCGTTGGCGTCAATACCGCCGGAAAGCACCTTGCCTGAGGGCGGGGTGACGGCGTTGTAAGCCCGTGCCAGGCGGGTGACGGAGTCGAGCAAAACTACGACGTCGCGCTTGTGTTCCACTAGGCGCTTGGCCTTTTCGAGCACCATTTCCGCGACCTGAATGTGCCGTTGTGGTGGTTCATCAAATGTCGAGCTAATCACTTCACCCTTTACGGTTCGTTGCATATCTGTAACTTCTTCCGGGCGCTCATCAATAAGAAGCACAATCAGTGCCACTTCCGGATGATTGGTGGTAATGGAATTGGCGATGGATTGCAGCATCATCGTCTTACCGGTGCGGGGTGGCGCAACGATCAAACCGCGCTGTCCCTTTCCCACAGGGCACAGTAGATCGAGGACGCGACCGGTCAAGTTCTCCTTCGTCGTCTCCATTTTCAGACGGCCCTGTGGGTAAAGAGGGGTCAAGTTATCGAAGAAGATTTTGTTTCGTGCCACTTCCGGATCTTCAAAGTTGACGGCTTCGACTTTGATCAGAGCGAAATAGCGCTCGCCGTCTTTGGGCGGCCGCACTTGTCCGGAAACGGTATCACCCGTTCGCAAGTCGAACTTGCGAATCTGGGACGGAGAGACGTAGATATCGTCCGGGCCCGGGAGATAGTTGTACTCCGGGGCACGCAAGAAGCCGAATCCGTCCGGCAGGCATTCAAGGACGCCTTCCGAGAAAATCAGTCCGCTCTTTTCCGTTTGTGCGCGGAGGATCTGGAAGATCAGCTCCTGTTTGCGCATACCGCTGGCGCCGGGAATATTCAATTCCTTGGCGATCTTAGCCAGATCGGTGATATTTTTTTCCTTAAGTTCAGCAAGGCTGATGCTTACTTGGTTGTTTCCTTCTGTAGTCGTTTCTTTTGCCATAGTTCCTGACTTTAATTTTTGATTGATTGTGAAAATGACCTAAATTTCCCGGAAGCACCGCGTGGTGGTATACCATCTGGCCGAAATAATCGGTCAAGGAAGGCAAACCAAACTGTCTGCAACCGGAAGCAGTTCCAGGTCTAGTGAAAGTAGCAGCCCGCGGGTGCAGGCCGCACCTGATTGACTGCCTAGTTGGTCAAACTCTTGTCTTTGTCCGCGCCACCGGCCAACGCTTCGGCTACGGGCGCCACACCAATGTGCTCCAAAGGCACAATCGGGCGTTCCAGGGCAATCTGCAAAACTTCATCCATGATTTCCACGAAGTGTAGTTTCAAACTGGAGAGAATCTCCTGGGGGATCTCTGCAAGGTCTTTCTCATTATCCTTCGGAAGTATCACTGTACGCAAGCCCATTCGGTGTGCCGCCAAAAGTTTTTCCTTCATACCACCGATCGGCAATACCTTGCCACGCAAAGTGATTTCGCCGGTCATGGCCACATCGCAGCGCACCGGAATCTTTGTCAGGGCACTGGCAATCGAAGTGCAAATCGTGATGCCGGCGGAAGGGCCGTCCTTCGGAATCGCACCTTCGGGCACGTGCATGTGAATGTCCAGTGTGCGGTAGAAATCCTTGTCGAGGCCGAGTGTGGCGGCCTTTGAGCGAATGTAGCTCATGGCGGCTTGCGCAGACTCCTGCATTACGTCGCCAAGCTTTCCGGTGAGCGTCAGACGGCCCTTGCCTTCCATTAGCGTGGCTTCCGTGGTGAGCACCGAGCCGCCAACCTCTGTCCAGGCCAATCCGTTGGTGAGTCCGATCTCGTTCTGTTTTTCCAGCCAAA
The DNA here is from genome assembly GCA_035314425.1 of Candidatus Acidiferrum sp. Lineage (GTDB taxonomy): Bacteria > Acidobacteriota > Terriglobia > Acidiferrales > UBA7541 > Acidiferrum. The sequence continues at coordinate 74,353 of DATFZN010000015.1, read as the reverse complement.
ACTCTCGGTACTTCAGGACGCCAAGGAAATCGTTCACATTGACTGCGGTAATTTCAATGGTGGATTCTGAGCCGTCGGTGACTACGCGGCGAGCCATCTTGCGCGAGATATTCTGGATTTCGCGTTCCAGGTTACGTACCCCGGCTTCGTGCGTGTAATGCCGGATGATGTGCAATAACCCCTCGTCAGTGAAAGTCAGATTTTTTTCGGTGAGGCCAGTGGCCTCGAGGGCTCGCTTCACCAGGAAGCGTTTGGCGATTTCCAGCTTCTCCTGCTCGGTGTAGCCAGGAATGCGCAGGATTTCCATACGATCCTGCAGAGCCTGGGGGATCGTGTGCATGACATTCGCAGTGCAGACAAACATCACCTTCGAGAGATCATATTCCACGTCCAGATAGTGGTCCGTAAAGGAGTGGTTCAGCTCAGGGTCGAGCACTTCCATTAAGGCGGCAGACGGGTCGCCCCGGAAATCGGTGGACATCTTGTCCACTTCGTCCAATACGAAAATCGGGTTCATCGTGCCGGCCTTCTTCATCATTTGGATGATCTGGCCGGGCAGGGCACCAATGTAGGTGCGGCGATGACCGCGGATTTCCGCCTCATCGCGCACGCCGCCGAGCGAAACGCGGACAAACTTACGTCCCGTCGCGTGGCCGATGGACATCGCCAGGGAAGTTTTCCCGACACCCGGAGGCCCGACAAAACAGAGGATGGAGCCCTTGGGATTCTTGACGAGTTGGCGGACCGCCAGAAATTCCAGAATGCGTTCTTTGACTTTTTCGAGACCGTAGTGCTCTTTGTTGAGGATTTCTTCGGCAGACTTAATGTCGCGAATTTCCTTGGAGCGTTTCTTCCAGGGCACCGCCAGAAGCCAGTCAATATAGTTGCGGCTGACCGTGGATTCGGCCGACATCGGTGGCATTAGTTCCAGTCGCTTCAATTCCGTGGTGGCCTTTTCGAGTACGTCTTTCGGCATGCCGGCTGCTTCGATCTTCTTCTTCAGTTCTTCGGTCTCGTTCTTTTCGCCGCGGCCTAATTCCTTTTGAATCGCCTTCAACTTTTCGTTCAGGTAATACTCTTTTTGCGCCCGCTCCATCTGGCGCTTCACGCGGGTGTTGATGTTGCGGTCGACATTCAACTTTTCCAGTTCAATTTCCAGAATATCGGAGATGCGGTTCAAGCGTTCCAGCGGATCGGCCGTTTCAAGCAAGTCCTGCTTCTCATCCACCGGCAACTGAAGATTGGCCGCAATCGTATCGGATAATCGGGAAGGGTCATCGACGCGCGCGGCAGCGATCATCGTGTCGTAATTCAGACTCTGAGAGAGCTTGATAAATTGTTCGTAAAGCCCAGTCACTTTCTGGACCAGTTGATCGACTTGCGGGCTGGTCTCTATTTTTGAGTTCATCAAACGGATCGTGGCGCGGAAAAAGCCTTCGTCGGTGGCGATGGAAAGAGAACGAGCGCGTTCTACACCTTCCACCAATACCTTTATGTTGCCGTCGGGCAGTTTCACGCTCTGGACGATGTTTGCAAGAGTTCCAACGGCATAAATTTCTTCGGGCTTGGGGTCATCAATGGAGGCGTCGTGCTGGGTCGAGAGAAAAATCTTCTTTTCGCCGGTCAGTGCTTCTTCAAGCGCACGAACGCTGGCTTCCCGGCCAACGATGAATGGGGTCATCTGTTGCGGGAAGATAACCATGTCGCGCACCGGCATCATGGGTACGCGCTTCATTTCCTGTTTCTCGCGATTAAACATGCAGGCCCCTGAACAACGATCAAACCCGGGAAAGCTCGCTTATCCGGCTTTCTCGAGCAAACTCCAATTGATTTCGTGCCCGCGGACCATATCCGCAGTTACCACAAAATCGCGCGTCTTCCGTTGCATCGGAAGGTGGTACATCAATTCCAGCATGAGGTCTTCGAGGATCATACGCAAGCCGCGTGCGCCAACCTTGCGCTGAAGTGCCAACTCCGCCACGGTCTCCAGGGCGTCGTCGGTAAAGCGCAAACGCACATTCTCAAACTCAAACAGTCGCTGGTATTGCTTGAGCAGCGCGTTTTTTGGCTCGGTCAAAATCTTTACTAGCGCACCTTTGTCGAGATCGCTCATTACGCCGGCGACCGGCAAGCGGCCCACAAACTCCGGGATCAAGCCGTACTTGATCAAATCCGTTGGCTGCACCTGCTCCAGCATTTCCGTGTTGCGGCGCTGCGGAGTGGTCGGCGCGGCTTCGGTGTGGAAGCCCAGCGAGCGCTTTCCCGCACGGCGCTCAATAATCTTTTCCAGGCCGACAAACGCCCCACCGCAAATGAACAAAATGTTGGTGGTGTCAACGGGTGTAAATTCCTGATGCGGGTGCTTGCGGCCGCCTTGTGGCGGCACATTGGCCAGCGTCCCTTCCAGAATCTTCAACAGCGCTTGCTGCACGCCTTCACCGCTGACGTCGCGGGTAATCGATGGATTCTCGTCCTTCTTGGCAATCTTGTCGATTTCGTCGATATAGATGATGCCTTGCTGTGCTTTCTGCACATCGCCATCGGCGGCCTGCAGCAACTTCAAAATAATGTTTTCGACGTCTTCACCGACGTAACCGGCTTCGGTCAGGGTGGTGGCGTCCACGATCGCGAAGGGTACATCCAGCATGCGCGACAGCGTCTGGGCCAGTAGGGTCTTGCCGGTTCCCGTCGGGCCAATTAGCAAAATATTGGACTTGCTCAGTTCTACCTCGCCCGGTTGCTTGTTCAAGAAAATCCGCTTGTAGTGGTTGTAGACCGCCACCGCCAGCTTCTTCTTGGTGCGGTCCTGACCGATGACATAGCCGTCCAAGAATTGTTTGATCTCTGGCGGGCGAGGAAGTCTTTTTGCCGGTGCAGTTGCTTGCTCGCGCTTCTCATCTTCCAGAATCGTCTGGCAAACTCCCACGCACTCATTGCAGATGTACGCGCGCGGATAGTCGCTCGGCGAACTGATCAGCTTCTCTACCTGCTCCTGCGTCTTGTGGCAGAAGGAACAGCGAAGCGGCTCATCTGGGCTGTATTTTTTCACGTGGTTGCAGGCCTCGTCTCCGGCTTACACTCCGGCAGGTAATTCTATTCTAGGCCGAAATTTCTCCGATGCGAAGTATTTCTAATCGACCCTGTGTGAAACAGGAACGCCTCCCAAATATGAGAAAAGGCCCGTTTGTTCCCAAACCCATTCGATGTCGGTCAGCAAGAGAGCGAACGAAAGAAGTTAACGATGTTTGTAAATGATCTCGTCGATCATTCCATATTCTTTGGCTTGTTCGGGATTCATGATGTAATCCCGCTCTACATCCTTTTCGATGCGCTCAACCGGCTGCCCGGTGTGTTTGGCTAACAGCTGGTTAATCGTCGTTCTCATGCGCAAAATCTCCTTTGCGTGGAGATCGATGTCGGTAGCTTGTCCGCCCAAACCGCTCATCCACGGCTGGTGAATGAGAATACGGGAATTCGGCAGAGAGAAGCGCTTCTTCGGCGCTCCTCCAACCAACAATACTGCTGCGATCGAGGCCGCTTGTCCCACGCAAGTGGTGACCACGTCAGGCTTCACAAATTGCATCGTGTCATAAATCGCAAAACCAGCGGTGATCGAGCCGCCCGGCGAATTGATGTACAACTGAATGTCCTTCTCCGGATCTTCCGCCTGGAGAAACAGCATTTGCGCGGTGGCCAGGTTGGCAACATGGTCGTCAATGGGTGTGCCGATAAAGACGATATGCTCCTTCAGCAAGCGCGAATAGATATCGTAGGCGCGCTCACCCCGGCTGGTTTGTTCCACAACCATGGGAATCAGAGTCGTGGCGTGGTATTGCGGTTCGTCGTAGTTTTTCATTAGAGAAAGTGTGCTCGCAAATGCGGTGTCATCTGTGCTAATTTCACTTTGCGCTGGCCGCTGAAACGGTCTTGACGTTTGCATTCTGCGCCAGCCAGTCAAGAGTTTTGTCACTCCGCAGCTTGGCTTTCATCCTATCGAGCGTACCTTGCTTTGTCAAACTAGCGCGCAAAGCCTCCGCAGATTGACCGCTGTGGCTGGCCATATGTTCCAGCTCGCGCTGCAACTCTTCCTCGCTCACGTCGATCTTTTCTTCGGTTGCGATGCGATCGACTACGAGTTCGGCCTTCACATCATCCTTGGCGCGGTCTTCCTGCTTACGCCGGAGGCCGACCCAATCTACGTTCACGGCGCGGGGATCGACACCCTGCTGCGCCAGCGAGCGAACGACCCGCTCAAGGCGAACATCCATTTGATGCTCGACCAGCGATTCGGGAACAGGAAAGTCATGCTGCTTGACCAGTTCCGCCAGTACCTTCTCGCGCTGCAAATCTTTTTGCCGGTGATCCCGTTCGTGCTCCAGGCCCTCTCTCACTTTCTTCTTCAAGTCGCCCAGCGAAGTTGTGTCGCTAACGTCCTTCGCGAATTCATCGTTCATCTCCGGAAGGGTCTTGGTCTTGATGCCCAGCACGTCGACGGAATACTGGAACGTCTTGCCCGCCAGCTTTGCGTCCGGATAATCGACGGGATAGACCACATCGAAATCCTTGTGATCGCCGACAGTTGCTCCGCGCAGATTCTCGTTAAACGGAGCCATGGTTTCTTCGGCGCCCACGTGGCACAACACGCTTTCCGCATCGAGCGGCTCGCCCTCGCCCTGCGGTGTGCCGTGGAGCTTCACTTGTACGTAATCGCCGTCTTGCACCACGCGACCTTCGACCGGCGTGAATGTAGCGGCGCGCTCGCGCATCTCTTCCAGTGTTTTCGTTACAGTTTCATCCGTAATGCTGAGGTCGGGCATCTCGATGGCTAGCGCCTTGTAGTTGGCTAATGGAAAATCTGGCAAAACTTCAAAGCTTGCGCGGAATTTTACCGGTTGGCCTTCATTGAATTCCAGCTTGTCAACTTGCGGCTGCGATACCGGCGTCAGCTTCTGTTCGGCAACCGCCTTTTCGACGTGTTCCGGTACCAGCTTCTGCAGAACTTCACCTTTAATATCTTCCGCGAAGCGTTTCTTGATCAGTGTGATCGGCGCCTTGCCAGGACGAAATCCGGGTACGCGCGCCATCTTTGCAAATTCCTTAGCAATCTTCTCGGTCTGCTTGCTTACTTCGTCGGCCGGGATCTCCAGATCCAGTTCTCTCCGGCAATTCGCTTCCGCCATCTTGTTTCTCCCTTAAGCTCTAGCTCTTTGTAAGGCAACTTGAGGCCGCCCAGTATCTACAATCTCAATAAAATAGAATCCTTCGAGCGCACGAAACCCTTGCTGCTCGTTTACTTCCACTCCGCTCTGTCTGCGGAAATCTAAATAGACTACCAGTGCGTAAACCGGGCGAGTCCAGTAGAACAGCACGATAATAAAGTATAGGTTAGGCTCCAGGCCTGGTCAACGAACGTCGGGGATAGGTGGTAGGAGGGATCAAAACTGCCCTATTTTGCACAATTTTGGTGCAATGAGATTTGAGAATACTTTGGCACCCAAACACGCGGACACGGACAACAAATCCCACTTAATGACGTTTTATGTCACGTCAATTGGTGCGATGCGGCCCAACTTCCTACAACGCCGTTTATGGATAATATCTGTATTGCCGACAACACCGGATCGAATCAATTACAATTCCAGCTGCTGGAGACGAGCGGCACTTTTGCTTCTTAATATGACCGCGCCCTCATTTCTCTAGCACATTCTCCTCCCGGAGCCGCGATCCATGAATTCTCAAATATTGCAGAACAGAAATGCCGTCATTTACGGGGGCGGCGGGTCACTGGGCAGCACTATCGCGAGAGCAATTGCCAAAGAAGGTGCAAACGTCTTTCTGGCAGGAAGACATCTTTCTTCCGTGAAAGAAGTGGCAGACGAAATTGTTGAGTCTGGCGGATGTGCAGAGGCCGCACGCGTGGACGCGATGAACGAAAGCGAAGTCAATGCCTTTGTCGACTCCCTGATTCGCAAGCGAGGATCTTTGGACCTATCTTTTTGTGCGGTGGATTATCAGGTCGTGCAGAATGTCTCGCTGGTTCGGTTGAGCGTTGAAGATTTTGTTCGTCCGGTCTCCATCGCAATGCGAAGTCACTTCCTAACGGCCACCGCCGCAGGAAAGATCATGATGAAGCAGCGATCTGGAGTGATTTTATCCCTGACAGCAACACCTGGCGGCATCGGCTACCCGTTTACAGCAGGCTTTGCGCCCGCATGCTCCGCCATTGAAAGCTTCTCTCGCAATCTCGCCTTGGAGTTGGGGGTTTATGGAGTGCGTGTTGTGAACATACGCTCCGGCGGTTCACCGGATTCGCGAGTGTTTAAGCAAGCGATCGAACGCAACCCAAAAGAGATGGAAGTGATTCTTCGCGGCATGGAAAATGACACCATGTTGAAGCAGCTTCCGCTCATGGAGGAGATCGCGAATACGGCTGTGTTCTTGGCGTCAAACTGTGCGAAAAGTATCACGGGGGTGACGATTGACGTGACCGGAGGCACAACTTCGGGGTTGAATTATAGAGTGGGGTCGAACGCCGATCGAGGGGCAGAGCCCGGCCAGTTGTGAAGCGGACGCTCTGTCTTTGACCGATCGGTTCCGAATGACGGCAAAACGGAAGTCATTGCGGGCCAGAAGTCCCGTTCTGGAAGGTGATCCTTGGTTTGAATTCCCCAATTCCATTTGGATCTGTAGTCTTTACTAGAACTGAAGACATTCGCGATCTATCGTTCAAACAGTTCACATCTGATAGCGCGTGAGTTCGGCTAGCGGTAACCAATGCCTTTTATGAGGAATGCGACCCCCTGATCTGATTCTCGAAGCGTAGGGCTCCGACACTTGAAGAGCTTTCATTATTGTGACAACAGTGAGATTCCTGAGATGTGGTTCGACTTTACGTAAGTAGGCTTCCTCGTCCAGCCAGTCTGGTTTGTCTTTGGGATTCCAAGCCTTTCGGGCTGCCACTTGCCGTCGTTGAGTTGCGGCTCGAAGGGCTTCCGTTTCCGGACTGTGGGTTGCTATTCGCCCCAGCTTCGCGGCTTCCAGTAGATTCTCTCTCGATATTGTCGGAACACAATTCCGACAATATTTATCGCTCGATTTGATAGTTTTCCCGCAGATCTTACAGAGGTTAACCGGCATCGCAATCGATCTCGGAGACTTTTGAGTACTAATTCCTTTTGCCTCACGTTTCCTACTCTGCGTCAGACGGGTCGCAGGACTCTTGTTGCTAGTACGAACAGAATTCATTGACCAGAAGGAGCCTGCGATTCCCTCGGCGAATGGTGCCAAGGCACGGGCCCAAATAGTTGAGGTCTCTGAAAGCTTTACTGCGAGTGAACTCATCAACCGACAGTTTCCATCCCTTTGTTCGAAAAACCACTCGCGCCGAAGAGGTGCCCTTTTGAGCCAGTCCAATAGAAATGCGTCAACTTTCGGGCGAATTGGCTCCATAAGATCACAAGCGAGACTGTCACGAGTTCGGAGATCGTTATGGAGAACACCCAATCCCGGATCAAGTCCTAGAGCAGCAACTGCTAATCTGGCCTCTGCTTCAAGTAAAGCGTAGAGATAATTCAACATCGCATTAGGCGGGTTTACCGCGAGGCGGGGAGATGAAGTGATGGGTGAAATTCTGCTTCCAAATTTTTTCCAATGGACTGGAACTCTTGGCAGATCACTCCTGGGAAAACTCACGGGTAGATCACACCACGAGCCCCAATAAGCCTTGGCCGCTTGCGCTTCCCAGATTCTTATATCGTCACTGGATTGAGCGTTTTCCAGTTTAGCGCGTGCATTGACGAGAGAATATACTGCGGACGAATCAGGAAAATATTTGGTGAGTACTTGCTCTTGATTGATAATTTTCTGCGTGACCAGTTCTTTTGCAATCGGTAAGGCAATACCGGAATGGTGCGCCAAGGCTTGGGACGCCTTAACCTAGCGTCAGATGGAGCGACCGGACCTGAGGTGGCGAGCATAGAACCGGTGCGATCCAGCATTACAAATGCACATTTTTGATCGGCTAACCAACGTAACGCCGCAAAGGAGACCATTCCGTCTGATCCAATGACAACTAGCCTCTTGAGACCGTGACCGACTCGAGCAAATCTTGCGTTGCGTCGGTGAGGACCAATTCCATCTTCCAATATCAAATGTCCACGTTCGACATTTACAGAAGTGCCGTAGCCAAATAACGTGACGACACCGTGAATCGGGATGATAGATTCAGTTTGGGTCACATAACTATTGCCCATGGGACTCCGCTCCCAAACACTAAGAGTTTATTTATCATTCTGATAATTAAGGACTTACGGTTAATTCTATCTCTTCCGGCCATTGCGGTCTAGTCGGAAAGCGCATCGCTCGGCCCGCAACAAACAGAGATGTCGATCACCGCGAAGTTCGACTATATAGTTGACTTCGGCAAAAAATCCGGGCCGATCCAGGTTCACGAAATCCGCACACCGCTTCCGGGGACTAGCAGCGAATACCTCAGAGCCACTCTGGACAAAGGATTGCCAGCCTTGGCGTTAATCTTCTATCCCACGATACAGAGCGACTACGAAATGCGCTGCGAGGGGGCCACGGAGTGGAATAACCACCCTGCCTGGGTGGTTTACTTTCGCCAGATGAAGGGGAAGAGACCCCGCACCGTGGCGATGGAAACTGCCACAAAAGTCTACCCGCTCTGGATTAAGGGCCGTGCGTGGATCGCAACAGAGTCCGGCCAAGTCATCCATCTTGAAACGAATCTAGTAAACGGCATTCCCATGATTGAGTTAGAAGAGAACTCGTTCTCGGTGGATTACGCCCCTGTGAGATTTCAGACACAAAATGTGCAAATGTGGTTGCCTCAATTTGCCGTTGCGTACGTGGACTATGCCGAACACCGCATGATCACTGAGCACGCTTTTTCGGACTTTCAGCTCTTTTCTGTGCAAACACAGGAAATCATGCAGAAGCCTTGATCGAATCTTTCACCGCTTCTCCGTGCCGGCGATGGTCAATACATGGCCATTCTCTCGCAAATTCGTTAGTCTGAGACGGTAAATTCGATCTCTTTTTGTGGTGTTTGGTAATTTGCTCCGTCTACTGCCTGCAGAACCAGCCGGTAGGTTCCTGGGGGCCAATCCGGCCTGCTCGGGCTGACGGCATTGGCCGCGCAACTGTTCCGGCTGTAAGGCAGACGAGTACCCTAGCGACAATGAAAACTAATCCAGAACGGACGGGAAAACAAAACGAAAGTCCCAGTAGTCTCCTGGCATTGGCTCTCCTGGCGCCAATCGTGGGCACGATGTCCGGACTTTTGGGGGCGATTTTCCGGTTAGCGCTAGAGCGGGCAGATCATTTCCGCAATGCCGTCATATTCTGGGGGCACGAGCCGAACGTAGCCCGAATGTTCGTTGTTGTCGCTGCTTGTGCTGGCGGAGCGGGGCTTGCTGCGTGGATGGTACGACGATTCTCACCATCCGCCGCCGGGAGTGGCATTCCTAATGTTGAAGCGGCGCTCGAAGCGGAGCAGCACGACGCACCCTACCGCGTGATTCCCGTGAAGTTCTTCGGCGGGTTGCTAGCGATTGGCTCAGGACTTGCATTAGGCCGAGAAGGACCGAGCGTCCAGATGGGAGCGAGTATCGCGCACTTTGTTGGGAAAATATGCAAGCGAAACTGGCCCGACTGCAGAGTGCTGATGGCCGCAGGCGCGGGCGCCGGACTTGCCACGGCTTTTAATTCACCAATCGCTGGAGCGCTTTTCGTGTTGGAGGAATTGGTCAAAAGGTTCGAGCCGCGCATGGCCATCGCGGCACTAGGCGCTTCCTCGAGTGCCATTGTGGTGGCGCGGTTCTTTCTGGGCGCCATGCCGGACTTCCACGTTCAGCCCCTTGCGTATCCCAGCAATGTGATGAAGCCGCTCTTTTTCGTACTTGGTGTTTTAGCGGGACTTGCAGCTATCGCCTACAACCGTGCCATTCTCGGAGCACTGTCGGCAATGGATCGGCTGCACCGGTGGCCTGTTGAGCTACGCGCTGCAATTATCGGCGGCGCTGTGGGTATGCTGGCGTGGTTTGCGCCGGCTCTGGTTGGAGGAGGAGATTTGCTCACGCAACACACACTACTCGGCGAAGGGACGATTGCGATGATCCCCCTAATGTTTCTGGTTCGCTTTGGACTTGGGGCAGTCTCCTACGCCTCAGAGACTCCGGGTGGTCTCTTTGCTCCAATGCTGGCTCTGGGCGCGCAATTGGGTTTGCTATTTGGACTACTGTGCAGGTCGATTTTTTCCGATCCCAGTATTCAACCAGAAGCATTTGCGGTAGTCGGAATGGCTGCATTTTTCTGTGGTGTCGTGCGCGCTCCACTGACAGGGATTGTTCTGGTCACCGAAATGACTGGAAACGTCACTATGCTCCTTCCGATGCTGGGGGCATGTTTTGCAGCCATGCTGGTGCCCGCTCTGCTGGGCAGCGCACCAATTTATGACTCGTTGGGCGCGCGTAGTGTGCAAGTCAGTCAAGGAAGCCGGGCTTCCGGAGGCGGACAAACTCCTGATTAGCCTCGACCGCGTTTGGGCCGCGTTCTAAGTTGAAGGATTCAATCGGCCTTCTTCACTGGCGGTGGCCGCCAGCTTCCATCGCGAATCGAGGGAGGCGCTTCCTTCTGCCAATACATCCAGAACATCGAGATAAATTCACTCTTCGGTGCTAGGAGCCAGTTCGCCTCTGATTTACGCTCCATGCGGGTACTGTCCGGATTGGCGGCTTCAGGATTGGAGCAAAGTCCGTGATATAAGCATTCGCAGTGGATCCACTTTACAATCGCATGCGTCCAGTCATTCAAGTTTCCGGAGTCCGCAAGACCTACGGCCAGATGGTCGCAATCGACGAGGTCTCCTTCGAGGTCAGCGAGGGTGAGATCTTTGGTTTAATCGGACCCAACGGCGCGGGTAAAACCACCACGATGGAGTGCATCGAAGGTTTGCGCAGACCCGAGCGCGGCACCATCTCCGTTCTCGGTCTTGACCCCATTCGTCACGTCTACGAACTTCAGGACCACATCGGGGTTCAACTTCAACAGGCACAACTGCAGAAGCGGATCAGAGTGTGGGAGGCCGTAGACCTTTGGGCTTCGCTCTACCAGAAAAAAGCGACCGACGGGGAACAGTTACTCGAACAACTTGGTCTGACCGAGAAGCGCAACGCCTGGTTCATGAACCTCTCGGGAGGCCAGAAGCAGCGGCTCTTTATCGCTCTAGCGTTGATCAACGATCCAGAGGTCGTGTTTCTCGATGAGCTGACTACTGGGTTGGACCCGCAGTCGCGGCGGGCGATCTGGGACCTGGTGCGTGGTATTCGCGAGCGTGGTAAGACAGTTTTCTTGACCACTCACTTGATGGAGGAGGCCCAGCGATTGTGTGATCGCGTTGCCGTTATCGAACGCGGTCGCATCATTGACATGGACACGCCAGAGCGGCTCATCGCTCGACACTGCCCGGAACGCATCGTCGTCCTCGCCACCGACGACTCAGCCGCCGAAGTGCATCTTCGTGCAATCCCGGGCGTGCAATCGGTGCGCTGCTCGGACAGTCGCTTCACATTACGCGGGACTGGCGACGATCTTGTGACCGACGTGATCCAGTGTTTATCCGAGAACCGAATTCGAGTAACTGAATTCCGTACCATCCTCCCGAATCTCGAAGATGTGTTTCTGAAAATTACCGGGCATTCGATTCGCGACTAAAGCGCTCCTATGATGATGCGTGGACTATGGAAATTAATCTGGATCGAGATCAAGATATTTCTGCGCGAACCGCTGGGTGCGTTCGGGACCATTGTTTTTCCAGTTTTGATTTTCCTTGTTGTGGGTCGAGTCACAGGTCGCCGAATGGCACCCTCTTCGCTCGCCGATAACGGTTTTCTGCAGGTGGGCTTACCGGTCATCGTGTCACTGTTGATTGCCATCAACGCGGTGCTGTCGCTGGTAACCATTATTTCGATTTATCGGGAGGGAGGCATCCTGAAGAGACTGCGAGCGACGCCATTACGGCCGCAGACCATTCTCACCGCTCACGTGATTGTCAAACTCCTTCTCACTACGGCCACACTTGCCCTGATGGTGCTGGCAGGCAAGCGTTATTATCCGACGGGGATCCATGTTCCTCTGTTCTCGTTTACGATTGCGCTGTTAATCAGCACTTTGAGCATCCTCTCGATCGGGTTTCTGATCGCCAGCATCGTTCCCACGGCGCGCTTTGCGCAACCCATTGGCGTTGCTATCTTGTACCCTATGCTCGGCATTTCAGGTCTCTTCTTCCCGGTTGCATCGTTGCCGCCGGCGCTTCGCGCTATTGCGCGAGTGCTACCTACAACCTACGCGGTATCCCTGCTAGAAGGAATCTGGAGAGGCGACGGTTGGTACGAGCACACCGGCGACATAGCGCTCCTGGCCTTCGTGTTTTTCGCCTGCACGGCTCTTTCTGCGAAAGTCTTCCGCTGGGAGTAGAGATCACAGTCCAGATTCTTCCGGTTCGACTAGCCTCGCTGCCTGACGAATGAAGACTCATTGGCTCGGAGGTGCGGCTGAACCGGTCACACATCTCTTGCGTTCTGTTGGCAAGAAGATTGTCTTCTCCGAGAAATTTTTGGCGTTCACCCTGCGGAGCAACCCTATCGATGATGGGCGAGTATCGGGGCTGCCGAGGCAATGGAGAAACGATGGCTCCAGGAAAGTCCTGATTGCCCATCCCCGCTTACGGCCTTTCCAGAAGGCGGGACTCCTCGGTAGCCTGCACCACCGCAGAGAACATGGCATCCATCTTTCCTCCTCTCGCTAGAGGCGAGTAAAAAGGATTCAGCCGGCGCCGAATGGTGTATAGTGGCCGAAACTCGGGCCCTATCGGAATGTCGGTTTAGGAGGTACTCATGCCGTTCTTTCTGCATCAAGTCAGCTACACTCCGGACGCTCTCGCGCGGCTCATTGCCAACCCGCAGGACCGCTTTGAAGCTGTCCGCGGACCCATCGAAAAGCTTGGTGGCAAAATCAAAGACTCTTATTTTGCCTTCGGCCAACATGATGCTGTTTTGATTACGGAGATGCCGGACAATGTTTCTGCAGCAGCGATCGCGCTGGCGTTTGCTGCCGGTGGTGCTCTGCGAAACTGCCAAACCACTGCGCTGATGACCAACTCAGAAGCCTTGGACGCCATGCGCAAAGCGAGTACGTGCGGGTACAAGTCGATCACGGCGACCGCTGCTGCCGCGCACCAGTAATCCGCGTAACTTCATAAATAGTGCGCTTGATATCGCCTGAACGGCCAAATCGGCGAAGCAGGCAAGAATGAATTAGGTGTGTGTCCGCCCGACAACGGGGCTGACGGTGGAAGGTTGCAGCCCGCGTATGAATACGTACCGCCAAACTAAAATCTAGTACGTATTGGTATTTTTGCCAATTCCCTCAGACTGGGGATCTGGAATATCTTTCTTATCACCTCAGCAAATAGGGCCCGGGATTGCTCCGCCCCCGAACCATTGCTGGGCCCTCGGCTTTACCCGCCCGGAAGCTCCGAGGAAACACAAATTCAAAAGGGTGATTCCATGAAAATCCGAGCTTTACTGCTGACACTCACGATTGTTCTCGTCTGCGCGACGAACGTATTTGCACAGGATGACAAGGTTGAAATAACTGTCGATTATTCTTTCGTTCATTTTAATCCACAGAATAACAATATTATTGGGACCTTCAACCTGAACGGCGGAGGCGGTTCCATCGCTTATTATTTCAGCAAGTACGTTGGAATCGAAGGTGACTTCCAAGGTTATGGCAGCTACACCAAGTACATTCACTCGACGAATCCGACGTATTGCCCCGAGGGCTGCCAGTTTACGGCGCAAGGAAATCTGTTTACCTACGACGTTGGACCGGTTTTCAAATACCGCACGGAGCACTTCGAGCCGTTTGGTGAGGTGCTGTTCGGGGGAGCGCACTCCAATTTCTACGGCAACGTTTATAAGGGTTGCTTGAATTCCGCGTGTCTCGCGGCCAACAAAACCCCATCCAATAATGCTTGGGACTTCATGATTGGTGGCGGTGTCGACATTCCTCTTACCCCGAAGATCACAATCCGCCCAGCTGAGTTTGATTACTTGCTCACCCGCTTCGGAAATGCCTTTACCCACGGGAACAACAACCAGAGCAACTTGCGGTATCAGGCAGGAGTGCAGTTCCGTTTCTAAACGCAAACTGTTGGAGCGATACGAGGGAAGGCAAAGAGGGAGACCATCTATTTTGCCGCCCTCGCTTTTGTCAAAAACTACGACATGGGGAGGCACGGGTCTCTTTTGAGAGTAATCACAGCAGGCGTGAATATTGAACAGTCAGCTGGTTTCTTGAATGAGACCTTTCCATACCCTTCCTGAGTTTTGCCAAATCGGCAGCGGGAACCACGAGTTCGGTGTACCCACAGTCCAAGCAAACCACTGTCTTCTGGCAGATATAAACGGGAGACAGATGGAGTCTCTGTACCCCGGGGAAGGCGACGCTCAATTCTGCTGAGAATTTTTCCAGGTTGTGAGACGAACAAACCTTACAGGACATAACCCCTCCGATTTAGGTGGGTAGATATGGAGTTGTGGATGGGCGGTCCTGCAACCTCTAGGAATTCTAGCACATAAAATATTTTGGCAATATGAACTTAGAAAGCCGATTGGGGCAGTTTTGGCGGGATCGACTAACGACGTCGATCGTTCGCGAACCAAACCGCTGTGCGACACCCTGTTCCCGGTCGGAATCGCTGCAAGAATCCATATATGCTAAATCCGCAATGGCTCGAATGGGTACGGCGCTTGCAATCGGTTGCGCAAACGGGACTCGAGTACTGCACTGATCCCTACGATCGCGAGCGCTATAACGAGATTCGGCACATCGCGGCGGAAATAGCCGCGAAATGTGAAGGGCTGCCCGCGGTTGAGCCAATACTGGGTCTATTTAAGAGTGAAGTCGGCTATGCAACTCCAAAGGTCGATATACGCACCGCCGTTTTTGATCAGGGCGGAATTTTGCTGGTGCAGGAGCGCTCGGACGGACTCTGGACCCTGCCCGGTGGCTGGGCCGATGTTGGCGAATCTCCTAGTTTGGCAGCGGTCCGCGAGGTGAAGGAAGAGTCAGGATACGAAATCGTCGTAAATAAACTTGCGGCGGTGTTTGATCGCGATAGGCAGGACCATCCACCGCTTGCCTATCATGTTTATAAGTTGTTCTTTGTCGGAGAGCTTCGCGGTGGAAAGTCTAAGCGCAGCGTCGAAACCAGTGACGTGAAATTTTTCAAACAGGACGAGCTCCCACCACTGTCGCTCACTCGCGTTACTGCGGCCCAGGTGAAACATATGTTTGAACACTTTCGAAATCCCAGCCAGCCGACCTCCTACGACTGACCAATAATCGAGCTCCGTCTGTGATATTGTGCAGCTATCGATTTGAAGGCTTTTCGCCGTAGCGCTGAACTCTAGCTGCCGTCGGAGGGCAAATGGAATTTGGGACAGTTTTCGAGCTTTTTCTGGGCTTGCTGTTTATTCTCACTATAGCCGTCGCCGTTGGCTCGTTCTTCACCGTGGAAACGGCGCAAGTGGCTATCGTGCAGCGTCTGGGCAAATTTGCGCGGGTCGCCGGGCCGGGACTCAACTGGAAAACGCCATTCATCGAAGCCGTAGTCCGCCGGATGAGTATGAAGGTGCAACAATTTGACGTACAGGTGGAAACGAAGACGCAGGACAACGTCTTTGTGCATATTCCTGTCTCGATTCAATACAAAGTTGTGCCGGATGCTGTGGAAGCCGCGTTTTACAAGTTGACCGATCCCGTCAAGCAGATCGAATCCATGGTCTATAATGTGGTTCTCGGCCACGTGCCAAAGATGAAGCTTGACGATACGTTCCTCAATCAGGCCGACATCGCCAACGATTTGCGGGACAGCCTCGATGGTTCGATGAAGGAGTACGGCTACTCCATTGTGAAAGTGCTTATCTCCGACATCGTGCCTGACCAAAAAGTGAAAGCCGCGATGAACGATATCAACGCCGCGCAACGCGAACGTGAAGCCACTGTCTCCCGTGCAGAAACCAACAAACTATTGCTGGTAAAGCAGGCCGAAGCGGAAGCTGAATCGAAGCGTCTGCAGGGCGAAGGCATCGCCAACCAGCGCAAAGCGATCATTTCTGGACTGAAAGATTCCGTGGAGGATTTCGCAAAGAGTGTGCCAGGCTCCACGCCGCAGGACGTCATGCAACTCGTGCTGATGACTCAGTATTTTGACACGCTGAAGGAAATCGCCGCCAACGATCACAGCAATACCATCTTAATTCCCCACACACCGAATACGCTGACGGACCTGTTCGGCCAGATCCGTAACGCCGTAATTACTGGCGCGGAAATAACCAAGCAAACTGTGCCCGACACTTTGAGTCCCAGCGGCCCAAGAAAATAACCAGCCTGTAGTACTGGAAATAGATTGTTTAAAGACTCGAGGGGTTCAAAAACCGAACTCGGAGCACGCCACCCGTGCATAGTTCGATGGTGCGCGCATGCTGCTATAGTATTGTGCAGCGCTAAAATGGCAAGCCGTGGAGTTTTAGATAGGAGTGCTCGTCACCTTCTTGCAAAATATTCAGACCGTTGCCTTGTCGGTCTTTTTCCTCGCGTGTTTTTTGTGCTCTCCTGTGTGCGCGCAAACTCAGGACCGGCAGAGCCAAGGCCCCGGCGTTATCCATGTTGACGTGAACCTGGTGTTGGTCGACGCCACAGTGAAGACGAAGGCTGGGGAAATTATGGGTGATCTCCGTGAGGAATCTTTCCAACTTCGCGAAGACGGGGTTCCCCAAAAAATTGAAATCTTCAGCAAAGATGAGCTGCCGATTAATGTTGCACTGGTTTTGGATTTGAGCGATTCGATTGGGCCATTCCTTGGGCCTTTGCGCGATGCCGGCAACCTAGCACTTTCCGCGCTGAAGCCTGACGACGAAGTGGCGCTGTTTACCTTTTCGACGGAAGCCGAACTACGCGTGCCGTTTACCAAAGATAAAGCGCAAATTGCGAAGCAGATCAATGAGTTCAAAGTCGGAGGCGCGACCAATATCAATGACGGCATTTTTATCGCTGCTAAATATCTTCTCAACCTGCCGCCCAAGGGCCGCCGAGTGATCATTTTAATTAGCGACGACGTGGGCACCAGCGCCGGCGGGCAGGGAACGAGTGATATCGTCACCGAAACGATCGCCGCGGATGCGACGTTGTATAACCTAAAGATACCGGGATACAATCCGCCCGGAACACTGCTGGCTGCCGCCATGGTTCCGGGTTTAGTAAACATTCACAAGGTTACCGAGCAGACCGGCGGAGAGGTCTTCGATGTGCAGGATGTGGCGCATCTGAATGATGCATTTCGCGCGCTGATCGACCGCATCAAGACACGCTATACGCTGGGCTACTATACGCAAGCGACGGGGGCTTCGGGCAAACCACACAAACTCGATGTGACTCTCGCGCCATCCTACGGGAAAAAGGGGAAAGATTACCTACTCATATCGAAGACCGGCTATTACGTTCACTGATCTGAGGGGCGACTGTTCCGGCAATCGCCATCATCGAGATGATCGGCAGAGAGTAGGGGCTCGGTTCTCAGGTAGCCTTCGGCGTCTTTGCTGTCGTCATCGCCCTAAATTCAGGGTCATCATGCAGAATTTTCAGATCCGGGTCGTGCGTGGACCAATCGGTGTTCGAATAGCCCGCCGCAACCGCGCTCCGGAAAGAACCCAGGGCTTCGGACTTCATCCCCAGAAGTCCGTAGGTGCAAGCAGCATTGTAGAGAATATTTGCGTCGGTCGGACGCATGGCTACGGCTATCTTAACCTGCATTACCGAACCATCCTTGTCGCCAGCGGCAACCAAATACGCAGCCAGCAGAACTCTGGCCCGAACATCATCCGGAAAATGCTGCAGTTGATCTTGGAGGACTTGGACCTCGCGTCGCCGCAACCGCTCCGCATCCGTCTTGCGCCCAAGCCGTTCGAATGAATTAATCAGTGGAATCAGTGCGTTATAATCGTTGCTGAGAATTTCCATTGAGCTTTCGGCGAGTCTGGCCGCTTCTTCATAGCGCCCGGAAGCAAAATACGCCCTTCCGAGCACGTCATGGGCTCCTTCACACTCTGGCTGTTCCAACTGTATCGTATTTTTCTGACTCCTCAACTAGGTTTTGATACGGCGTAAAAAGTCCCACAATCGAGCCAAGAATAGATGAATCGCCACAATAAATTAAAAATCCGAACCTTGGATGTGTTCTCATTTGCACCGGGAGCGTGGTTTACTCCGGGCGAAGTCGCCAAAAGGCTCGATTTTGTGCCTCGACGTGCTGTGTGGACGTACCTAAAGAGATTGTGGAAGTTTGGATTGCTCGAAAGACATGCTTCGCGGAAGGGAACGTTGAAATATAAACTGAGCAAAGGAGGGTCGGCGCGGCTTCGCTGACTGCGTTTGTTGAAGAGTTGATGTGCGGAAAGGTAGAGGCATAAGAAGAAAATCTGCTTGTCGTAAATATCCACTGTGACATCTGAACCGCCCTTTGCAGGCTTCGAATGTTTATGTGTGAATCCGACTATCCCGCACAAAGTGCAGCGTTCCTCATAGTTAAAAGAGTAAAAAAAGTTTTAGCGTTTGAATGGTTCAGTGATATGGAGAAACCCGGGAAGCGAGAGAGGCTGGGTTCCCGTGAGGCAGAGTAAGTCTTCTCGAACGCTTTTGAAAAGTGCCGCAATCTGAAAGGGTTTTCACCTCCTATTCATCCTTTAATTAACTTCCATTGATGCCCTGCTTTCATTTGCAGTCCCTAATGAATTCAACATCGCCACCAATAGTATGGTGACCCTTAACACCTAGGCAGTTGCAAATTCCTTTTGGTGGGTCTGCGTTTTGACGTTCTCGGGCTCAACGAAGAGCACCTGAGAGGTAAACTTATGCTAAGACTCATTCGTGTGAAATTCTCCCTACTGGGTGTTTTCCTTGCAATTTGTTCGATTCCCGCACCCAGTCAGACCGATCGAGCTTCGCTCGAAGGCACGGTAACAGACTCAAGCGGTGCAGTGCTACGAAGCGCGTCCATCAGAATAGTCGCCGTCGACACTGGCCTAACTATCGACCGGACAACAAACGAGAACGGCTACTATCGATTCCCCGGAATTGCCAAAGGCGAATACACGGTTTCAGCAACGTATTCCGGTTTTAAAACGAAGGTCATCGAAGAAGTTTACGTCCGAGTTGGTGAGACGCGAACGCTTGATATCAAACTGGAGGTTGGTCAGTTAGCAGACAAGATTGAGGTAAAGGTCGATTCAGGCCCTGAAGAGCGAAGCTCCGCAGAAAGCAGCGCGGTTATTGGTGAATTGGAAATTGATAACCTGCCATTAAACGGGCGAAATTGGGCGAGCCTGACCAGGTTGGCACCATGGGCGCAAGACGATGGCGGCGGCGATCAGCGCACTATCCGTTTCGCTGGACGCGCGCGGGATGACAACAACTTCTCTTACGACGGCGTAGACGCCACTGGCATTCAAGAGCAAGCGCAAAAATCGGAGGTGCGGTTGCAGGTTTCACCTGATGCGATCGCCGAATATCGGGTGAGTTCGGCATTGTATGACGCCGAGTATGGCAAACAGTCGGGCGGTCAAGTCGACGTTGTAACAAAGTCAGGTACGAACGACTATCACGGATCGGCGTACGGATATTTCCGCAATTCTGTGTTCGATGCCCGTAATTATACGGACTTCAATGTTTACGGCAACCCCTACCTTCCACCATTTCGTATGGGGCAGTACGGAGGAACGATCGGCGGACCGATTAAAAAAAATAAAATGTTTTTCTTTTTGAATTACGAAGGACTCAGCCAGTACGGTGGTGTGACTTTACTGGCCGCGGTGCCCGATCCGACCGTGCAGCAAGCAGCTTTGTCTGGGCCACAGGGCGCAAATCTGTGCCCACTGCTCCAAGCATATCCCTGGAGACAATCTGCCGTCTCGACACTGCAAGGGTATGGATGTGCGCCCAAATTCGTCTATCCGGATAGTGCGTTCACTTACAATTGCCCCGATCCGACGAATTGCCTAGGCACGGGCTCTGACAACTTCGTCCATCAGGGTCAATCCGTCATTAATGAGAATACCTGGCTTGCTCGTTTTGATTACAACATCACCCCGACCATTCTGTTTTATGCACGGGCACAGCGTGACATTGCGTACGCCGTTTCGGCGAGCGGGAATCTGTTCGATCAAGTCGGCACGAATAACCACCCAGCGAACTACGTTCTGGCTTTGCAAACTCAGCTTACCCCGATGTTTACGAATGAGTTTGAGTTCGGGCTGAATCGCGCGCCTTTCCACAATCCCGTTTACCCTGCGTATCTCAATCTCAGCTTGTCCACCGCGAATTATGAGCCGCTCAACAACAATCAGACCGATAACGAGGTAGGGACGACGTTCTCGTATGTGGACAACGCTACCTGGATTCATGGCAAGCACACCGTAAAGTTCGGCATCGACGTTATGCGCGTCCGTCTGAATCAGGGAAAAACCCAATCGATGGCAATCAGCTACGGCGGTGACAACACTAATTTTATCAGCAACGTGGTGGACACAGCAGAATACACGTCATCATGGGATGGGCACGCTTTGCGAAGGACCTTTGTGCTTCCCTATGTGCAAGATCAGTTCAAGCTTACTCCGACGCTGACCGTGAATCTGGGATTACGATGGGAATATTATTCGCCGGTTACGGAAGCGCATGACCGCGTAAAAATTTTTGATTTGACCGCCTGCCATGGCTATTGCCCTCCGACTGACTCGCTGGAATTCCCTAACTACAAGAATTTCGATCCGCGCGTTAGCTTCGCCTGGGCACCTGCCAGGTCGGGCGGCAAAACTCTTCTGCGCGGAGGGTTCGGGATTTATAGCGGGGCGGCACAGAACGACGATCGGAACGCTGCGCTCGAGAGTGACCGGATCGATACCAAGTATGTGGCCGGGACCAGTTCGACCGGTGTAGATTGCGGCTTGCAATTTAACACTGGCTACCTGGACAATCCCCCTAACCTGAATCTGCCGCCTGGTTGCAGCCAGGGCCAGGCGACTGCGCGGGCATTAATTCGTCATCATCGCGATCTGTATGTGGAGACGTGGGGGCTTTCGCTGCAGCAATCGCTCTCTTATAACTTAATCTTCACGGTGTCCTACTTGGGATCTCACGGCGTCCGTCTCTTTGCGCGAAACTATGAGAACCTGTGCGATTCCACCTTCCAAGCGACTGGTGTATGCACTCGACCGCTTGATAATTACCCAATTGTGAATCCGGATGGCAGCACTTACACTTTTGGAAGCATCGACTACAAATCGAACGTGGGAACGAGTACTTATAACGGGGTTCTGTTCGCTCTCGACCGGCAAGTGGCCAAGGGTTTGGCCGTGAATGCGAAATATACATTCGCACACTCCATTAACGATGCGTCGGTTGGGGGCGGAGAAGCGAATGCGCCGCAGAACGCAGCTTGTGTGCCATGTGAAAAAGGAAACAGTATTTATGATATCCGTCACAACATCATCGTTGCGTTCGTGTACGAACTTCCATTTGGTCCCGGACAAAAGTATGTGAATGAGGGATTTGCCGGGCGACTACTTAGCGGATGGACAACGAGCGGTCTTTGGAACTGGCATACAGGGCACCCTTTGACAGTCGGACTGAACATTGATCCTTCGCTGCTTCCTGATGGCAACGACGGATCATCTCCACGGCCGGATGTGACAGGAGCCCCGTTTGTGCCGCAAGGACAAAACGCAAATAACTGGATCAACACGGCCGCGTTTACTGCCCCCCCGTATGACCCAACTACGGGCCGGTTGCTGCGGTATGGAAGTGCGGGCAACGGTATAATCTGGTCGCCCAATGTTACCCAGTTTGATTTTTCTTTGCAAAAGCTGGTGAAAATCAACGAACGCCTAAGCGTTCAGGCGGGAGCGCAGGTCTTCAATATTTTCAATCACGTGCAACTGGCAGATCCGCACAGTTTGAGTTATGACTACAGCTGCAGTTCTCTGAACGCCGACGGAGTCAGCGCGCCGTTCAACTGTGGCGTCACGCCGCATTCCAACTTTGGGGTAATCAATACAACGGTAAACCAGAACAACAATAGCGACAAATTCTTTGCGGACAATACCGGAACAGGGCTGGCCAGACAGATTCAGTT
Organism: Candidatus Acidiferrum sp.; assembly: GCA_035314425.1. Lineage (GTDB taxonomy): Bacteria > Acidobacteriota > Terriglobia > Acidiferrales > UBA7541 > Acidiferrum. Next base: position 52,080 of record DATFZN010000015.1, on the reverse strand, counting down.
GTTTGTGCGATTCCTGTTTTAGTTGTCAACCCGACGCCCCTTCTGCTGTCCCATGAGCGATTTGTCAGTTGGAATGTAGCAAGCGTTTAGGTGGCATCGAGTACGGTTGGTGGAGGAACGATGAGAAAACTGCTTTTATGCGAACTGGTTTGCACTGTAATCGCGGCAGTAGCCGCGCCGGAGGCAGGCAAATACGAATTGGTGAAGAAAATAACGGTGCCCGGAACCGGTGGCTGGGACTACGTCACGGTTGATGAATCGGCGCGGCGAGTTTATGTTTCACACAGCACACAAGTCGACGTGCTGGACGCAGACTCGTACGCTGCCGTGGGCACGATTCCGAATACTCCCGGGGTGCACGGGGTGGCTGTTGCTTCGGAGTTTGGGCGCGGCTACGTTTCGGCGGGTAAAGCGGATGCCGTTGTGGCGTTTGATTTGAAGACATTGAAGCCGCTGGGAGAAATTAAAGTTGGGAAAAAACCGGACGCAATTATTTATGAAACGCTGACGAAACGAATTTATGTGATGAACGGCGATAGCGAGAACATTTCGGTGCTGAACGCCGCGGATGGGACAGTGGTGGGGACGATTGCGCTGGGGGGCGGCCCGGAATTTGCGGTCAGTGATGGCAAAGGAAACCTATACGTAAATCTGGAAGAACAGAACGAAACGCTGCACATCGACGTCAATTCGATGAAGGTTGTTGATCGCTGGACGCTGGCGCCGTGCGGAACGCCCACTGCTTTATCTCTGGACGCGGAAAACAAACGACTGTTCGTTGGGTGCCGAAGCAAGCACTTGGCGGTGCTGAATACGGAGACGGGCAGACTCGTCTTCACGGCGCCGATTGGAGAGCGCGTAGACGCGGGCGCGTTTGACAGTAGAACCAAACTGGTTTATTTGTCGACCGGAGACGGTAAGGTCTCGGTATTCCACCAGGATTCGCCGGACAAATATTCGTTGGTGCAGGAAATTGTGACGAAAGCCGGCGGGAAGACCATGGGATACGATTCGAAGAACGCCAGAGTGTTCGTGCCGACGAGCGACAATGGAGTGTTGCAGGTCTTGGTTTTTGCCGTTCGGTAGTGCAATAGCTTCCGCTTAACTGAAAATGACAGGAGATGAATGGGTTGTTAAATAGGTGCTGAAAGAGTTTTCAGATAGAGGTGATGAGCGAATTTCCTCAGCGATCTTCTCCGAGGTTGTGACCCCGGTCACAGTGGGGAGGGTAATTCGCATTCGCGTGCCTTCTCCGACTCTGCTCTCCGCTTGGACGGTTCCCCTGTGCATTTCGACGATCCATCGTGCGATTGCCAGACCTAGGCCCGAGCCGCGAATCTCTCGCGAGCGAGACTGATCCGCGCGATAGAAGCGATCAAAAATACGCGCCAGTTCGTCTGCAGGAATCCCCAGGCCCGTGTCTTCAATTTCGATGATCGCTTGTCCGTCGACGATTTGCGCGCGTACCGAGACTGCCCCGCCGGACGGTGTGTATTTCACCGCATTGTCCAGGATTGTAAGGAAAAGTCGTTCCAGCGCCGAAGAGTCGCCATAAACCAGATCCGCCCCGCGATTTTCATCATAATCGGCGGTGAAGGACAGATTTTTCGCCGAGGCAAGAACCCGCGCCTGCCGGCAGGCTCGTTCCAAAATGGAGTGCAATTCCACCGTTGCGAACTTCAGCTGCGCCGCTCCAGCATCGGCCCGAGCCAGAGTTAGTAGATGCTCGATCAACTCAGTTGTTTCTTCTGCCGATTTTAAAATGCGGATCAGCGTGTCGCGATATTCCGCTTCAGTACGCGTCCGGCGCAGCGCCAGTTCCGCATTTGTGCGAATCAGAGCCAGAGGAGTGCGCAGATCATGCGACGCGTCCGCCGTAAATTGCGTAATCCGATTCACCGAGGAGTCGATCCTCGCTAGCATAGCGTTGACCGTTTCGGTCAACTGCCGCAACTCGTCCTTCGTCTCCGGAACCTCCAGCCGCTGGTGCAAATTGCGCACGCCAATCTCTTTGGCGCTTTTGATGATTCGATTAACGGGGGCAAGGGCACGGCCCCCTAGCCAGTAACCGAGTAGGGAGGCAAGCAAAACCAAAAGCGGAAGAAATTCTTTTTCGATCACCCGGAAGCGATCGAGCGCCTGATCAAACGGCTCTGTAGGCACGGCAGCGTCGACAAAATATTCCGTTCCGCCAATCTTGATTCGCTGCCTGGCTATGCGGTATTGAAAATGATTCAGATTCCGGTTGAAGAAAAATGTCTCATCGCGAAACGGAGGGAAGGGAAAATCAGGCCGAAGAAATCTTGGTGACTGGTACAATATTTCGTTATTTGCTCCGGCGACCTGGAAAATTGCCCCATTGGCCCATAATTCCGAAAGTTCGCCTAGTTCTTCCCGAAGTTTTGCCGTTCCCCGCGGGGCGGAATCGTTTATCACTCGCCGGACAGTCTCCAGATCACTTCGCGATTCGTCGTTCACTGTTGTTTCGATGCTGTGGCGGAATCCCATATCGCAAATCCAGAAAAATGCCAGAAATGAAGCGCCCAGCACCAGAGAATAGAGCAAGGTAAGACGCGCACGAATCGTCAAATTCACAGTCCGCCCACCGTTCCCACCGAATAACCGAATCCCCGATGGGTTTGAATCAATTTCGTTTCCGAATGCGCATCCACTTTCTTGCGCAGCAAGCGCATAAACGCATCGAGGGTGTTTTCTGAGACGTCACGCGCCGTTCCCCATACCTTGCTCAAAAGTTCGTGCCGTGACACGATCCGGCCAGTATTCCTTGCCAATAACTCGAGTAAACGGAATTCCGTCAGCGAGAGATGAATCTCCACGCCATTCCGAAACGTCCTATGCGTCGTCAAATCCAGCACCAGATCTTCTACTTCCAGAACATTTTTCTTGCGGAACTGTTTGCGGCGAACCAGCGCGCGAATCCGCGCCAGCAATTCCACGAACGAAAACGGCTTTGTCAGATAATCGTCGGCACCGGCGTCCAGTCCCTTTACGATATCCTGGAGTGCATCACGAGCCGTCAACATCAACACGGGCGTCTCTTGCTCGCGCCGGCGCAACTGCCGGGCAACTTCTAGTCCGTCTAGTTTGGGGAGCATCAAATCCAAGAGAATGATGTCAAACGATTCAACTGCGGAGAGTTCCAATGCCGCGTAGCCGTCCCGGGCCAGGCTCACATCGTAAGATTCCTCGCGCAGCCCTCCCATGAGGAGTCGGGCCATCTCGGGTTCGTCTTCAACAATGAGTATATTCATGAGGAAAAATGCGAAGATCGATCCTATTCGGGGCGGTGTGAATATTCGATGAACGGAGCGTTACAAGAGCGATTGTTTTGCCCCGTGTCAGCGAGTCGCACCGGCCGCCATAGCCTTCGCTGTCGGTACCTTGACGGTCAGCTCATCAGGCTTACTCCAGACTGAGTTGCCGTTCACCATTTGCAATTTGTTCATAGTGATTTGTGCTTGCGCACCATCCACTTCGACTAGCAAATAGTGGTAGTTGATTCCATTGTCCTTGTAGAGGTCGTCGGCAGTTCGCGGAATGGGATACGCATGCGCGCCGCCACCTCCGGTCACAAAGTAGGTCACGCCGTTATATTCATGGCGCTCGTAGTTGTGCACATGACCGTTGAAAACGATGATTCGCGCCCGCAGGTGTTGCTGTCGCTCTTCGAGCCATTTCCCCAAAGCTCTTTCCGTTCCGCGTGCTGTGTGCCCGCCGCCAAATGCCTTATCGTCGGAAGAACTGGTGTAGGGAGGATGGTGGAACACCATAAACACAAAATTGGTGTCGTTGGTGACTTTGTCGAACTCGCCTTTCAGCCAATCGCCCTGAGGGCCGGTTAGTTCATCCAATGCGCTATCCAGTATTAGCATCACGCTGTTTCCCATTTGCACGGAATAATATCGGCTCTCTCTTAGTTCTGGGAAACGTGCAAAATAATTCGCCAGTGCCGTTGCTTCCTTGCCCTTTAAGTCGTGATTTCCCAGCGCCGGATAAATCTGTAATTTGTCTTGCTTCCAGACGGCTGTCTCCAAATCCCACACTTCCCAATCCCGTTTATTCTCGCCGTTGTAGACAATGTCTCCGCCGATTGAGACAAAAGCAGGCTTGGCCTTGTCGATTGCTTCGACCAGCGCTTTCCGCACCGCCGCATTTGCTACTTCGCTATCCGCCGGATCGTGGAATCGAGTGTCGCCCAAGGCTGCAAACTTGTACGCGCTCCCAACATTCAGTTCCAGTGCGACATGACGAGCCGTATCGAGATGTTGTTCCTGAGATTGTCCCCAACCGCAGGATGCCGTTCCCCATAAGAAACTGCTCAAGACCAGCGTGCTAATTGTTGTCCATTTCGTTTTCATTATGCCTCAGGATAAATCGTTTCTCAGTTTTGTGGGTTAACGCTTTTTCAGGTGTCTGGTAATCAACCTGCGTCGCAATTCATTCTTCTAAATATGGCAAACTAGATTGGGATGGTCACTACCGATCTACTGCCTAGCCGAGGCACAGCCGCTTTTCAGTTTTCCGGGTTCAGGCTCTATCAAATAGCTCGCTTCTGTATTGTCTTCTGCACCGAAATGCAATCGGTGGCCGTGGGTTGGCAAGTGTACGAAATCACGCGTCGGCCGCTCGATCTTGGTCTTACTGGCCTAGCCCAATTTCTTCCCGGCATTTTACTCTTTCTTGTGGCCGGGCACGTCACCGACCGTTTCGATCGTCGCAAACTTCTGAGCCTGTGCTATGTGGGGTTTGCCCTCTCGTCTCTACTGCTTCTCTACGTCACCCTGCATCAGGAAGCGCTTCACCGCAGTGGATCTGTTCAGCCCATTTTTGCCATTCTTTTTCTGGTTGGTGCTATCCGCACGTTCAGCATGCCTTCCAGCCGCGCGCTTCTTCCGCAACTTGTTTCTGAAGAACACTTTCAGAATGCGGTTGCGTGGAATTCCAGCATGTTCCAGTTCGCTACGATTCTCGGGCCCGCTATGGGCGGCCTACTCTACGCATTCTTCCGCGGTCCCGCTGCAGTTTATGCCACGGCGTTAGCCACAGCCACGATCGCCTTTCTGGTTACTCTTCGGATCAAAACGCAATCTAAACCGCGACCCCGCGAACCCTTCAGCCTGAAAACCGTCTTTGCGGGATTTCACTACATCTGGTCCCACAAACTCGTCTTCGGCTCCATCTCTCTCGATCTTTTTGCTGTTCTTCTAGGTGGTGCTGTCGCTCTTCTTCCGGTTTACGCAAAAGAAATTCTTCTCACTGGCCCGTGGGGACTTGGGCTTCTTCGCAGTGCTCCGGGAATCGGTGCGGCCACGATGGCATTGCTACTTGCTTATAAACCGATTCGTAAGCGCGCCGGAGCAACCATGCTCTGGTGTGTTGGTGGGTTCGGCGTGTTCACGATGGTGTTCGGCTTCTCGCGGAGCCTTCCACTCTCGCTGCTTTCCCTCTTGTTTGTGGGAGCTGCCGACATGGTGAGTGTCGTCGTTAGGGGTGTGCTCATTCAAATTGAAACCCCCGACGAAATGCGCGGCCGGGTCAACGCCGTGGACATGATCTTCATCGGGGCGTCCAATGAATTGGGGGAATTCGAGTCGGGCCTAGCAGCGCAATATTTAGGAGCCGTACCGGCAGTGGTGCTGGGCGGGGCAGGAACTATCCTAGTGACCCTGCTCTGGGCCCACCTCTTCCCGCAACTCCGCCGTGCCGATTCCCTCACCAGGCCTAGCAAATGAATGCGTATTTGGCGAAACGCAACCGGATCTGGAGGCCCGTGTGAGACCGGGGTACAGATTTAGTACACTATACCGAATTTGCTTATCCCCGAAGATGCCCAAGCGCTACAGTTAAGGGACATGGGATTCGGATGGAAGCCCGGTCGACCCTGGCTGAGCTCGCTAAAAACACTGGGAAATAGACTGATTTTGCAGCAGAAACTTTATTGGGGAAACTGGGTTTATTCAGTAAGAACCGGGGATTTCTGCCCCATCCGAGTTCGGCAAGTAAGTTCAGGAGAGAAAAGAGAGTTATATGCGAGTGACAAAACCGATATTCATCCTGCTCGTTGCATTTGTGGCTGGGGTGATGGTGCCTGCGCCAGCGCCAGCGCAAGTTTCCGTGGGAATTGGCATTGGCATTCACGTTGGGCCGCCGGCATTGCCGGTTTACGCTCAGCCAGTTTGCCCGGGCGTGGGCTATCTTTGGACCCCAGGTTACTGGGCGTATGGGCCGGACGGATATTTTTGGGTTCCCGGAACGTGGGTTCTTGCGCCGACTCCTGGATATCTATGGACCCCGGGCTATTGGGGCTGGGGCGGCGGAGGATATTTTTGGCACGCCGGATACTGGGGACCGCACGTGGGATTTTACGGCGGTATTAACTACGGATTTGGCTACGTTGGCACCGGATTCTACGGCGGTCAATGGATCGGTGGCTCCTACCACTACAACACCGCGGTGACGAATGTGAACACCACCGTCGTCAACAATACCTACAACACCACCGTAGTGAACAACACGACGACCGTGAATCGTACCAGCTATAACGGCGGAACCGGTGGTGTAACTGCGCAGCCAACAGCGGCTGAACAGGCCACTGCGAATGAACCCCACTTGGCACCGACGGCAGTGCAAGCTCAGCATCAACAGGCTGCCAGTACCAATCGGGCGATGCTCGCATCTGAGAATCACGGAACGCCTGCAGTGGCGGCGACGCCCAAGCCGGGGGCTTTTAGTGGACCCGGAGTTGTGGCGGCGCATCCGGTAGCAGCGACGGCGAACGGGACAAAGACAGCGGCGATGCAGAATGATCGTCCGCCGAGTGCCAGGACTAGCAACAGTACTTCTGGAACTATGGCACCGAATGCCTCGAGTAACTCGACTACCAGCACAACACCGGGAAATACGGCGAACACGTCACATCCGAATACATCGAAGACCAATTCACATCCGAAGAATTCGAACCCGAAACCGAAAGCCCCGAGCCATCCTGCAGAACCCCACGGTGGGAGAGGCCGCTAACAGGTCCCGCGAATCGACTTCTCCAAATAGCAGGGCCCTCAAAAACGGCGGGATCAAGACAGCCGGATTTGGGAGCTTTTTTCGTCTTGCTCTAGCGCAGCGCAGGCTACAGTTGCGCCCTGCGCGCCATCGCAGGAAATGGCGTAGCATGGTGAGGGAGCGGTAGAGCGAATCGCCATGAACCTCAGAAAAAGGATTGGCGTGATCTGCCTTGGTTGCTGCTGTCTTGGCGGCCGGGTGTTGGCTCAGGATTCACATCCGCCCGCAACGCCGCCAACGAATCCTGATACGAATAGCGACGCCAATCCAGTATTGAAGCACAGGCCGGCCGAAAGCCCGGAGCCTCCCAAGCCCGCCATCCAGGAAACGATTGAGCTGACGGTGCCCAAGGGAACAGCACTCGAGGTGGTGCTCGATCGAGAAGTGCGCGTTCACGATGTGGGCCAGCTGATTCACGGTCACCTTCTTGAGCCGGTATACACCTTCGATAAGTTGGTGTTCCCGGCCGGCACGGAGGTTTTGGGCAAAATTTCAGGAATCGAAAGTGTTTCCGCGGGCCAGCGAGCCATGGCAGCTCTGGACGCAAACTTTACTCCGGAGAGACCGCTTAGGGTGGAGTTTACTGAATTGCTTTTGACTGACGGGAAGCACATGCGGATAGAAACGAGTGTAGTTCCAGGATCGGGGCAGGTAATTCGGTTCGTAGCCGCGGCGGAAAATCAAAAAAAGAAGGGTCTTAAGAATGCAGCAACGGAAAAAGAGAGAGCAGCGAAGGAAGAAGCGAAAAGGCAATTCGATGCGGCAATGCAGCAGGTGAAACAGCCTGGCAAGCTTCATCGCGTGGAAAGGTATGCCTTAGCCCTGTTGCCGGTGCACCCACAATATATCGATGCGGGTACCATGTACATTGCTGAGCTAGGCATGCCTTTGGAATTTGGAGTGGAGCCGTTGACGCCGGAAATTGCTGCTTCGCTCAATTCGGACCTTCCGGAAGGGACGATAGTGCACGCGCGTTTGTTGACTCCGCTGAATTCTGCCAGGACGCCAAAGGGAGCGGAAGTGGAAGCCGTGCTCTCGAGACCGCTGATCAATGACGGTAAATTGATTCTGCCGCAAGGAAGCCATCTGAAGGGAAGCGTTGTTCAAGTGCGCCCGGCACGCTACTGGAAGCACAATGGACAGTTACGCTTCGTCCTCCGCGACTTGATCCTCCCGAACGGAGTGGAATCGAAGGTCGAGGCGATGCTGCAAGGCGTGCAGGTAAACTCAGCCGACAACATGAATCTTGATTCTGAAGGCGGTGCGGAACCAAAGACTCCGAAGACCCGATATTTGAAAAGCGGGATCGCCGTCGGTTTGGCGGCGGCAACCCATGATGATGACCTCTTGAATCGGGCGGCAGGCGGGGCGGGAGGGTTCAAAGTCATAGGAATTGTGGTCGGAGCCACGGTGCATTCGCAACCGCTGGCGATTGCGATGGGAGCATTTGGGGCCAGCCGTTCCATTTACGATAATTTCATCGCACGCGGGACGGATGTGGTTTTCGCGAAACACACGGCGATGGAAATTGCCGTGGATACGCGCGGAGTGGCACCTGCAAGGACTGCGGCTCCCGCAGAAACCGAACGAAGCCCTCATTAGCGTCACATCTCTAGGATGAGATTTTATTGGCCCGGCCTAGCCAAAGATCGGCCACTACACCTAGCGTTGCGGTTCGTGTTCCGATCGAGCGGCTGCTATTCTGGATGAGTACATTTTCCAGCATTCAGCAGCGGTTCATTCCAGAGAAGAGCGACACACTTGCCGCCAATCATTAGTGCACAAGGACTCTCGAAGAAATACGGCGTAGCTCCTTTATTCAAAGACATTTCTTTTACGGTGTCCGGGAGCGACAGAATCGGAATCATTGGGCCAAACGGGTCGGGTAAAACGACCTTGCTCGCGATGCTCGGCGGACACGTCACTCCGGATAGCGGAAACGTGGCGATCCGCAAGGGTATGAGAATGAGTACGGTACTGCAAATCTCCGAATTTGCACCTAGCGAAACCATTCGGATGGTAGTCGTGAACGCTTTGGATCGTGTCAAGGTATCAGAGGACGAGCGGCTATCGCGCATCGCAGAAATTTTAGGGCGCGCGGGGTTTACCGACTTGGACGCTCGTGCCGCGAATTTGTCGGGAGGCTGGAGAAAGCGACTGGCAATTGTCGAAGCCCTGGTGCAGAAGCCCGATATCCTGTTGCTGGACGAACCGACCAATCACCTGGATTTGGCCGGGATCAAATGGCTCGAAAGCGTGGTGCAGGATGCAGACTTTGCCAGCGTCATCGTGAGCCACGACCGCTATTTTCTAGAGAATGTGGCGACCGAAGTGGTCGAGTTGAACCCGGCGTATGACGATGGCGCGTTGCGGGTCTCTGGGAATTACAGCACCTTTCTCGAGGCCAAAGAGTTGTACCTGCACGCGCAGAAAAATAGGCAGGCGGCGCTGGAAAATCGCGTGCACACGGAAATTGATTGGCTGCGGCGAGGACCGAAAGCGCGAACGACCAAATCGAAGGCGCGGATCGATAAAGCCCACGAACTGATGGGCGAATTGGGAGAGTTGAAAGAGCGCACAAAAAGCAGCAGCGCGCAGATTGATTTTTCCGCATCGAACCGGCAAACCAAGCAATTGATTACGCTCGATCAAGTAACCTATGCGATCGGCCACCGCACGCTATTCAAAGATGTTCACTTCCTCATGACCTCGGGGATGCGCGTCGGGTTGGTAGGGCCGAATGGTAGCGGAAAGACAACGCTGCTGCGATTGCTAAAAGGCGAGCTGCAACCGGAACAAGGAACGATTCGGAAGGCGGAATCGTTGCGGATCGTTTATTTCGACCAGAACCGCGCGCTTGACGCGGAGATTACTTTGCGTCGAGCGCTGGCCCCTGACAGCGATTCGGTCATTTACCAGGGCCGAGTGATTCATGTGGCGGCTTGGGCGGCGCGGTTTTTGTTTACTGGAGAAATGCTGAATCAGAAGGTAGCCAGGCTTTCAGGAGGAGAGCGGGCCCGGGTATTGATTGCGCAGTTGATGCTGCAACCTGCGGACGTTTTGCTGCTTGATGAACCGACAAACGATCTCGATATCCCCACGCTAGAAATTCTTGAGGAGAGTTTGCTGGAGTACCGCGGCGCATTGGTTTTGGTCACACACGATCGGTACATGCTGGATCGCGTGTCAACTGTGGTGTTGGGTCTGGATGGATTTGGCGGAGCCGAGCGATTTGCGGATTACCAGCAATGGGAATCGTGGCAGCAGGGGCAGCGGGCAGCAGGGAAGAATAATCGCTCGCTCGAGACCCAGAGTCCGAGTGCATTGCCTGTAGCGATCTCGGATCGGGCTTCCCTGACGAAAAAGAAATTGTCGTTCAAAGAGCAGCGCGAGCTGGACACGATTGAAGAACGAATTGCCGATGCCGAGCGAGAACTGCAGTTGAAACATGATGCGCTACTGGACCCGGACCTCATGAGCGATGGAAGGAAGTTGCAAGCGGCTTCGCTTGAACTAGAAGTGGCGCAGAAGAAGATCGATGATCTGTACGCGAGATGGGTGGAGTTGGAACAGAAGTTGCAGTAGGCGAGCCTGCGGGATCCCCCCAAATGGCGAAGTTTCCAGAATCAAAAAAACGATTGACAAACGCTTTAGTAAGTAATAGCTTACGGTTAGTGGATACTTACATACAAAGCGGACTGACCGCGCTCGGAGATCCCACACGCTTGGCAATTTTTGCGATGCTTTCGACCCATCCTCATGCTGTGAACGAACTTGCGGCACGGCTGCCCGTGACGCGGCCTGCAGTTTCGCAGCATTTAAAGATATTAAAAAATGCGCGGTTAGTGCGCGACCGCCGCGAGGGCACGCGGCGAATCTATGAATTGAATCCCCAGGGAATTGCAGCGTTGCGAGATCATTTTGCGAAATTGTGGGATAAGGCTTTGTTCAGTTTCCAGAGATTTGCAGAAGAAGAATACCAAAAGGAGAAGCGGCATGGTGCCCGAAACAGTGCAAAACGCAACGGTAAATAGGACTCTTCACCTGGAAGTCCCAATTGAAAAAGCGTTCCAGGTATTTACGGAACGAATGGGGCAGTGGTGGCCAGCCTCGCACCATATTGGCGGGACTCCGTTCCAGGATATTTTGATCGACAAAAAGAAGGGTGGGCGCTGGTACGAGATCAATGCGGAAGGCGCCGAGTGCACTTGGGGAACGGTGGTGGACTACGATCCTCCGAATAGAGTGGTGCTGTCGTGGCATTTGCAGCCGGACTGGAGCTTTAACCCGGACCTGGCAACGGCGAGTGAAGTTGCTTTGGAGTTTGTGGCGGAAGGGCCAGAAAAAACCCGCGTGGAATTTGCACACCGACATCTCGAGCGGCACGGCGCTGGTTGGGAGAAGATGCGCGAGCAGGTGGGATCGGATGGTGGTTGGCCGGCGATTCTGGACCTGTACGTTGCCGCGGCGCGTCAGTGATCAAGCAGCAGTACTCTGGATGGCCACGAAGCGCGACTCTTGTTTGTATTCAAGTTGAAGCCAAGGAGGTGAGAGATGCTCAGGAGTGCTTCCTGGTATCTGTTCTTGCTCGTGGGGATGGTCATCGGGCTCGGCGCATTCGGACACGGCTATTCGGTCTACAAAGTTCACGAGGCGATCGATCCATTCCCAATCGAGGCTGGGGTTCACGATACGCTCTACGTTGTCTGGTATTTTGTCAGCGGCACCATGCTCACGTTGGGCGCGTCGATTGTGTGGATTGCAATTCGACTGAGGGCAGGAGACGCCAGCTCATTGGTTGTCGCCATTCTGATCGGCGCATTCTATTTTATGTTCGGAGTTTGGGCTTTTATCTACCGGCGGGGCGATCCCTTCTGGCTTCTGTTTGTCGGTTTGGGGGCCCTCCTGGTCGGCAGTGCTCTCGTCTTAAGAACTGGCCGTCCGCCGGTCACAGAGCATAGGCAGCGAACGAATTGAACACGTTCATTCGAGTTGTCAGGGCATGGGATCAGAAGCCACTTTTCGCCAAAGAAAAAGGGCGCCCGCAAGTGCGACCGCCCTTTTTCTAGTTTCTGGACTGGCTGGTATGGCTTAGTACATGCCGCCCATGCCGCCGGGGCCACCAGGGCCGCCGCCAGCACCTGCCGCTGCCTTGGACTCTTCCTTGATCTCTGCCACCAAAGCTTCGGTGGTGAGCATCAAGCCCGCGATCGACGCGGCGTTCTGCAACGCCAAGCGGGTAACCTTTGCTGGGTCGATAACGCCGGCCTTGACCAAATCAACGTATTCGCCGGTGTCAGCATTGAAGCCATAGTTCTCGTCCTTGGACTCGCGGATCTTGCCGATGACCACCGCGCCTTCAAAGCCGGCGTTCAATGCGATCTGACGAGCGGGCTCTTCAAGAGCGCGCTTCACGATGCCGACGCCAACGAGCTCGTCACCATCCGCCTTGATCTTGTCGATTGCGGTGATTGCGCGCAGTAGAGCAGCGCCGCCGCCGGGAACAATGCCTTCTTCCACGGCTGCACGGGTAGCGTGCATGGCGTCCTCAACGCGAGCCTTCTTCTCCTTCAGCTCGGTTTCGGTCGCAGCCCCAACCTTGATGACCGCAACGCCGCCGACCAGCTTGGCCAACCGCTCTTGCAGCTTCTCACGGTCGTAATCGCTGGTGGTCAGTTCCACCTGTTGGCGGATCTGCTTGACACGGCCTTCGATTTCGCCGGCCTTGCCTCCACCTTCAACGATCGTGGTGTTGTCCTTGTCGATGGTGATTTTCTTGGCGCGGCCGAGGTCTTCGATCTTCACGTTTTCGAGCTTGATGCCGAGGTCTTCGGTCAGAGCCTTCCCACCGGTTAGGATGGCAATGTCTTCGAGCATGGCCTTGCGGCGATCACCAAAGCCTGGGGCTTTCACTGCAGCGCACTGCAGGGTGCCGCGCAGCTTGTTCACCACCAGAGTCGCGAGGGCTTCGCCTTCGACGTCTTCCGCGATGATCAGCAGGGGCTTGCCAAGCTTGGCAATTTGTTCGAGCAAGGGGAGCAGATCCTTCATGGAGCTGATCTTCTTCTCGTGGTTGAGGATCAACACGTTCTCGAGCACGCATTCCATGCGCTCCGGATCGGTGATGAAGTAGGGGGAGAGGTAGCCGCGGTCGAATTGCATACCTTCGACGACTTCCAGTGTGGTCTCCATCGTCTTGGATTCTTCAACCGTGATGACGCCATCCTTGCCGACCTTTTTCATGGCTTCGGCAATGATGCTGCCAATTTGCTTGTCATTGTTGGCGGAAATGGTACCAACTTGAGCGATCATGTCGCCCTTGACGTCGCGGTGCAGTTTCTTGATTTCTTCGATGGCTACTTCGACGGCCTTGTCGATACCGCGCTTGAGAGCGGTCGGGCTGGCGCCAGCAGCGACAGTCTTCACGCCTTCGCGGAAGATGGCCTGGGCCAAAACGGTCGCGGTGGTGGTTCCGTCGCCGGCAACATCGCTGGTCTTCGAAGCCACTTCACGAACCATCTGCGCGCCCATGTTCTCCAGGGGATCCCGGAGCTCGATTTCCTTAGCAACGGTAACGCCGTCCTTGGTGATGATGGGGGCGCCGAACTTCTTTTCGATTACCGCATTGCGGCCCTTCGGACCGAGGGTAATTTTCACTGCATCCGCAAGAGCGTTCACGCCGCGAAGAATCGCTTGACGGGAAGCCTCTCCGGTAACAATCTGTTTCGCCATTTCTGTAGTTCCTCCTGAATTCTTTGGTTCTGTTTTTTTGTAACTTGGATTGCTGAAACTATTGAGACTCTGCGATTACCGGCCGAAAGACCGGCGACTACCGTTGGCGGCACGCGCCGCCCCCACGTTACTTCTTGGCGGCCTTTGCCGATGCTCCGAGTTTTGCGAGAATTTCTTCTTCGCGGAGGATCAGGTATTCTTCGCCTTCGATCTTGATTTCCGTACCGCTATACTTGCCAAAGAGCACACGATCCCCCGCTGCAACGTCCAGAGGAACGCGCTCGCCCTTTTCCCGCTTGCCAGCCCCGGCGGCGATAACTTCGCCTTCCTGCGGCTTTTCCTTTGCGGAGTCAGGGATGATGATGCCGCCCTTCACAGATTCCTTCTCTTCAATGCGCTTCACGATAACGCGATCGTGGAGCGGCGTTAGATTGACTGCCATCGTCGAAAATCCTCCCTAAGTTAGCTGAAAGTGGAACTCGAATTGGTGCAAGGGAGTAACTGGAAAATTTAGCACTCCTCGCAACCGAGTGCTAATATATGCAATCTAGACCCTGGAGTCAAGCGAAAAAGTCAGAATCTGAGTGAGGCTCACTCATATCTTGGTCTGGCAAGGTCATTGTAACTATATCATTTTATTACAAATAGGAGCGCATATCGTCCAAGAATGCGAAAGGGGTGAAAAGATGAATCTGTTCGGCTATGTGCAAGCTGGAGGCGGAAGTCGTCGCTTTGGCGCTGACAAGGCCCTTTCCGTTCTTCGTGGCGAGACCATGCTGGCGCAGACGGTAGGGTTGGTCACCTACGCGTGTGGCAACGCCCGGATCATCGCGCCCGATCGAAAATATGTGCACGCCCCAGCAGAAATTGTGGTGGATCGCTGGCCGGGGGAGGGCCCGCTCGGTGGAATTGTGACGGCACTCGCGGAAACTTCGGCCCACGCCACACGACCGGCGTGGAGTTTAATCGTTGGCTGCGATATGCCCTTTCTTACAAGAGAGTGGCTGAAGTATTTGTGCCAAACAGCAGCGGCGAGCTCAGCCGAGGTCGTGCTTCCGGAATCCCAATTTGGATGGGAACCGTTGTGTGCATGCTGGAGCACGAAGGCCTTGCCGGAGCTGCAGTATGCCTTCGATTCTGGAGTGCGCAAAGTGACAGAGGCGATCGGAACAATTCAGAGGGAAGTACTTGACGAGTCGCTATGGAAACGATTTGATAACCGTGGACGGCTTTTCTGGAACATGAATACGCCGGCGGACTTTGTCGAAGCGCAAAGGATAATTGACTCCGAGACCGATGAGCAACGAACTGCTGAAGAGCCTGTCGACGGATCGAATTGAGACAAAGTCCGGAGCTGTTTTCATTGAGTTTCGGAATGTTTCTAAGTCGTTTGACGATCGCGTTGTGCTCGACAATGTGAGCTTCCAAGTGACACGCGGCGAGACGTGCGTGATTATGGGTCGCAGCGGGGTGGGCAAATCGGTCTCGCTAAAGCACATCATGGGCTTTCTCAAAGCCGACTCCGGGCAGATCATTATCGATGGGGAAGACGTCACGAACTTTACGGAACAGCAATTTGAAGAAGTGCGCCGCAAAGTGACCATGGTGTTTCAATCGGGGGCGTTGTTCGACTCTTTGACCGTGGCCGAAAATATCGCGTTTCCCATGGACCGGCAGGTTGGACTTTCCGCCCAGGATACCGAAGCGTACGTGCAGAAATTCGCGAAGATGCTCGAAGTGGAGGAAGTGCTGGATCGTCTGCCCAACGAATTATCGACCGGGATGAAACGCGCTGTTTCGATTGCACGGACACTGGCGCAAAATCCCGAAGCGATCCTGTACGATGAACCGACCACCATGGTCGATCCGATCATGGCTGGTCATATGGGCGATCTAATTTTGCGGTTGAAGGAAACTTTCCATAAAACGTCGATCGTGGTTACCCACGACACGCATTTGGCGCGAAGGCTGGCAGACACGATTGTTTTTCTTCAAGATGCGAAAGCGTACGTCTTTTCGTCTTGGAAAGAATTTGAGAATTCGAAAGATCCGCAATTACATAATTTCCTCATGCAGGATGAACTCATACCCGAACTGGATGTAATTCTGTGACGTTTTCCGCGACGACTGCTGCAGATCCGAAATCACAATTGCGCAAAACAATGGGCTTTTGGGACGTTTTGCTGTTCAACATTGCCACCGTGCTTGGTCCGCGCTGGATAGCGGCCGCCGGACACAATGGAACCTCGTCGATCAGTTTGTGGATAATCGCGGCTCTGTTCTTTTTTGTGCCGGGCGCGTTCGTGATCAACGAACTTTCCTCTCGCTACCCGGAAGAAGGCGGCTTGTATGTCTGGGCCAAAGAAGCGTTTGGCGATTTTCATGGATTTGTGGCCGGCTGGACGTACTGGATCTACACAGTGTTTTATTTTCCGGGACTGTTGTTGGCCAGCGCCTCGATGAGCGCGTATGTGATCGGCGAACGAGGCGGCACGCTTTCTCAAGATCGGACGTTCTTGATTCTAGTGTCGCTTGCACTGCTGGTGATTGCCGTGGTCCTGAACATCATCGGATTGAACATTGGAAAATGGTTGCAAAACGCGGGCGGCGTTGCAACGTACATTCCGTTACTGATGCTCGTGGGCGTTGCGGGACTGGTTTATTTCAAGCACGGATCAATGACACAGTTCACCTGGGAGAACATGAAGCCGACGTGGAATTGGGACACGGTGAATTTCTGGTCGCAGATCGCGTTTGCCTTCACTGGGCTCGAATTGGTCTCGTGCATGAGTGAAGAAGTTCGTGATCCGAGACGGACGCTGCCGCGCGCGGTGTTTGGCGCCGGAGCATTGATTGCATTTATTTACGTGCTTGGAACCTTCGCAATTTTGACTTTAGTTCCGGCGGCGGATTTGGACCCGAAGAGCGGCGTATTTCATGCAATTACGCTTGGCTCGGTGGCATTAAAAGTCGGATTCATCGGCGTGCTGGCGGCGATTCTAGTTTCGGTGGGAAATGCGGGTGGAGTGGGTAGCACGGTGGCTGGAATTGCGCGTGTGCCATTTGTTGTGGGAATTGACCGCTATCTTCCTGCGGCTTTCGGAAAGATTCATCCGAAGTGGAAGACTCCCTACATTTCAATTTTGGTGCAGGCCGGCGTGTCCGGCGCGATTCTGCTACTTAGCCAGGTCAACGAGACTACCCGCGGGGCCTATCAATTTTTGATTGACGCGGCCATCATTCTGTATTTCATACCCTTTTTGTATATGTTTGCAGGGGTGATCAAACTTTCGCGGCGAAAAGATCGTACCGAGAATCAGCATGTAGTGTTAATTCCCGGAGGCATCCCTGGAGTCTGGTTTGCCGGAGGGTTGGGAATATTGGTGGTACTGATAGGAATATTTGTTTCACTGGTGCCTCCAGGCGATTCGTCAGACAAGCTGGGATTCGAATTGAAATTGGTGGGTGGAACCCTCGCGTCGATTCTGTTGGGATTAGTGTTGTACTGGCGCGGCGCACGGTCCAAAAAGGCGGAACTGTAGCCGTTCCAAGCCTGAGGGGTGTCCTAGCGCGAAGACAACTTGTCGCCGGTGTTGCTCCGCTTTGGCATCAGAACGCCTTGATTGCTAGTGTTTGGGGTGAGCCGCAGTTAGAAGCCCTGCGCGACGAGTTGTTCGATGGTTAGATTCGAAGTTGATTGAGCCGCAGTCCGTCCCACCAGGTAGCGTTCGACATATTTTCCCAAGATATCGCCTTCCAGGTTCACGGCGTCACCAATTTTTTTGTCGCGGACATTGGTGTGTTGGTAGGTGAACGGGATGATCGCAAATTCGGCGAGGCCATCCTGCCAGCGCGCAACGGTAAGGCTGATTCCGTCAATGGCGATCGAACCCTGTGGCACGATCGAGCGTACAAAGGATTCAGGCACTTCGACGCCATACCACCAATTTTCCCCTTGGGGCTCGAGCCGCACCACGCGGCCTACGGTATCGACATGGCCCAGTACGAAATGCCCGCCAAATTCCTTGCCGGCGGTCATGGGCTGTTCGAGATTCACGCGCATGCTCACTTGCCATTCGCCCATAGAAGTCTTGCGGATCGTTTCGGCCGACAAGTCGGCAGAAAACTTTTCGTCTTCGACGCCGACGACGGTAAGACAGCACCCGTTGACGGCGATGCTATTGGCTACGGCCAGGTGAGGCGCGACGGTGGGCGCGTGAATCGTCAACCGCCCACCCTCGGCGTGAAGATTTAAAGAATCGATTGTGCCAAGAGCTTCGATGATACCGGTGAACATGGGCCAATGCCTCGCAAGAAACGCTGCCAACGGCGCCGCGAAGCCCTAGGATACCTCGAATTGTGCCGGAAGTCCTTGACGCATGCCCCCCTGATAGTAGTATCTGGGGCAGGCCACGCTCCTGGTCCGATGGAGGTGGCTCGTGTTTGAACCGAAACTTCCCGAATTACACCCTGAAGGCGCGCGAACTTTTCCGCAAAAAGTGTATTGCTCGCAACGAAATTGCATCGCCGAAATCGTTGTGGCGAATTGGCCGTTCAGCGAAGAGGGTTGGAGCGACTGGCGAGTCATTGACTGCTCGCTGCTGCCACCCGGAGCGGTGCAGTGTGGAATGGACTGTTTGTCACAAGCGAGAGTTGATCGGAAATAGGCGGCTGGCGAACTGTTCCGTTGTCACCTCTGGGACAGAACTGTGCCAGGTGTTCCTGAAACTGCTTGTTTTTTTCAAGCTTCTAGAATGCAATCCCTTGATGGAGGCGAGCGATGTCTGATCCAGAACTGATCGACCGAATCATAGAATCGTGTAGTTTCCGATTTCGTAGCGTGCTATGCCCGAACAAAGAGAAAGTTGCCAAGATTGCGGCCGCACGGATGCAGGCGGACGAAGCCGAGTGGACCATCGTAGAATGCTCGCTAGAGCCTAATGGAGAAGTGCGCTGCGCCATGGATTGCCTGCTGAAAGAGATGCCGCCGGAAAGCTAGCTGCTTCTGGCCCTGACCCTATTCCTTCCTGAGTGTAGGGAACAAACGGATCCTAGCCGATCGGTAGGCAGTGCCGGCCCGTCCGAGGTTCCGCCTTCCTAGAAACGACAAACTACCCATCCTTGCAATGACCGCCTAGTGTTTGCCAATCGCAAGCGCTTAAACTGTGGCGTGAATCGGTTGGGCCACTTCCTCGAGCGCTTTGCCGAAAATGGCGATCGCTTGATCGATCTGCCCTTTGCTGATAACCAGCGGTGGTTGGAATCGAATCACGTTGCCACTGCCGCCGACGCCGATCAGCATTCCATTCTTGAAGCAATGGTCCTTCACGGCTTCAGCCTCTTCGGAGGCGGGAGTTTTCTGCGCATCCTTTACCAGTTCTACGCCGATCATGAGGCCAAGACCGCGAACTTCACCAATGAGCCGATTGGTCTTCGCGAGTTCGCCTAGCTTGCTCATGGCATAGTTGCCGACTTCTGTTGCGTGACCGGGCAGATCAGTCTTCTGCATAAATTCGATGTTGGCCAAGGCGGCAGCGCAGGAAACCGGATTGCCACCAAATGTGGAAAGGTGATCCCCAGGGGTATAGGCTGCGGCGATTTCCGGGCGCGTGGTATAGGCGCTAAGCGGAAAGCCATCGGCAATTCCTTTGGCCTGGACGAGAATGTCGGGCGTGACGCCATAGTATTCGATCGCAAACATTTTCCCGGTGCGCGCGTAGCCGCACTGCACTTCATCGGCGATGAACAGAATGCCGTAGTGGTCGAGAACCTTCTTTACTTCCTTAAAATAGTTCGGTGGCGGAACGATGATGCCGCCCTCGCCCATTACCGGTTCGGCGATGAACGCGGCGACGTCATTTGAAGTGGCGAATTTGACGATGTCGTCAATCGCGTGGGCAGAATGACGCGCGCATTGTTCGGGATCGTTGGGCCAGAGCGAGCGATATGTATACGGCGCGGGGGCAAAGGAAATTCCAGCACCGTAAGGGCCGCCTTTCTTTTTGCGCGCCCAGTTGCCAGTGATGCTCAGAGCGCCGAAGCTGCGGCCGTGAAAACTCGATTGCAGCGATATAAACTCGTGTTTGCCAGTGTACAAGCGGGCAAGTTTCAGCGCGCCTTCGATCGCTTCAGCACCGCCGTTGCCGAAAAACGTTTTGGTCAAACCCTTGGGCGCAATGTGTGCGATTTTTTCAGCGAGGTCGGCGACCGGTTGCACGTGATAAAGATACGAGGAGCAGTGGATGAGTTTGTCGATCTGCTTCTTGGCGGCTTCGGCGACTTGCGGATTGACATGACCGGCGTTGACGACCGAGATGCCGGCAAAGCAGTCGAGATATTCGCGGCCGTGGATATCGGTCAGGGTGGCGCCGCTGGCGTGGTCGACGACAATGGGCGCGACGGACTTCACGAAGCCGGTCATTACATAATCTTTGTATTTCTGAATGGTGTCGGACATTACATTGTAGCTTTCAGGCCAAAGGCCCGGTCAGATTTTGCTGCTCGTGGTACTCGAGATTATACCTAGGAGCCACTCTATTTGCGCGGGAGAAAAATGGATGCGGGCGGAGTGCAAGGCCCTCAGGACTTGCTACTTGTCACGCAGCAGAAATTCCAGTGCGAGGTCTGGGCCGAATTGTTGGAAGCGCTCGAACCGGAGTGTGGAAGGGAAGGCGATTTGGTTGGCGACAAAAGGAACGCGCAAATTGCCCGCCAGCTTTGGGGCGTAGAAAAGGACTAATTTCTGGATGAGATTTGCCGTTAACGCGGCGGCGTTCAGGTGAGGTCCGGCTTCGAGAAGAACGCTCAGAATTTCGCGGCGACCGAGTTTTTGTGCCATGGCTTCGAGATTGATTTTGCCATTGCGCGCTTTGCTTTGGACCAGTTCGACACCGGCGCATTGCAAGCTACGGGCCTTCGGAGTTTTCAGCGACGCGGCCGTGAATACCAGCAGATCGTCGTCGGCGGTCTGCACGATGCGAGACTTCAATGGCAGGCGCAATTTTGTATCGACGATCACCCGTAGAAGGTGCCGGCGGCGGGGCAATCCACTTCGGTCGGTCAACAGAGGATTATCCGCGAGGATCGTGCCGATGCCGGTCAGTAGAGCATCGGAAGCGTGGCGCATGCGGTGAACTTCGGCGCGAGATTCTTCATCGGTAATCCACACGCGATTGCTCTTCTTGCCAGTTGGCGGCAGAGCGAGTTGTCCATCAAGGGTGAGTGCGGATTTCAGGGTGATGAAGGGCTTACCGGTGGCGATCCAATGCGCGAAGGCTGCGTTGAGCTTTTGTGCTTCGGTCTCGAGCAAGCCACTCGCGACTTCAATTCCCGCCGTGCGCAGCGTGGCGAACCCGTTGCCGCGCGTTTTGGGATTGGGATCCTCCATTGCGGCCACGACACGCGCGATTCCTGCTTTGGCGATGGCTTGGCTGCACGGCCCAGTGCGGCCAGTGTGATTGCACGGCTCGAGCGTCACGTAAAGTGTTGCGCCGTCTGCGCGGTCGCCGGCTTGTTTCAGGGCAACAATTTCTGCATGATCCCGCCAATCGTATTGATGAAAGCCTTCACCAAGAATCACCCCATCCTTCGCAATGACACAGCCGACGGTGGGATTTGGGGTGGCTAGTCCGACGCCTTTACGCGCCAGGTCCAGCGCGTGCTGCATGAAGTGGAGATCGTAAGCAGCTCTTACATCAGGCATTGCGTTCCATCCTAAGGCCGTTCACCGGAGATCCCCCACAGTTCACTCCCAGTCGGAACCCCCGATTTGTGGATTGTTTCGGGAACTCTAGTTTGTGCCACTTTTGAACAGAAAGGCCAGCAACGAAGAAGAAGGCTTTCCGTTTGAACGTAAATACTTCCTCCGGCGTGATCGGGTAAAAAAGCTTCGCTCCTACTGACGCTAATTGAACAGGGAATCCGCGTAGGTCCGCGCGTCGAAGGGTACCAGGTCGTTGATTTGCTCGCCGGTGCCCACGAAGCGGATGGGCAAGCCGAGTTCGCGCGAGATGGCGACAACGATACCGCCTTTGGCCGTGCCGTCAAGTTTGGTGAGGATGATGCCGGTGACGCCTACACTCGATGTGAATTCGCGCGCCTGGTTAAGCCCGTTCTGGCCGGTGGTGGCGTCAAGAACTAGGAGCACGTCGTGCGGCGCACCGGGAATTACTTTTGCGGCCGTGCGCTTCATTTTTTCGAGCTCGGCCATCAAATTGGATTTGGTATGCAAACGGCCAGCGGTGTCGACGATGACGGCGTCAGCCCGGCGCGCTTTCGCAGCGGCCATCGCATCGAACACTACCGCGGCCGGATCAGCTCCGGATTTCTGCTTGATCACTTCTACCCCGTTACGCTGCGCCCAGATTTCCAGTTGCTCGATAGCTGCGGCGCGAAACGTGTCAGCCGCGCAAAGAACCACGCTGCGCCCCTCCTGGCGGAGTCGATTGGCGAGCTTGCCGATGCTGGTGGTCTTTCCTGCGCCATTCACACCAACAACAAAGATCACCCGCGGATCATTGCCATTGGCGGCCCCGGCAAGGATGGGCGTATTCCCAAAAACATTCAGCGCCCGAAACACGTGCGCCTTAATTTCTTTTTTGAGCATCGCGCCATCGGAAAGAGCATTCCGCGTAAGCTGTTGGCGTACGGAGTTCAGAATTTCGTTGGTGGTTTTGACACCGATATCGGCAGAGAGCAAGGCAGTCTCCACTTCTTTCAGTACCGTGGGATCGATTTGCCGTCCCCCCTGGGTGATCGTGTCGAGGGTGTCCGCCAACGCCTCTTTGGTCTTGCCAACGGACTCTTTTAGCCGCTCAAGAAGGGTAGGTTCCGGTTTTCCGAAAAGAGTGATCATAGGCGTTCGCCTCAACTGGTTGCAGGCGAATGGAAATTGTAACAGATGGAGGAGACAGCTGCTGTGCAGCCCGGCTGCGCTTTCGATGTTAAACCTATCGCAACGGAGAAGGCGGGGACTGGGCTCCCGCGCTCCAAACTTAGACGTGAACTTCGACCGCGGTGAGGCGGATTTTGCCCGCCCTTACGGCAGATTCCAGTGCGGCCACCACAACCTGATCAAACTTGGAGCCGGTGAGCGTTTTGATGCGGCCCAGGGCGAAGTCCAGATCCATCGCGGATTGATACGGGCGATTGGTGGTCATGGCATCGAGCGTATCGGCGACGCCGATAATGCGAGCCATGAGCGGAATTTGGGGACCCGACAGGCCATAAGGATAGCCGCGTCCGTCCATGTGTTCGTGGTGAAGTTCGATGCCGGGCAGCATGTCTTTCAACTGCGAAACTGGACGCATGATATTGGCCCCTTTGGTTGTATGCGTCTTCATGATGTCGAATTCTTCAGGCGTCAGCGAGCCAGGCTTTTTCAAGACACGATCATCTACGCCTATTTTTCCGACGTCATGCAGCAGCGCCGCGATGCGCAACTTGTCCAGTTCATCCGCCGGAAGTTTCAATTCTTGCGCGATAATGCTGGAATATTTGGCCACGCGACCGGAGTGACCACGCGTGTACGGATCTTTCTCGTCGATGGCCGCGGCAAGCATGCGGATCGAGCCGATGAACAGTTCGCGATTTTCTTCGGCGGCTTCCTTCAGGCGCTCGATATATTCTTCGATATCGTTGGCCATCAAATTGAAATTTTCAGCCAGTTCACTGATCTCGGCGGCTCCACGGACCGGAGTACGCTGGTGAAATTCACCGCGGCTGATCGCACGAGTGGATGCGGCTAGTCCGCGGATTGGCTTGCTGATTCCGACAGCAAAGAAATAGCCAAATAGGACGGCAACGATCACTACAACGCTTACGAATGCCAGAGCCTGGCGATTCAGATCGGTTACGCCTGCGTCCACGCTGGCTTCGTCTAGGCTGCGCTGTGCAATGATGGCCCAATTGACTTCAGGAAACGTGCTGTACGTGCCGACCATCGCTACCGAACGATTTTTCTCTTTTTGATTGAAGTACACCGTTTCAGTGTTGCGCAATTCCTTGGGCAGGGCCTTGATTTGGCCGACGAGATAGGATTTGTCGCTGAGGTCTTCCCCGGGAACGTAATTTTTGGTGTCAGGGTGCGCGACGATATGACCATAGTGGTCGACGATGAATACGGTGCGACCACGCACGCTGTCGTCCTGCAAGCGATGCAGAATCGGATCGAGCGAAACCACAGCCGCGAGCATGCCAGTGAAATTGTCATTGAGGTCTTTCAGCGGAACGGCAATTACGAACGCGGGGCGATTGTCGGGAGCGAGAGCCAAAGGATCGCTGCGAAATTTCACCGATTGAGTGCAACTGCTAAACGCACGCTGCAAAGCTTTGGCCACAAAGGGATCGCGCTCAGCGTGAAAATTCCCCTGCGAAGCGCTGGTACCCTTGCCGTCCCGGCCGACGGCGGTGAGATAGATAAACGTATTGCGATTGGAATCAACAAAGTTTTCGAGCAGTCGCGTAACTTTTGGTTCGGCGACGGAATCTTCCACGTTTTCGATCAGTCCAGTGAGTGCGAGAATTTGCCGCTCACTGATGAGTTGCTGGGTCAAATTCGCTTCGAAAAACTGCACTTCCTGGGCCAAAGATCGCGTGAGCTCGGTTTGCTGCAAGCGCTCCGTGTCGGCTAGCTTTTCATGGCTGAGTTGCAAAACCTGCCGGTGGTACAGGCCGATCGGCAGCGCGCTGACCAGCAAAAGCGCCCCCAGCACCAGCCAGAGTATGCGCACTCGTCCCGAGCGCAGGTGTGTCAGCAGCGTTATGAATGAGCCGGCCATCGCAACACATAGATTTTAAGAGAGTAACTGGTGGAAAGGGGGCTGGCCGGAAGGACAGGAGACGCGGAAGTGCAACTGGAACGGAAGTACTAAGTGGCCACCGCGAACTGCGCAAGGTGTCTGCCGTCACTCCGGCTTTAAACGGCGCTCCATGATGTCCCGAATGGCTTCGCCCGGTGACTTCCAGTCGTTCAGGATGGCATTGACTTGCTCGGTGATGGGGAGATCGATACCGTGCTCCTCGGCCAGGGCCAGGAGAGGAGAAGCGGTGCCCACCCCTTCGGCAACAGAGGGCATGGCTTGAAGGATCTCAGAGAGTGAGCGGCCCTTGCCCAGTTCGAAGCCGACGTGACGGTTGCGACTGAGCGCCCCGGTACAGGTGAGAACCAGGTCGCCAAGGCCCGCGAGTCCGCTCAGCGTTTCTTGTTGTGCGCCGATTTTCACCCCCAGCCGAGTCATTTCCGCCAATCCCCGCGTAATTAGCGCCGCCAGTGAGTTGGCTCCGAGACCCAATCCTTGGCAAGCACCTGCCGCAATAGCCATCACGTTTTTCATCGCGCCCGATAACTCCACGCCCAGCACATCGTTATTGGTGTACAAGCGAAATGTCGGCCCGGCGAATTGTTCCTGTAGATATTCGGCGGTTCTCGAGCCCTTCCGATAGATACCCCCAGACAAGTGGGCCGCTGCTTGAGAAGCAATGACCACGACGGTTGGTTCGCCGCGCGCCGCCTCTAGGGCGAACGAGGGACCGGACAGAACGGCGAGCTCAGGCACAAATCGCTCGGAACAAACTTGTTCGAGAACCTGGGACATGCGCAGGTGTGTGGCGGGTTCCAGTCCTTTCGTCGCACTTACAATGATTGCGTCAGGCGAGATGTAGGGTAGCGCCCGTGTAAAAACTTCGCGGGTGTGAGCGGACGGCACCACCCCAATAACAATTTGTGCATGATCGAGAACTGCGCGTAGTTCGGTCGAAGGGATGACCCGGGCTGGAATTTCTACGCCGGGTAGATAGGTCTTATTTTCACGCGAAGTGGAAATCGCTTCCGCGATCGCAGCTTCACGTACCCATAACGATATTTCATGCGCGTGACGGCTTCGTGAAAGAACCACGGCAAGCCCGGTACCCCAACTGCCTCCTCCTAGAACGGCGATTTTCGTCACCCGGAATCGTCCTCCGTTTTCTTGCCGCCGAGCCGCGGTTCCGTGCCCTCGATCAAACGCTGCAGATTTGCGCCGTGCTTGAAAATAACCAAGCCGGTGGCGAACAGGGTTCCAAAGGTGATAACCAGGGGAGGCGCGTGGCCCGGCGCCCAGAACAGATACACAAACAGCGGCATCGAGGCAGCGGCGGCAATCGAACCTAGCGAGGCGAGACGCCAGGCGAGCGCGATGGCGATAAAGACAGCCAGCGCCGATAGCCCGGCGAATGGCGATAGCGCCGTGAATACTCCTAGACCGGTTGCGACACCTTTGCCGCCTTTAAACCGCAGCCAGATTGGATAGCAGTGGCCGATCAGTGCCGCAAGGGCGGCGGCCATCATGGAAAGCGAGTCGTGGTTTGCCACGCGAGCCGCAATGACCACCCCGAGCGCGCCTTTAGCGGCGTCACAGAGCAAGGTAAGTATTCCCGGAAGCGGCCCGACCACGCGAGTTACGTTGGTCGCGCCAATGTTGCCACTGCCAAGTTCACGAATGTCTCTTTTGGCAAAGAGGCCCGCAAAAATCACCCCAAAGGGAATTGATCCGAGCAGATAGGCGATGACTACCAGCAACAGCAGGGTCAAAGAGCTGTGCAACATGAACCTCTAGGCCTCCGCCAGGAACGAAAATGAGTGAACAGAAGTGTACTCCGCGCCGGACGATTTCAGCTTGCTTTCCATGAGATGAAACTCTCCGGTCGAGAAGCTGCCAAGCTCGGTCGATGAATCGCGGATCGTCTCAATCAATTCCACCGTCCACGGTGGAGCTGATCGAGGTACGCGAGCTAGCGTGAGATGGGGAACAAACGCCCGGTTTTCCTTGGGGAAACCCAACTTAACCATCTGGTTTTCAAGTTCAGCCACCAACGTGTTTAGACTTGGTGAGGATCTAATCTCCATCCAAATCATGCGTGGACCCTTCCCGTGAATCATAACTGCCGGGACCCTCAAGGTGAGGACTATAGGCTGTGCCATTTTAACCTTCGCCAGACTTTGTTCAATCAAACTGAGCTTAACCGCATCGGTCTCACCCAAGAATTTAAGGGTAATATGAAGATTGTCGGGTTTGATCCACTTCACCTGCGGCGCGATTGTCCGGAATTCCTCTAGCAGGCAGGCGACAGCCGCGCGAATTTTTTCCGGAATCGCAATCGCGATGAACAGGCGCATGCTCGGTTTTACCGTTCAGTTACCGGAATTCACGCGGCGCGGCTGCGGATTTCCATCGTAGAGAAAGTGAAGGCGGACCATATCGAGTGCGACCTGCGAAGCATGGAATCGAACCATCTCGCGATCCCCGGGAAGATGTACCAGGCGCTCTTTTGCTCCCGCCGGAGAGGCCAAGGCAATGTGCACGGTCCCAACAGGCTTTTCTTCGCTGCCACCGCCAGGTCCAGCGACTCCGGTGATTCCAACGCCAAGCAGAGCGCCAGCGCGGCGACGGATGCCTTCCGCCAGCGCGATCGCGACTTCATTGCTAACCGCGCCCCTCTTGGCAATCAGATCAGGCGGCACATCAGCCCAGGCAGTTTTTAATTCATTGCTGTAGCAGACCACTCCACCAAGAAAGTAACTAGAACTGCCGGGAATACGCGTTAGCCGCTCTGCAAATAGTCCGCCGGTGCAGCTCTCGGCTGCGGCGATGGTCGCGCGATTGTCGGCAAGTATGGCGGCCACAACTTGTTCCAGAGATTCGGCCGCGTGCGTGTAGATGCGATCGCCCAAGGCTAGTTCAAAACTGCGCACCATTTCGTCCAGGGTCGCGTCAGCGTGGACGCTGTCTTCCGTCCAGATCCGCAGATGAATTTGTATTTCGCCGGGCGACGCAAGAATCGTCGTGTGTACATCCTTGTGACGCGTGTATATCGGCCGGATGCGTTCTTCCAGATGCGATTCACCGAGACCGGTGACCCGCAACTCCCGCTTTACCATGCGTAGGCCCGAAACGCGTCGCTGCAGTCGCGGCAGAACTTCTTCAAGGTACAGCGGCTTCAGTTCTCGCGGAGGGCCGGGTAGGAGCGCGATCAGATGGCCGGCATCTTCCAGCCATAAACCAGGAGCAGTGCCCAGGGGATTATTGAGCACCTCGGCACCTTCGGGCACCATGGCTTGGCGAAGATTCACGGCGGGCATATCACGCTTGAAACTGCGGAAGAGTGCTTCGATGGCCCGAACCACTTCGTCGTTCCGTTGCAACCTGCGCCCTAGCAAATCAGCCACGGTTTCTCGGGTCAGATCGTCTTCGGTTGGTCCTAATCCGCCACTGGAGATTACAAGTGCTACCCGATTTAAGGCTTCCCGAAACGCAGCCGCTAGCAATTCTCGGTTGTCACCTACGATCGTTTTGCGCAGCACTTCAATACCGAGTTTGTTTAATTCTTCCGTAAGGAACAGGGAATTGGTGTCGATGCGATCGGGAGTGAGCAACTCCGAACCCACCGCAATGATTTCTGCTTTCATAACCAATCTATTGTAGCTCGACTCCACATGGAACCAGCCAGCAGGAACCAATGGGAAGTGCCGCGATTTCAATCCGCTTTGAGGTCGATGGCCATTCCGCAGCGTCAGCGGGTGCCAATCGGCGTATCTGTACACCAGAGGATTAGATATACCATTGATAATGGAAACTTCAATCTTGGACAATCCCCATCGTTCGAACCTTTTTTACTAAGGCTGACGGACCCATTCTTGGTGTATCTTCACTGTCTGGCGCTCGTCTAGGCATCACCGGGGACTCTTGCCAGGTTTCGCGACAAAGGGGAACATCAGGACTATGAGTGCAACTCCGATTCCCGTGGTCATCGGGAACACGGTGAAGTCGTGGGTCTTCTCGATCCAGGACTATTCACTGCTCACAATGCAATCGGTTCGCAGCATGTTCGCCAGCACGAAATATTTCAGCGATCTGGTAGACCAGATGGACCAGATAGGAGTCGGGTCGCTGTCAATCGTCTTGGTGGCCCTCCTCTGCGTGGGGGGAGTCGTTGTTCTCAACGCCGCTTCGCAATTTCAGCGCTTTGGCGAAACTGTTCTGACTGGGGACGCCGTGTCACTCGCGCTGGTCCGCGAACTTGGCCCGGTATTTACTGCGCTGCTCGTCGCGGGCAGAAACTCGACCGCGATGGCTTCGGAACTGGGCTCCATGGTCGTCAGCGATCAGGTAGACGCTATGCGCGGTTTTGGTATCGATCCGATCCGCAAGCTCATGACCCCCCGGGTGCTCGCAACCGTGCTGACGCTGCCGCTGCTGGTTGCTGCCGGAGATTGTGCGGGATTGCTCGGTGGATTCCTTGTTGCCAGCGTGACTTTGCATCTTGGTGCGGAGGAGTTCATGACCCGGGCGATTAAAGCTCTGGTTTTTGGCGACCTGGTTTTGGGATTCACCAAGCCGATCGTTTTCGGTTTTATCATTTCAACGGTCGGCTGCTACCAGGGATTCCGCGTGAAAGGCGGAACGGCCGGCGTGGGTCGGGCAACGATTATGGCCTTCGTAGTTTCTTCCCTCGTGGTTTTGATTGCCGATCTGTTTATTACCAAGCTGCTGCTCTACGCTTTTCAGCTCTAGCGTTGCCCTGCGTCGGAGCCGTTCACCTCATATTCGCTTTGGACCAGGCCGCTCGGATAATCCCGGGTGGCGATGTGGCGGAGCTTTATATCGTGCGGCAGAGTGCCGAAGAGAGGGATTCCAACCCCAATGAGTATAGGTACCCGGGTAATGATCAATCGTTGAACCAGACCTGCGCGCAAAAACCTTTGAATTGTTATTCCCCCATCGACATACAAATGATGAGCTCCACTCGAGGCAAGTCTTGAAACAATCTCAGCCGGAGAGCCGGACATCTGTTCTGCGGCGCCTCGCAGCAAAGAGAAATCGAGCGGGGTGCTGCTGAGCACAACTACGCGTTTCTTGGCATATGGCCAGACTTCAAACGCCCGCACGGTCTCGAAAGTCTTTCGGCCGATCACCAAGGCATCCACGCTGGCCATAAATTCGTCGTAACCGTGCGGTTCGCCACCCCCCTCTGGTAGAAAATCCAGCTCCCCATTGGGACGCGCGATAAAACCGTCAACGCTGGTACCGATAAAGACGGATACGCTCATGCTCGTTCCCTCGCTTGTGGCCGACAGCAACAGAAGGTCTAGCCCAATTCTTATAACTCAAACAAGCAAAGGGTCCTAACGACAATTGGTCGGCACTGTCTCCGGATCGATTTAGGCGCCCTAGCTTTGAACGAGAGCAAAATGTAGAATTTCACCCTATACTCTTGCACGCTATTTCCGTATCGTGGGGCGGACAAATGTTGGATGAAGGCGTTTGGGCTGAAGTCAAAATAGGCGGGGAACATCTGAAGCTGTTCTCTGAGCAGAATGCCCAAGGCGTGCAGGCTTCCGTTTTCAATGTAATTGCCAAGAATTGGATCGCCCCTTCGGAAATGGTCGAGGATATCGAGCAAGGGAAAGATCGCGCGGCAGCCCATGCAAGGGTGTACCTGCTGCGCACGGCAAACCTGGAACTACCTCCATTGAATTGGAAAAAATCCCGCAGCGCCTAAGATGCCCCATCGAACTCTTCTTGCGCTTGGGCAGGGTTCGCGCACTGCGAATAGCGGCGGAAACAAAATCATCGTCGGCTCGACGCCAGATAGAACAGAGAACAGCAAGAAACGGAAAAGACGTTAACCGAGCAACGGAAGCCCGCGAACGTCCCAGTCGAGCGTGAACAGGCAACTGTTTGCGGCGAGAATGGTCCGTCCTGTCGGTAGCAAATTGAGACCTATCATGGCTGGTCCACTCAGCACATGTTCGGCGTGGCCTTGTGGCGTAATGCGCACGATGCCGCGGCGCCCGCCGAGTGATGCCGCTAGATATAGATTCGACTCGCGATCGAATGCCATGCCTTGCGGACGACCCAGTCCGCGATAAAACACATTCACATCCCCACCCTGCGTAATTCGATACACGCGGTCGTAGCTCGATGTCGTCGGTCCCGTCACATACAGTTCGCCGCTCGGATGAAACGCCAAATGATACGCGGAAACGGACGGTTCCAACGTGGCAAATACAAAAATTTCTCGGCTGGGACTGATCTTGAAGATCGTGCCGCTGCGGTCGCCTACAAAAAGATTTCCGTGGCCATCAAATGCGATTCCGGTGGCAATACCCATGCCTTCCATCCACTGTTCAGCGTGGCCATCGGGTGGAACGCGATAGATCGTGCCGTCATGCCGGCAGGACACGAATAAATTTCCGTTGCGATCCAGCGCCAAGCCGGTGGGATTGGTCAGCGAAGTGACGAAAGGCTTTACCGTGTAGTTCGAGCCTATTTTGTAAAGTGAGACGGGAACGCGCTGGCCGCGTGGACCGCTGAAGGTAACATAAATATTTCCATTTGAATCGACCGCGGGATTCGTGACGGGATGGAGATTGTCGGCAATCTGAAACCCCACAGAAACAGGAAACGGTTGGCTCTGGCGATCCGCTCGGACCACTTGCACCGAGCCACCCACGGCATTTTCCGGTACCCGCGCGATCAACCGCGTGCTGCTGGCTAGCGAAAGTGCGGCTTCTGCCTCACCAAAACGCACCAGCGGACGCACCCCGTGCCGCGAAGTGAAACCGCTGCCGTAGAGAGCGATCTCGCCACCGGGGATTGCCGCGGAAGGCGAAATGCGCTCAATCTGGGGAACGCCGTTCTTGTCTGGAGATGAGCTGAAACCGAATTTCATAACAAATGAAATTGTAACGCGAGACGCAAGCAAATGGCAGCATAGATGCCCGCCATCCAGTCGTCGGCCATGATCCCCCAGCCAGCGGGCAGTTTTTCAAGCCTGCGGCAAGGAAATGGCTTGGTGATATCGAAGATACGGAACAAAACGAATCCGGCGAGCAGGAATTTCCAATTTAGGATGCTCATGCCGGTAAAGAGTGCGAATGCAGCGGCGTTCGACGGATCGAGAAGCGTCGCTGGTCCACCCATGGGCACAAGGGCGAGAATTAACGTCAGCTGCACTCCGGAAACTTCGTCAATCACCACGATCTGTGGATCTTTTAGATTGGAGTAGTGAGCGACCTGGGTGCTGGTGCGCAGGCCCAGCCACGCCACGACCACCCACACTATAATTGGCGGAGCCAAAAGTAAAAATGTTCCGAAAGTCCCCGAAAGAAGCGGCGGCGCCTCTCCCATGGCAAATTTCACGGCCGAGCCCGTGAAATAAAACCAACTCAGAGGGTGTGAGAGCACTGCCAGAAGCAATCCCATAACCGAGCCCCACGTGCCCGGTCCCGGTTTCAGATAACCCGCGCCAAGCGCCGTGGCAAACACGTAGGCGAAGCGTGGCTTTTCACCGGTAAGCGCGGGTGAGCTAGTGGTCGTGTTCGGATTCATTCGGCGTATTCAGGTCGAGAATGATGGTCTTTTCGTCTTTATCGACCAGGTCATCTTCGTTGAAGATAGGCTCAGAGACAACGTATTTCTCTGTGGCCCAATTGCCGAGGTCTCTCTGGCTGCAACGATCGCTGCAGAAAGGGAAGTCGGCGTCTTTTTCTGAATCCGTGGGAGTTTTACAAATGGGGCAACGATGTTTCATAACAGGGCCTAGATTGAAGTGAGCTGCGCTCTGTTAGTTTACCGCAAGTTGCACTTCCAGTGGCCTCCTCAGGGATGAAAAACGTTGGCCGATCTGCTTTGCCCATCGCCTGGCTAAACCCTCGCCGCAAAGCCAGATCCTTTCGGGAACAATTCGCGATAAGCGATTGCCGATCGATAAGCGTGCCGACAGGGCCAAAAGAGCCAATCGGAAGGGCCGCGAAATTAGAACTTGACGCATGTAATGGGATTGTCGAAGGGAGCTTTTGGATTACAGTCGGTGTCCAACCGAGAGATACGATCATCCGAGGAGTACTAAAGCAGGCTGCGGGATATGCAAAGAAAGTCCACTGAACGCTGGGTTCTTGGAATTCTTTCTGTTTTCGTCGTATTGGTTGCGCTGCAAAAAAGCCGGTGGCCTCCTCGCAAACTGGTTTTCGCGTTCAGTCAATAGCGCAAAGCACTCTTTGGTATCCTCCCGACAGTCCTAGCTCTCAGATCGGCACGTCCGCAATCAAACTGCCTATCGAAGGCAACAGCGGGCTTCAGGCAATTCCCACGACCTGTTCAGCCCCCAGCGGCTCGTTCCAACTGGAACACGCCAGCGACGACGTACGCTTTGATCCTGCGAACGATGACGTTCTTTCTCTCGCTTTCATTGGCGGCGACCGAATCGCCTGGACGACTAGTAGAATGGCCCCACGCTGAAATTTCTGCAGTCTTCTGAAGAAAATTGATACTCTGTTCTACCGTCTCGGAGTGGAGAAATTGTGACTGTAAATATTCCCCCAACTAATCTGGCGTTTGATCTAGCTGAGGCGGTGCGGCATCTTTCTGAGCGCGATGAGTGCTTGAAGCGACTGATTGCCGAGACCGTTCCTTTTGAAATTGATGTTGCCGATGCGCAGTCTCCCTATGAAGTTCTGATGGAATCGATCGCCTATCAATCGATTTCCGGCAAAGCAGCGGCGACGATTTTCGGCCGGATCAGGGCACTAGGTAGCAATGGGCACCCGCCCACCGCCGAAGAAATGTTGAAAATTCCGAACAGGAAATTGCGCCAGGCGGGACTTTCGGGCGCAAAAGCTCTGGCAATGAAAGATCTAGCGAAGAAAGCCCTTGAGGGAATTGTGCCGACAGTCGAGGAAGCCCGGTCTCTAAGCGACGAAGAATTGGTAGAGCGACTGACCTCGGTTCGCGGCATTGGGGCGTGGACCGTGGAGATGTTTTTGATTTTTCGTTTGGGACGTCCCGACGTACTCCCTATCCATGATCTCGGGGTGAAAAAAGGGTGGTCCGTGTCCTATGGCAAGAAGCATATGCCCAAGCCGAAGGAGTTGCTGAAATTTGGCGAACGCTGGCGGCCGTACCGTACCGTCGCGAGTTGGTACATGTGGCGAGCGTTTGAACGAGCCGGATACGCGACCACCAATAACATTCGGCCAAAACCGCCGAGAAAAAAGAAGAACAAGACTGCAGCCAGGAATACCGGCCGGGCGCAAGCCCGACCGCGGCACAAAAGGAAATAAAAATGGCAAAGCCCCGCTGGGCAGGGCTTTGCCGAACTGCGAGCGGGGCGGAACGCCCGCAGCCTCCGTCAGTCGATGACCTTCAATACTGGCGAATTAATTTGGAAACGATGCCACACCATAGAAGAGGCCGTCGTTGCCCTGAAGCAATGATCAAAGTGAATTGCTAAAAATGACTCAAACCGTCGCGAGGCGAAGCCTCTCGGGCGAGCGCAGAAGAACTTTGCCGCGACGCTTTACAATGGCGCGACTCTTTTGCCATTCGCTCATCAGGCGGCTTGTTGTGTAGGGTGTGATATTTGCCGTGTTGGCTAAATCTTCATTGGTGACATCAATCTCGATGCCACCCGGCACCCTTACACCGATTGCCCGCGATAGCCCGAGTAGCACATGCCCCAGCCGTTCTCGGGCGGTATAGCAAGTCAGTGAAATATGCGCGCTCATGTACCAGTCGACATACTCCGCGGCAATCGTCAAGGCGTTATCGAGTAGTGCGGGAAACTTCTCAATAAATCCCCGAAATGTGGCGCGGTCCCACATGAGTACCTCGCTGTCCTTAACCGTTTCTGCGCTAACAATGTACGGACGGTGCTTTGCCAAGAGGGCTGCGCCCCCAAACAGGTCTCCGGGGGCCAACCACAGCAAAAGAATCTTTCTGCCATCGGCGGTGGTATAGAACATCCTCATGCAACCAGTAACTAAGAGGTACAATCGATCGGCCGGGGTTCCATGGGTGGTGACCACAGCACTTGCCGGAATTTTGCGGCGGCTCGCGGCCGCGAAAATGAGTTCACGGCTACCAGGCGTTAGCCCTTCAAAGAAGTCATATTTGGGTGAATCAGGGATAATCTGGAGTTCGGACGAAGGCATGTTGCATTCTCCGTTAAGATGAGCGATCCCGGTTGACCCGTAGTCTACGCCTTTCGCGGCCGATACCCAATCGAGTCAGAGGGCAATATCAAACTGCCTTTTACTTGCGGATGGTTTCGCGAACGAGCAGGAACATGCCGGCGAAGCCCAGCAAGAGGATGACACCTTCATAGAAGACAGAACGATGGTGCAATTTGTTGAACTCGAGCCGGCGCGGATCGTTCTCCGGAGTGTTTTGCACGGAAACCATCTCCTTCCTGAGGTTTTTCATGCGCGGGCTCACTGTGAATTGAGAAGCGGCAGTAAGGAGCACCATCAACGTGACACTTAAAGCGGTAGCAGAGGTGAAACTCTCA
This sequence comes from Candidatus Acidiferrum sp., assembly GCA_035314425.1. Taxonomy (GTDB): domain Bacteria; phylum Acidobacteriota; class Terriglobia; order Acidiferrales; family UBA7541; genus Acidiferrum. The sequence goes on along the minus strand of DATFZN010000015.1, from coordinate 16,947 downwards.
AAGGATTGTGTGCGCACCAGACGCGTGACCAGAAAGATGAGGCCCAGAAAAATCCCAGCAAAGTGCAATCGCTCGAGTGAAAACCCGACCAGCGTTCCGGCATCATCCCGATTGCCTAATATGGCAAACGCGCCGGGCGCCACCACAAAGCTCAAAAACGCGTCCGCACCCAACCACAGGCCCAAGCTAAGAAATTCCATGGTGCGTAGAACAGCTTGCATGACGGTACTATACAAGATGCCTCAGGTTGGCACAAAATCTAGGAAGAATCGTTTTCGCGGGCGAGAACCAAACACCACAACTCATTCCAATGGCCCTGCTTCCTTCAACTTCACATCCCGCCGTTCTGCATCGTCCAAAAAAGAATCCTCTTTGCAAATGACCCACTTAGAATCGGACAACTTAACTAATTCGGTCTTTACGCCAAGTGCGGTGAGTCTGCCTTGTGTTGCCTTTACAGCAGGCTCGTAGTCTGCTGTGGCTTTGGTCGGATCTTCTACCCAGTCAATTGCACTCTTGATTTCTGCCGCGTGCATTTCATTGCCTCTGCGAGTCATGATTTCCGGCCCAATAGTTAGATACCTTTTCATAAGTTTGTCCTCTCGTTTGCATCCGAAGTCTCAGCCGCCCATCGCGTCTCTTATCAAACGGCTCGCTGTCTCGCGGTCAAGGTCATGTACTTCCATCAACGTCTAGCTGGTTTACCTCACGGTGGTGCTTGCCTTTTAGTGGCTGCAAGTTATCAAGCTGTTGTTTTAATACCCTTACTGTCTGTTCGGGTGGCCAATCTGGCCCTTTGGGTGGGACTTTCGCACCACGTGGCACTGGGCACCTATCCTTGCTATGCCCGTTAGTCTATCGTCAATAGCAGCTAGAGGTAAAGACTAGTTACGAAATCAGCGTGCCAACTCCGAAAGCTTTGACTTTGATTGCGTGACTTCGTTCGCCTACGCATACTAAACTCTTTCTAGGTTGGTTATGGTCATCGCAGACGAACTTCAAATCGCAGAGTTTCGAGGAGGATTCCTTGAATACCGAAGTAACTTCAAGGAGCCGATAACTCCTCTCTGGTTCGGCAGGCAGCAGGGAGAAATTGTAAATTCGGTTCAGAAAGCTCTTGGGCCGTGACAGCTTGGCTTTGAAAACATCACTTTTGCTCAATCTTCCAAGAACTTGGCAGAGGCATACATGTACTTTGCTCTGCCCTCCATGTTCTTTCCTTAAAGGTTGGTGTAGCAGGAGTGACAATCAATGTGCGTTGGACGAAGAAAGATGCCTTTTTGAACAAAGCTAACAGTTCGCTTTTTCAAATGGTTGAGGAGTTAGTGAGAGACTTAAAATAGGTGGTGGGCGATAAAGGATTTGAACCTTTGACCTCTCGCGTGTGAGGCGAGCGCTCTAACCGCTGAGCTAATCGCCCGTCTCTGAACGGGTGTCGAAAGACCGGGAAGCCCAGTGGGCGAGCTGCCCGTCAAATCGAAAAGATGCGGAAATCGCGCCAACCGAGCCGCGCGTTCCGACATCTATTTGTAACAGGAAGGCTAAGGGTTTTCAACCGATGCCAACGGCGATCTCGAATGTAGTCTCTCAATTGCAACGATCCATTGCTCGCGCCATTTACGGCAAGGAAGAAGTAATCCAGCTTGCATTGATCACCTTGCTCGCCAAGGGACACCTGCTGATTGAAGACGTGCCGGGAGTTGGCAAAACGACTCTAGCCCAAGCTTTGGCGAAGTCGTTTCATTGCACTTTTCAGCGCATTCAATTTACCAGCGATCTTTTGCCGAGCGATGTTTTGGGTGTGAGCGTCTACAATCCCGAATCGCGCGAATTTGAATTTCGGCAGGGTCCTATTTTTGCCAACGTGGTGTTGGCTGATGAAATTAATCGCACCACGCCACGCACGCAATCGGCGCTGCTTGAAGCCATGAATGAGGCGCAAGTAACCGTCGATGGGCGCACGCTTTCCTTGCCGCAGCCATTCCTGGTGATTGCAACGCAAAACCCGGTGGAGCATCACGGCACCTACCCGCTGCCGGAATCGCAACTTGATCGCTTTCTGATGCGCATCAAGATGGGGTACCCTTCGCACGAAACGGAGCGCGAGATTCTCCGCAGCCGAGCAATCGAACCTCCCGTCACTCGACTGGAGCCGATCGCCGATGTGACCGAGGTCTTGTCGATGCAAGACGCAGTCACCCGCATCAAAGTCGATGCCAGTCTTCACGACTATGCCTTGGATATCGTCAATCGCACCCGCAAGTCTGATCAACTGGCATTGGGCGTGAGCCCGCGGGGGACCCTGATGCTGCAGCGTGCGGCGCAAGCACGAGCATTTCTCGACGGGCGCGATTTCTGTCTTCCCGACGATTTTAAGCAACTTGCCGTTGCGGTGTTCTCGCACCGCGTTGTCGGCAGCGCAAGGCATGCCTCGTTGCAAAAAAAATCTGAGACGACCGAAACGGTGCTGCGCGAAATTGTGAATTCGGTCCGCGTTCCGCTCTAATCACGCACTACGACCTTTGGCTGAACTATCCCGATGACGAATCTCTCCTCCACGATCTCTAATTTGTGGTCAAAAGCCGATCGTCCTTCGATCCGCGCCTTCTTTCTTTCGATCGTGGCACTTACCGTGGCCATGATTCTGGCACTGTATTCCGGCGCGGCCGCACAGCTTGGAAATGTCGGACTTGCCTCCGGCTCGGCGCTTTCCGCGCTGCTGGTCGCGGGATGGGTTGGCGTGACGCTGGTGCCGGTTCTCGCGAAGCGTACCCCGCTTCGGTGGATCGGTTATCGCATGGAGTATCGCGTAACCCGTCAGGGCTGGATTTATCTTCTCGGAATTGTCCTGGTTGCGCTCGCCGCGCTCAATACCGGCAATAATCTTTTGTTTTTGATTCTTGCCAGCCTCATCGCCAGCATTCTGATGTCCGGCATTTTGTCGTCGATCACGCTGGCGGGAGTGGAACTTGGCCTGCAACTTCCCGAACATATTTTTGCGGGGCAACCTGTTCGCGGCACCATTGAACTGAAGAATGAAAAGCTTTCCTTGCCGTCGTTCTCCTTGCGTGTCGAAGGTGCTGATCCCCAAAAGGGCCCTAGCGCCACACTAGTGCAAACCCCCGTCTATTTTCCGTATTTGCCGCGACGGGAAACTGTTTCCCAATCGCTTCCATTGGTCTTTTCCAGGCGCGGCGTCTATCGTCAGGAGGCGTTCCGCATCGTCACTCGCTTCCCATTTGGATTCTTGCAAAAGGCCCGGCGTTTGGATTTAGTGAAAGAAGCGCTGGTCTATCCTTCGGTCGAAGCTTCCCAGGAATTTCTGGAGATACGTCCGGGAATTCTGGGCGCGATGGAAAGTTTAGCGAAGGGGCGTGGGCAGGATCTTTATGCGCTGCGCGGTTATCTCCCGAATGATAGTGCACGCCTGGTGCACTGGAAAGCTTCGGCGCGCTCCGGTGCACTGATGGTGCGCGAGTTTGCGCGCGAGGATGACAGCAATGTCTTGCTGGTATTCGATCCGTATAGCATGGCGGCACTGCCCGCGGCCGCACAAGCGGATCAGGATCGTTTTGAGCGTGCCGTCACTCTTTGCGCCGCCATCGCCTGGGATTTTCGCGAACGGAACACGCTTCTGGAATTTCGCAGCGTGCCCGCGGAGGTTCCACTTGCTCCTGCGGTCGAAAATATTTACTCGGTGTTACGACTCTTGGCATTGGCCCAACCAATTCCGCCCGCTAACAATCTAAACTTTCTACAGGACTTGGCTGCCAATCCCGATGCATTCAAAATTGTGGTGACCTCTAGACCCCGCGGTTCGATGCCTCCCAACCTTTGGCATTCGGCTTATATCGTTTTCGCCGAAGATATTCCTTCCTGAATGCCTTTCTCGTTTGCCGTCCTCGCTTGGCTGGCGCGCAAGCGTCGTGCGTGGCTTGAATGAGATCAATGCGGTTCAATTCGTCGGTGCCGACCCGTAGAAGCGACCGGCGGATCCGCGGGGAGTATTCATTTGTCCGTCCTGCGTTAAATCTCCTATTGTGCGAAACTAACTCCTCGCATGCTCACTGGTCGCTCACTTGTTTCATTTCGAAGGAATCTACTTGCTTGGTTCGCGCAATTTCACCGCGATCTGCCTTGGCGACGGAATAAAGATCCTTACCGCATCTGGGTTTCTGAAATCATGCTCCAGCAGACTCGTGTGGCCGCTGCAATTCCATACTTTGAGCGATTTCTCGCGTCCTTCCCGGATGTTTCCGCCTTGGCGGCCGCGCCCGAAGAAGAAGTGCTGCGGCTGTGGTCTGGACTTGGCTACTATTCGCGCGCGCGCAATCTGCAAAAGGCTGCGCGGCAAATCGTTGCGCAACACGACGGCCTTTTTCCCGTTTCTCCTCAAGATGTTCTGGCTCTCTCCGGAATTGGGGAGTATACGGCGCGAGCGATTTTGAGCATCGCGCACGGAAAGAAACATGCGGTCCTCGATGGCAATGTCGCGCGGGTGATTGCTCGGCTGGGTGCTCTTCGTGGAGATCTTCGTTCAAATGGCCGTTGGCGGGAGCTTCAAGAAAAGGCCGACACTCTGCTTGATCCGCACGCGCCCGGAGACTGGAATCAAGCCGTGATGGAGCTAGGTGCAACCATTTGTACACCGCGCTCGCCGCAGTGTCCTCGCTGCCCCGTCAATCCATGGTGCAAAGCGCTTAAACAAGGTCAGGTCGACTGCATTCCGGAGAAGCGGGATAGGCGGGCCACAGAGGAGATCACCCTAGCTGCACTGGTTTTCGCCGACCCGAAGGGACGCACACTGCTGCTCTCGTCAGCGAATTCTCCGGCAAAAACAAGAGGGCATGCCAACCTTGCCGCTCTGCTTTCGCGCTTGTGGCATTTCCCCACAATCGAAGTCCGCCGGGATGCGGCACAAGAGATGAGGGCGCACGTCGAAGCTAATTTCCTGCATGGCAAGAAACTCGAAGGTAAGCTCCAGCCTCTTAAAAAAATCAGGCATGCGGTAACCTATCGCCGCATCACCCTGCTTCCGTTTCGATTGGAACTTTCGGCATTGCCTAGCGTTCCTCATTCCAAAATACTTCCGATCGCTGACCTTTCATCCGTGGCAATCTCCAACCTGACCCGCAAAGTTGGCCGCAGCGCGCAAATCTAGCTTCAGCCTTCACGACGATCTGTTCCCGCTACCGTTATCGTTTCGCAGCCCTCTAATCTGGCCATTTCTGGGGCGTGTTATTCTAAACTACTGACCGTGTCCGCTACCGTGGCAATTCCGGCTCCGCCTCTCCCTGCCGAGCGATTCTTTCGCTCCGCCCTGTTTTTTCTGGTGCTCACATCGGTATCGACGCTGAGCGTGACGGGTAAGCTCGACCCAGTGACTGCCATCCTGGGCCCGGCTTTGATCCTGTATAAAGGATTCCGTTGGTTGCGCGGTTTTCCCACGGAACTCAAGCCTGTTCTTGCAACTCGTCTGGTGATTGGCTATCTATTGCTGTTTCCCCTCGACGCCCTTTTTGTTTCGCGTCAACTCGCCGCCGGAATTCCCGACCCCGGGCTGTATTCGATTGTCCTTGCAGCCGTCCACTTTTTGATATTCGTGACCATCGTGCGCTTGTATAGCGCTACGACCGATCGCGACGCGCTGTTCCTGTCGATGCTGGCGTTCGCTTGTCTCCTGGGCGCTGCCATTTTTACTGTGGATACTTATTTCCTTATTTTCTTCGCCGCGTTTCTGGTTTTTGCTGTGGCCACCTTTGTTGGTCTGGAGGTTCGCCGTGCCGCCACAAAATCCATTTATCCACTACTGGAAGCGCAACCGGCGCGCGAGCGCCGTTTTTATCGCGCTCTTGGTTTGGCATCTCTCACTGTCGCGTTCGGTGGCATCCTGCTCGGTTCGGTGCTTTTCTTCTTTTTTCCGCGGTTCAGTGCTGGCTATCTCTCACGCGCAGGGATGCAATCCACATTGATGAGTGGATTCACCGACAACGTGGAACTCGGCGAAATTGGCGAGATCAAGAAAAATACGGCCGTAGTGATGCGCGTGAAAACCGGCGGTCCGGTGAATTATCCCTCGCTGCGCTGGCGTGGGATCGCGCTAACAAATTTCGACGGACACCGCTGGTTTTCAAGCGACAGATTGCGCGATGCTCTTGCGCCTTCCAGCAACGGCTGGATTTACTTGCTCGATCCCCGGACCGAGAATGTGGCACGCACTGGCCAAGAATTGCAATTCACGGTTCTCCTGCAGCCCATGGCCAGTGACGCGATTTTTGCTCCGGCCAACCTCGTCCGGGTTCGCGGCAATTTTTTCCAGGAGGGCACTGGCGACAACCCTCTGGCCCGCCGCGCGTACCTCACGCGCGATTCCACGGATTCTGTCTACAATCCGGCGCACAATTTCGGACAAGTACAATACGAAGGCAGTTCTCTTCTGCCGGTCGTCGATCCGGCCAAAGCGCGTACAGCTTTGCAGGAGTATCCGGAAGATTTCGAGAACGTCTATTTACAAGTCCCAAAACTCGATCCGCGAATTCCGGAACTGGCGCGCAAGATCACCGTTACCGCAAGCAATCCTTACGACAAATCGTTGGCGCTGGAAGCGTACCTGCAGCGTAACTATCGCTACACTTTGAATTTGAGGGCTACACCGGGCCAAGACCCGCTTGCTCATTTTCTGTTTGAAGCTCGCGCAGGCCATTGCGAATATTTCGCTTCAGCGATGACCGTCATGCTGCGCACCTTGGGCATTCCATCGCGCGAAGTGAACGGTTTCTTGCCCGGTGAATACAATGATGTTGCCGAGGACTATATCGTCCGGGGAACGGATGCCCACAGTTGGGTGGAAGCGTATTTTCCCGGAAGCGGGTGGATTACGTTCGATCCTACACCTCCCGGGCCCGATCCGGACTCCGGCCTGCTCTCCCGATTTAACTTGTATCTCGACTGGATCCAATTGAACTGGCTCGAGTGGGTTGTGAACTACGATTTTTCTCACCAGGTGATTCTCGCACAGGGCATGGAGCGCGGTTCGCGCAATTGGAATGAAAGCGTTCGGGAATGGTTTCGCCGGACAGAGCAGCGCGGAATGGGCGGCCTTACGCGCTGGCAGCAAGCGCACGCGGAATTAAGCCTGATTTTTCCGTTCGCGCTGGCTTTACTGCTGGTTGTAGTGCGGTTCGATTGGATTCGCTCACTGATTCGCTGGATCAGTTTGTCGCTGCAGCTTCGTAGCTCATCCGATCTTCGCCGCAATCCACAACTCGCTTCCATACTTTACGCCGAATTACAGCGCTTGCTGGTCCGACACGGTTTCACGCGCGCCGAAACGCAAACTCCTCTCGAATTTGCCACGGCCACCAGCTGGCAGCCGGAATTGGCGCCCGCTGTGCGCGAATTTACGCGGCTCTATAGCCAGGCCCGATTCGGCAACGTGCCTTGCGACACGGCACGCTTGCGCGATCTTCTGCACAAAATAAAATCGACGTCTAAACCCCGCTGAGGAGATAATCCATTTTGGGCGCTCGCTCCGTTCCGACTTAGCGGTAGTATTAAATGATCGAAGGGTTGGCAACCTCGGAACTTCCCCTGCATTCCAAGGGAACATGGAAAGAGGCGTAACAGCTTTTTGTCTATTGGTGTGAAAGGCAGAAGCACTGAATTATTACGCGGACAACGAAATCGTTGGGAACAAATCAGACCTCTGGGAGATTTCATGCGTCGTGGTTACCGTTGTGTGTCTTTTCTTGCTGTGCTGTTTGCGTGCATTCCAATTAGCAGTTGCGGTGGTGGGGGCACCGCTCACCTGTTGGTCACAACCACCTCGCTTCCGGATGGTTTCGTCGGCTCCCCGTATTCTGCAACGCTGGTTGCCACAGGAGGAACTCCCAGCTACACCTGGACACAAGTTTCTGGCGGCGCAATGCCGAGCGGTATTTCGCTGGGATCAGCAGGAGTTTTTAATGGGACGCCAACGGTGGCCGGCCAATTTGGACCCTATGTTTTTAAAGCCACGGATTCAACGGGACTGGTGGCGTCGTCAACAGGGCTCGCCATCACCATCCACTCTACACCACTGAGCGTGACGACCAGCGCATTGGCCGGAGGAACTGTCAACGCCCCCTATTCTTTTGCTCTCGCGGCCACTGGCGGCACTGCTCCTTACACTTGGGCAGAAACCTCGGGCGGCGCATTCCCACCTGGCTTAGGGAACATCACCAGTGCCGGCCTCATTGCCGGGACGCCGACGATGGCTGGTAGTTTCGGCCCGTACGTGTTCACGGTGACCGATTCCACTCACGCAACAGCCGCTTCTCTACCCCTGACACTGACAATCGTCCCTGCGGTGACAGCGTCGTGCGAACCGTTTGGCAATGAAGCAGTACTCAGTTCCGCGTCTCCCTACGCCTTCCTCGTAGAAGGAACAGACGGAAATGGCAACCCCATCGACATTGCAGGCAGCTTTACCCCGAATGGCGCTGGCGGGATCACCAGCGCCACGGTGGACTACAACGGATTCACAAACGGACCTGTGCAGATGACCATCAACCTGGCTTCAAGTTCATACGCCTTCGGACCGTCCACTCTCGGGTGTTTGTATCTGGCGTTTTCCGATCCTATCGGGAGTGCTCAGAGCGTCAAGAACGCTCGATCTTCGCCCCGCTTGGAGGGCCCCGCCGCGGTCCGCTCGACTGGCAGCAAACAACGCGCTGCCGCGACCGATGCGCTTCCCGTTGTTGCCAACGTAAAGTTCTCCTTCAGCCTGAGTGGCTTCGATGGAACGCTCTATCACACCGGAAGAATAATTGAATCTGACACCATCGAGAGTGGGACGAAGGCTTCCGGTTCGATGGGCCTACAAGTTCCGAGCGCCTACTCGCTTGCTTCGCTCGAGCCCAACTATGCGTTTGGCCTCGATGGCTGGACGGCCGATTCCACCGGCCAATCCCGCACCGTCATCGCAGGTACTTTCGCAAATTCTTCCGGCCAACTTTCCTCTGGGTTTGCGGACCTGAACAAGGGAGGAACGCCGACGGGCGAACTATCCGGAGGGAGTGGAACGCTGAACTCTTCCATTGACCCATCTACAGGTCGCGGGACTGGCACCTATACCGTTCCGGTTACCGGCGGCAATCTCACCTTCGATTTTGCCTTCTACATCTTGAATGGATCGGATTTCCTTTTGCTTTCTACCGATTCGCCAAGCAAAGCGGGTTCGCCACCCTTGCTTGCCGGGCGCGTCCTCGCCTCGAATCCGAGCTATGCTCCAGGCGCCGTGAATGGATACTACATCGTCGCTTCACAGGGACTTGCGGCGAGCGGGAGCAACACTGCGAACACGGTCGAAATCGGTACGTTTAATGCTGCGGCAGGAGCCATTCCGAGCGGGGTAGTGTACTTGAACCATGCTGGAAACTATTCTGCCACACCGTACTTCAATGGAAGCTACACGCTCGAGGCTGCCTCAGGCCGGGTCGCTATCTCCGGTCTCGGTCCCGTTAATCCCGTGGTTTACCTTACCGCGAGCAGTACCGGCGACGATGAAATTGCTGGTTTCCTGGTCGGTGCGGACAGTGCGGCCAGCTCCGGATTCGTCGTGGAGCAATCCGCAACCTCGCCTGCCTATCTCACTTCCGATATTTCCGGCAATTACGCCATGAGCACACAGGAAGACTTGGATGGACGGAACGGCACATCTGGCGGCGCATTTTCCTTCTCGGGTTCGGGTCAATATACCTCAACGCAGATCACCACCGGCAGCGTTCCCAATCTGCCGCCCTCTGGGGTTATCTCGGTCAATTCGGACGGATCAGGGAGCTTGAATGGAGGCAACTTTCCTCTGGTCACCAACGGGGAAGTCATCTTGGCCATCCCGAAATCGAGCGACCCGTTGTTGTATGTCTTTAGTCCGGGGACTCTTCCGAATTGAAGGACAGGCTCGAGGTTTCTGCTTGCCAGTAACTCCCGGGCAAGCGGGTATTCCTAGTCCTTAAAAATCCATTTCAGGCACATCCGTGGCCGTTCCCACTCGCTGCTCGCAACCATGCTAAAATTAGAGAATTGCGCCTACTGTGCCAGAGTCAACGATGACCAAAGTCGGATTTATATCTCTAGGATGCCCGAAAAACCTCGTCGATAGCGAGGTCATGATGGGTATTTTGGGGCGCCAAGGCTATGAACTGACACCCCGGGCTGACGATGCAGAAATCCTGGTCGTCAACACCTGCAGCTTCATCGAATCGGCACAAAAGGAGTCTATCGACACGATTCTGGAAATGGCCGAGCACAAGAAATTCGGCGCAGCAAAAAAGTTGATTGTAGCAGGCTGCCTGGTCGAGCGTTTTCGCGAGCAGATCCTGGAGCAAGTTCCGGAAGTCGATGCCGTCGTTGGCACCGGCGAAGTCGAGCGCATCCTCGAAGCCGTAGAAGGTGATCTCCGGGTTCTTCCCGCGCAGCCACCGTCGTTCCTTTATCACGATTTAACACCGCGTATTTTGACCACGCCGAAGCACCAGGCGTACATCAAAATCGCCGAAGGCTGCGATCACCCTTGCACATTCTGCATCATTCCCGAGCTGCGCGGTGCTTTCCGCAGCCGCAGATTCGAATCCGTGGTACGCGAAGCGGAAAACCTGGCGGCTGCGGGCACGCGCGAACTTACCCTCATCGGGCAAGATACAACTTCCTATGGCGAGGACCTCGGCCTGCGCGATGGTTTGGCGCAACTGCTCGAAAAATTGGCAAGCATCGAAGATTTGCTCTGGGTGCGCTTCCTGTACGCATACCCAAACCGCGTCACGCAAAAATTGCTGGACACTTTGGCGGCCCATCCGCGGATTGCCAAGTATGTCGACATGCCGTTGCAACATGCCAGCCGCAATGTCTTGGCGCGTATGAAGCGCGGCTCCCATGGCGATGCGTTTTTGAAGTTGCTGGAGCGCATGCGCGCCACGATTCCGGGCGTTGCGCTGCGCACCAGCTTTATCGTGGGCTTCCCCGGTGAAACGGAAGCTGATTTCGAACAGCTCTATCAGTTTGTCCGTGCAGCCAAGCTCGATTGGATGGGCGTGTTCGAATATTCCGACGTGGACAACGCCGCTAGCTTTCCGCTCGATGGTAAAGTGGACGCCCAAACGATCCAGGATCGCCGCAATCGCCTGATGAGTCTGCAAAAGAAAATTTCTCGCGAGAATCTGAAAGCCCTAAAAGGTACCGTCGCCACGGCGCTGGTCGAAGGCCCTTCAAAAGAAAACCCACTGGTTTGGGAAGCTCGCCTGCAATCCATGGCTCCAGATATCGACGGCAAGCTCTACCTGACCGACATCGAGCTGCCGAGCGGCGAGATGGCCGCGATCGGCGAGGTCGCCCGCATCGAAATCACGAAGACCGACGCCTACGATCTGATCGGACGCGTGGTGGAGATTGTTCCGCGCCCCGCGATTCGCACTTCGCAACAATTTGCATCAGTTGCCTACCCACCTGGACACCAGCAACTCACGCGGATCGCAACGGGCGCGGCACTCCGTGTACTCAGCTAGCAAACGCGCGCTCTGATTCACTGTGAATCCTGTCTCGGCCTCGCGATCTCGGTCCGCTGGGTGTGCTAAAATTACTGGTTCATGCAGACTGGAATTATCGGACTACCACAGGTAGGAAAAACCACTCTCTTCCGAATCCTGACGAAAGCAAACGTCGAGGGCAAGAGTGGCCAAGCCACACACGTTGGCGTGGCCAAGGTGCCTGAGCCACGGCTCCAGGAGCTCGCCAGGCTCTACAACCCTAAGAAAATCACGTATGCCACGGTGCAGTATGTCGATCTCGGCGGCATGCAGAAAGAGCGCATGCGCGAAAGCCTCGCTTCTTTGCGCGACGTGGACGCCATCGCCCACGTCATTCGCGTTTTTGACGATCCCAGCGTGCCGCACTCCGAAGGCAACATCGATCCTTTGCGTGATGCCACCAATCTTGACCTCGAGCTGATCCTTTCCGATCACGAACAAATCTCCAAGCGCCTCGAACGCATCGACAAGGACTTGAAGAAAAAACAGGACAAACTGCTCGAACTTGAAAAAACCGTCTTGGAAAAGTGCAAAGCCCATCTCGAAGCGGAAAAGCCATTGCGCGAACTCCCTCTCAGCCCCGAGGAACGCAAGCCCATCGGGGGATTTTTGTTCCTGTCGATGCGCCCGATGCTTTACGTGTTGAACCTTGGCGACGACGAAGCTGCCGAAATGGACAAAGCCATCGAGAAGCACAAGCTCTCCGCGCTCCATGGCCGGACAAATACCGGTGTGGTTGCCGTTTGCGGTCGACTCGAAGCCGAGCTGGCCGAAATGAAGGAAGAAGAAGCCGCCGAGCTGCTTTCCTCTTACGGACTGAAAGAGCCAGGCCTCCACCGAATGGTTCGCGCCACGTATGATTTGATGGGCCTCATGCCATTTTTCACCGCTGGGGAACCCGAGGTTCGCGCGTGGACCATCCGCAAAGGTTCCACCGCGCTCAAAGCTGCTGGCGAAATTCACAGCGACATTGAAAAGGGATTTATTCGCGCCGAAGTTGTCAAATGCAATGACCTGCTTGCTGCCGGGAGCATCGCTGCCGCCAAAGAAAAGGCTCAAGTTCGTCTCGAAGGAAAAGAGTACATCGTTCAAGAAGGTGATGTGATTCTCTTCCGCCACAGCGGGTGAGTAACCTAGGAGGCCGGGGGGTTCGAGTCCGACGCAGCATCGTCAACGGCTTTTTAGACCCTGAAGAAAGCATTTGTTCCCTGGCGGGTGATGCGTGAGAGGATTTTTAGTCGTTCGCAGGTGGCGGGGGTGATCACAACCCGACCGCACATTTTTTGATGATCCTCGCCCTCTCATCTCGTGTCGCCCTGGCCGCAGTTCTTGGCCTGGTCGCCGCCGGCGGCAACCTCCTCGGCGGCTACTTCGTCGTCCACCGCGAATGGCCGCGCAAATATTTGCAATATTTCCTCGCGCTGGGCGCCGGCTACATGCTGGCTGTCGCGCTCGTCGAAGTCATCCCCGAATCTGTCAAGATCACCGGCGAACACGCGCTTCTTTACGTGCTCGCCGGATTTTTCCTCGTCCACCTATTCGAACACATCCTCGCCCAGCATTTTCATTTCGGTGAAGAAACCCACACCGAAGAAGTTCGTCATCACCACGTCCGGAGCACGGTTCTGCTCGGCCTGGCCATTCACACCTTCTTTGACGGCGTGGCCATCGGAGCGGGCTTCCTGGTTTCCACCTGGCTGGGGCTGGTCATTTTCTTTGCCGTCTTCCTACACAAACTGCCCGAAGGCTTCACGGTCGCCTCCCTGGTTCTGGCTAGCGGCCAATCCAAAAAGAACGCTGTGCGAGCTGCGGGTTTCTTGGGCGCGGCAACCCTTTTGGGCGTTTTGCTCACAGTCCAGCTCCAGGCCCAACTGAAGTATGCCCTCCCTATTTCGGGCGGGGTCACGCTCTATGTCGCTGCCACCGATCTCCTGCCAGTGGTCAACCGCGAGCCGGGTTGGCGGATGGCCCTCCTGGTTTCGGTCGGCGTCGCCAGTCTTCTGATTTTAAAAGCTTTATTTAATATCTGAACTGCCCGTGGAATCCCATGCAAGCGCCTCGCTCTAGCAGAAGTTCTGCCCCCTTGGCTTCCTCGTCGCATGTGGTGAATCTGCAACTTTTTGAGAACAAATGTGTTTGGTAAAGTGTGGCGGCTATGGTCAGAACCGACGTCCAACTGATGCTGGACGTGAAATCCGGTGACGAAGCTTCCTTTGCGCTGCTCCTGCACCGGTATCGCACGCCGCTCGTCAACTTCCTTTACCGCATGGTGCGGAACAGGGAGCAGGCGGAGGACCTCGCGCAGGAGGTTTTCCTGCGGGTATACCGCGCGCGCGCCGACTATGTGCCTAGCGCAAAGTTCACCACTTGGCTCTTTCGCATTGCGACGAATCTGGCACTGAATTCGATTCGTGATAACCGTTACCAGAAGTTAGAGGATTCTATCGATTCGCCGGCAAGAATCGATTCCGAAGATGGTGACGACAGGCCGCTGGACGTTGCGGAACAACATCCCAACATCGAGCAGCATCTCGTCGAAGATGTTCGGGTGAAGATGATTCGCCACGCCATCGACAAGCTCCCGGAAAAGCAGCGCGCTGCCGTGCTGCTGCACAAGTACGAAGAACTCGACTACGCGGAGATTGCGAAAATTCTCAATTGCTCGGAAAGCGCGTTAAAATCGCTGCTGTTCCGGGCGTATGAGGCGCTTCGAGTGGAACTAGCCCCACTCGTGGCGCACCAGGTGAGACAGTAGGGTAGGGAAAGAAGGCTGTATGCGTTGTGAAAAAATGGAAAGTCGATTCCTCGGATACCTCGATGGACGGCTGAAAGAGAGCGAGCGGCTCGAAGTTGAAAAGCATCTGGCCAATTGCAGCCCATGCCGTTTGCGTGTGAATGAGTTTCGCGCGGTGAGCGGTTTGCTCGACGAACTTCCGGTGATCGAACCTTCGGAAGCATTCAACGCGCGCGTGCATGCGCTGGTGGTCGCGGAGCCTGTGAAGCAGAGCTGGTGGGCTTGGTTGCACTTTTCGCCGCGCATTGCCCTGGTTGCTTCGATGTTGTTGATTGCTGCGCTTTGGATGGGATATGAGCGCCCGGTCGGACCGCCTCCGATGGATATGGCGCAAGCCGATGCGCAGATGATGCAGGATTTACCGGTGCTTGAAGATCATGATGTGCTCACGAACTTCGAGCCGTTAAAGGAATTGCCGCCGCCTGTGCAACAAACCGACGACGATTCTGATTCGCAGCAGCATATGTAATCTCGGCAGGTGCTGTGGATCCTTGGCTAGAAAATTTGTGTACAAAGCAATTGTGAGAAGCAAACTCCAACTCGATGCGGTGATGGCGGCGATACTAAGCTTCGCTGCATTACCCGGAGGCTTGCTCGCGCAAAAGCAGAATCCCAATCGTCCCCCACAGCAGCATCCGCCTGCGTCGCATCCAGCGCAGCCAAAACCGCAAAAGCAAAGCGCCAATCATCCTCCGGCGAATAATAATCCGAACCGGCCGCCTGCGAACGTGTACCACCCCAACACCATTCCTCCAGTCCATCCTCAATCGAATGTGAACAACGGGAACCGGCCGCCAAATGGGGAAGGCACAAACTTAAACCAGCGCCAGCAGTTGGGCGTGGGAGCAGCTCGTCCCTGGGTTGACCAAATGCGTTCGATGACACCCGCACAGCGCGAAAGCGTTTTGCAGAACAGCAGAGCGTTTCAGAATCTGTCGCCCGATAAGCAGGCCAAGATTCGCCAGCAGTTCAATCAGTGGGATCACATGACGCCTGCCCAGCGCGCCGATCTGCACGACAAGGAAGAGACTTGGCGCAATCTGACTCCGCAGCAGCGCGACCACATCAAAAATGATGTGTTGCCGGAAATGAAGCAGATGCCCTGGGACCGCCAGCAAATGATCAAGCAGAAACTCGGTGTCTTGAAGAATATGCCGGAGGCCGCACGCAACGAGCGCCTCGCTGATCCGAATTTCACCAAGGGCATGACCGAGCAGGAAAAAGCCACCTTGCAGGACCTGAGTCACATGCACGTTGGCTCCGCCCCAGAACCACCATCCGAATAGTTAATACCAATTGAGCCATTCGCCTCTTTCACCCGACTTCTGTAAGTTGCGCAGAACAATCCCGCAACAGAGTTCCCTCTCGCGCTATAATTACGATGGCGGGTGAGCTGGACAATCGCTGGCCAGGTCGCGCAAGCGATCTGGCGGGAGGAAAGTCCGGACACCTCATCTGCGCAAGCAGAGAAGGGCAATGCGCCTGGTAACACCAGGGGACGCTTTTGGTGGCATAGTCATTCTAGACTGTGCGCTAAGCGCGTCACGGACAGTGCCACAGAGAATATACCGCCTAGGTTCGAGCACGGTGATAGCTCGAAGGAAAACCTTCGAGACATCTTCTTTGGCTCCCTCCTGAGGTAAGGGTGAAAAGGTGGGGTAAGAGCCCACCGCTCCGGCAGTAATGGCGGAGGCATGGCAAACCCCGCGTGGTGCAAGACCAAATAGGAGGGGAGAGCTGGCCCGGCTCTTTACCCTGAGCGCGCAAGCGATCAGGGGCTCGCTTGGCAGACTTCGCGTCTGCCAAGTGCTGATGACCCTCGGGTAGGTCGCTTGATCCCGGTCGCGAGACCGGGGCTAGAGGAATGATTGTTACGATGCCAGGTCGCAAGACCAGGCAGCGCACAGAATCCGGCTTACAAAGCTCGCCCGCCATCTATTTTGTTTGCCATAACTTAGGGGCATCTGCCCTTTAGTGTCCACAACCTGCCGTTGTCGTCAGATTCTACGTTCTCCGTAACCAATTGGTAGAATGCAGCTTGGGACACCCCATGGCAGAAGCGCACAGAAGTAGGTTCGTGTCCGACACTCTTAACCCTCGTTACGTCAGAAGCTCGCTAGGTTCAATCGCGGATTCGATCCCGGCCAGCATGTCTCGGTTAGGATGGAACGCCTAAGCAGACGAGCACAATTTAGGAGACCGCCAATTTTGCGAATCCTCGGACGACGTTTCGACGCCGAGCACCTTCGGCGTGATTAGCGCCCTTACGGTGAATTCCCGGATCATGCAATATGCTCTAAACCTGGAATTCTAGTGCGCTCCGTCATGCTTTTTTGACACGCAACCCTGGGGTTTCGCCGTCGCGGAATGAGCCAGGCGCAGGAGGGGAAGTAGCAGCGGTGTAAGGAATGCGCTAGGCACCTTGCTGGACGGACTGCGCGGCCACTGGCGTCGTTAAGGTTGATGTCCTTCTAGCCCACGGTGAAAATGGGCCTCCTGAGGTCGCGCAACGTGGCGACGAGGATGTCCTCCATCTCGAAACCTTCTGAGTTCGTGCTGGTGCCCATCCGAGAAGGCGCGGACTTCACCCTT